>JAJYTY010000009.1 GCA_021792835.1 Pseudomonadota bacterium
GTGGTCGGTGCTGCGCCGGAAATGGGTGTGGGTCGGCGCGGCCGCCATCTTCGGCGACCTGTTCGCGATCTCCGCGGTCTCGACCTGGGTCGTGCCCATGTACATCGAGGTGCAGAAGATGGCCGTTGCCGACGCCGCCGTGGTCGGCTCGACGATGGGCCTGGCGCAGGTGGTCGTGCTGCTGGCCGGAGGCTGGCTCGCCGACCGCGTCTCGCGCACCGCGATGCTCAAGACCGGCGCGCTGCTTGCGCTGCTGGCCGCGCTGGGCTTCACCTTCGCCGCGACCACCTCGCTGGGCTGGGGCATGATGCTCGCGCTGGCCGCCTTCAGCGGCATCGTGGTGCTCAGCGGCGGGGCGATCTTCAGCCTGGTCAGCCAGGCCTACGGCGAGACCCTGGCGCCGACCGCCATCGGCTTCGCCGAACTGGGGGGCATCGCTTCCAGTTTCGTGGCTCCGGCGCTGATGGGGCTGATCATCGGCGAGACCCACTCCTTCGCGCAGGCCTTCGGCGCCTTTGCCGCGGTCGAGGCGGCGGTGCTGGTGGTGCTGCTGTGGATCGCCAACTGAGGCGCCGACGCGTGGCGGGGAGCATCGTTCGATGAATGCGCCGACGGTTGCGCTGCGCGACACCGCGGTGCTCGCCCTGCACCTGCAGAACGAGGTGCTGCACGCGCAGGGCAGGATCCGCGTGGGCCTCGGCGAGCACGATCCGCGCCGCGACGCGGTGATGTCCAGCGCCCGGCGCCTGCTGGCGTGGGCACGCGTGCATGATCTGCCGATCGTGTTCGTGCGCATCGCGTTTCGCCCCGGCCACGTCGACGTGATCCAGAACTGCAGGGTGTTCCGCGAGGTGGTGCGCCTGGACGCCATGGTCGAGGGATCCTGGGGCGCCGAGTTCGTCGACACGCTGGCGCCGCTGCCAGGTTCGGAGCGTGAGTTCGTGGTGACCCACCAGCGCATCAGCGCATTCCATGGCACCGGGCTGCGCGACCTGCTGACCGCGCTGCGCATCCGCCACCTGGTGGTCGCGGGCGTGTCGACCCATTCGGTGGTCGCCACCAGCGTGGCCGCCGCCGCCGACGCCGGCTACGAGGTGACGGTGATCGGCGACGCCTGCGCCAGTGCCGACCCGGCGATGCACGAGGCCGCGCTGCGCAGCATGCAACTGGTGGCCGAGGTGCGCGGCATGCGCGAACTCGACGCCGACACCGCGCAGGGGGACATCGGTGGCTAGGGACGTGCGATTCGACTATGGCGGGCGCGTGGCGCTGGTCACCGGAGGCGCCACCAGCCTGGGCGCGGCGATCGCGCAGGCGCTGCACGGAGCCGGGGCGCAGGTGTGCATCGCCGACGTCGACGCCGCGTCGGGGCAGGCGCTGGCCGACTCGCTGAACCGCGCGCGCCCGCGCAGTGCCTGGTTCGAGGCCACCGACGTGTCCGACGATGCGTCGATCGCCCGCTGCATCGAGGCGCTGGGCTCCCGCCACGCGCGCCTCGACGTGCTGGTCAACAACGCCGTGGTGTACGACGACGGCGGGATCGGCTCGGCGCGCCAGACCTGGCTGAAGGGGCTGGGCGTGAACCTGGTGGGCGGCGCGCAGGTGCTGGCGCAGGCGCTGGAACTGCTGGCCGCGTCGCCGTCGCCGGCGGTCGTCAACCTGTCCAGCGTGGCCGGCAAGTTCGGCCAGCGCGGGCGCGCGGTGTATCCGGCGTGCAAGGCGGCGATCCTGCAACTCACGCGGAATCAGGCGGTGGAACTGGCGCCGCGCAACATCCGCGTCAATGCGATCACGCCAGCCTGGACCTGGTCGGCGGCGCTGGCGCGCCAGGCGGCAGGCAGCCGCGAGCGCGCCGACGCGATCGGCGCCCGGCTGCATCCGCTGGGACGCGTCGGCGACCTCGCCGACGTCGCCGACGCGGTGCTGTTCCTGTGCTCGGACGCCGCCGCCTTCATCACCGGCGTCGACTTGCCGGTGGACGGGGGATTCAGCGCCCTCGGCCCCGACCAGGGACATCCTCCCGCGCATTGGTGGAGCGCTTGAGACGGGCGCGATGCGCCGCTTGCGCGATGTGGATAGGCGATGCCGCGGCTGGCTAGTGGTCGGCGAGCGGCTCTGTCAACATGGGCAGACGTCGCCACGCAGCCCCGCGCCGCGCGCGACACGCACGAGGAGGAGGAGCACACGCATGAGCATCTCGGAAACCACGCTCGCCGGACTGGTCCGACCGGACAGCGTGCACAAGGCGGTCTACACGGATCCGGGGATCTTCGAACTGGAGATGCAGCGCATCTACGGGCGCGCGTGGGTCTACGTCGGGCACGAAAGCCAGGTTCCGCGGGTCGGCGACTACGTGACCGCGCGCATCGGCGACCAGGAGGTGGTGCTGGTGCGCGCGGCCGACGGGCAGGTCAGGGTCGTCTACAACCGCTGCCCTCACAAAGGCGCGAAGATCGTCCCCGACGGCGCCGGCAACGCCGGCAAGTTCTTCCGCTGTTCCTACCATGCCTGGACCTTCAAGCTGGACGGCAGCCATCTGGCTGCGCCGTTGAAGATGGGACTGGAGGGAACCTCGTTCTGCGCCGGGGACCCGCAGTTCTCGATGGCGCCGCTGGCGCGGGTGGAGTCCTACCGCGGTTTCGTGTTCGCCAGCCAGTGCGCATCGGGGCCGGACCTGCGCAGCTTTCTCGGCGGGGCGATCAGTTCCCTGGACAATTTCTGCGACCGCTCGCCCGAAGGCGAGGTCGAGGTCGCCGGCGGAACCTTCCGCGTGCTGCAGCGCTCGAACTGGAAGGTGTTCTACGAGAACCTGCACGACACGATGCATGCTCGGGTGACCCACCAGTCCTCGGTCGAGGCCGCCCGCGCCGAATGCGAGGCGCTGGGCGAAAAGCCCTTCGAGCTGCTGATCATGGACGGAAACGGCGAACCCTACGAGTTCTGGGAGAAGCTCGAACTGCGCGCCTACCACTTCGGACACGGCTACATGGAGGGGATCTTCGATCCGGCCGCGGCGACCCGCGACCCGGTGTCGAAGGCCCACTTCGAGGTGCTCGCGGCGGCTCATGGCGAGCAGCGCGCGCGCGAGATCCTGGGCATGAACCGCCACAACACGGTGATCTACGGCAGCGGATCGCCGCACACGGTGTTCCAGCAGTTCCGTGTGATCCGCCCGCTTGCGGTGGACCGCACGATGGTCGAGATCCAGTTGTTCAGGCTCAAGGGCGCGCCGGACGCGGTGTTCGATCGGGCGCTGACCTACACGAACCTGATCAACTCGCCGTCGTCGAACGTGATGCCCGACGACGTGGAGGTCTACGCGCGCTGCCAGCAGGGCAACGCCACGCGCGGCGGCGACTGGGTCAGCATGCACCGCTACCACGGCACGGACCGCGAACTGCCCGACGGCATGGTCTCGAGCAACGGCACCAGCGAGCTGCCGATGCGCAACCAGTTCGCCGCCTGGAAGCAGTGGATGCTGGACACCGGCGCGACCGCGCCGCTCGCACCGCAGGAGGCCCGCCGTGCAGCTGCTTGATCGCCGATTCGACGTCAGCGTGCGTCCGGTGTCCGGCGCACGTCTCGCGCCCGAGGCGCAGCGCTCGGTCGAACAGTTCCTGTTCCGCGAAGCCGCACTGCTGGACGACCGCGAGCTCGACGCCTGGCTCGAGCTTTGGGACCCCGACGGCCGCTACTGGGTGCCGCGCTTCGCCGGACAGTCCGAGCCGTTCACGCAGATCTCGCTGTACTGGGAGGACCGGATCCTGCGCGAAACGCGCGTGCGGCGCCTGGCCAACCCGCGCAACTGGTCCCAGCAGCCGCCGACCCGCTGCTCGCACCTGGTCGGCAACGTCGCCGTGCAGGGGCTGGACAGCGACGGGCACCTGATCGTGCGCTCGGCGCTGGTCTACACCGAATGGCGCCTGGAACAGCGCCAGTTCGCCGCGACCGTGCACCACAAACTCGCCGCGCGCGACGACGGCACATGGAGCATGCGCCTCAAGCGCGTGGACCTGGTCAGCTGCGACGCCGTGCTCGGCAGCCTCGAGCTGTTCATCTGACACGGGGGCCGGCATCCGATCCGGTGCACGCGCACCGGATCGGATGCCACAGGGCACCATGGGCGGGACGGCGCGCCCGCGATCGCCCTGCCGGGGAAGGCCGGCCTGCGGAGTCGCCTGGCACGCAACGTGCTTATCGCGCAAATACCTAATTGCGCGTCCGCGATTCCTGAAGTATTTTAGATATAAAGAAAAAGCGAGCCTTGGGGCTTGCGGCGGTGAGGCGGGCGTCGCGGGCATCGTGCCCGGACAGCGCGCAGCCGGCGCCAGGGTGTGTTCAGGCGAATCGCCGGAGCATGAGATGGAAAGGTATTCACACCCCGATGGCCGGGGGGCCGATGTCGTCGACGCATCCAGGATGTACGGGCATCCGGTGTTTCGCTGCGCCGACCTGCGTGAGTCGCAGCCTTACCTGCGCAGTGCGATCTCCGACCACGAGCTTCGCTGGGGCGACGGCGACGTCGACGCGGCGCTGTTCACGATCGAGACCCCGCGCCTGCGCCTGATGCTGCTGCGCTACGGCCCCGAGGTCGAGGTCGAGCCGCATCACTTCGACGATTTCTCGCTGGTGCAGGTTCCGCTGCGAGGCGAGACCGAGATCGACTGCGACGGACATCGCGCGCGCCTCGTTCCGGGGCAATCGGCACTCGTGTCGCCGCGCCAGCGCCTGCGCGTGCTGTGGAGCCGGGGCTGCGAGCAGCTCATCATCCGCGTGCCCAACGCGCTGCTGCGCCACGCGGCCATCGGCGCATGGCGCGGGCCTGGCTTCGAGCGCTCCGGAATCCCGGCGCCGATCACCCGCATCGACGGTGCGCCGAGCCGGACCTGGAACAGCCTGCTGCGCGCGATCATCGACGTCGCCGGGGACCGCGGGACTCCCGACGAGGCCCATCCCGCCTGGCAGGAATACAACGAACTGGGGATCGCCGTGTTCCTGCTCACGCTGCAGCACGGCGCGACCCAGGAGCCGCTGCCGCGTTGCCCCGCGCTGCCGCTGCGTCCGGCCTGCGCGCGGGCCGACCTGCTGCCGACCGTGGAACACTATGCGCGCTCGCGCATCTGCGCGCCGATCGCGCTGGAGGATCTGGCGCGCGCAGCCGGCGTCAGCCCGCGCACGCTGCATCTGTACTGGAGACGCCATTACGGGCTGGGCCCGATGGCCTGGCTGCGCAACCTGCGGCTGGACGTGGCACGCCAGCGCCTGAGCGGGCGTGACGACGCGTCGATCACCGATGTCGCGCTGGAATGCGGATTCGGCCACCTCGGGCGCTTTTCCGCGTACTACCGGCAGCGATTCGGCGAACTGCCGCGCGACACCGCGGCCATGCGCATGCGCAGCGGCGCCTGAGGCAGCCGCCGGCGGGGGTACCTCAACCCAGGGCCCGCAAGGCGTCGTCGAAGCGCGAGCCGCCGGCCTCGGACAACGCGATCCGGCGCAGCTCGGCCACGCGCTGCGCCGCCTGCGCACTGCCATGCAGCCCGCGGGCCGCCGCGAGCAGGCGGTCGAAGCGCCCGCTGCCGCGCGCGTGAGTGTCCGAGTATCCCTTGACCAGGCGCCGGCAGCGCAGCATCTCCACCGCCAGCGCATAGTCGTCGCGCGCCACGCGCTGCACGCTGTCCAGCCACTGTTGCAGGTGCTCGCACTCCTGCGCGTGGCGAAGGCTCGCGCGGCGCCAGCGCCGCATTCCGGCAAGCAGGCGCAGCTGCAGGTAACCCCACAACTGCGAGCTGCGCAGGCGGCGTCCCTTGCGCAGCAACGCGCCGGCCACGCGCTGCGCCGCAGGCGACTCCAGCACGCGACCGCCCAGGCGCCGCGGCAGCAGCCCGCAAAGCTCCTCCAGCCGCGGATGCAGGAAATCCTCGACGCCCACCGGCTCGTGCGCGCCGACCCCCACCTCGCCACGAATGCGCGCGAAGCGTTCCTCGCGCGACTTCAGTTCGGCGACGCGGATGACGTCGTCGTAGGCCATCGCCACCGCGATCCACTGCGCGGCCTCGCGGGTCAGCGCATGGTCCGCCTGGCGCGCCGCATCCCCGGTGTCGAGCGCGGCGATGTGGGCGACCCGCTGCAGGTACTGCCGACCGTAGTCCAGGTCCTGGAAGTCGACGACGCGCTGCAGGCCCTCACCAAGCATGTCCCAGGCCGGAGCCGGAAAGTCCCGGCGGATATGCTCGAGCAGCGGCTGCAGCAGCGGGCTGGCCGCGCGTTCGGGTAGCGCGCGCGGCGCGGTGACCATGCGATCCGGCCCGAGCACCCGCGGCGGCGCGGCCGCGGCGGCCGCGTCGCGCCCGGCGCGCAGCGCGCGCAGGCTGGCTTCGACGCCGACCCCGCTGTCGCGCACCACGATCTCGAAGTCCGCGGCCGCGAACGGCAGCGCGCCACTGCCGGCGAGCGCCCCGAACAGGCTCGCCGAGATCACGCTGGAGGCCGCCACCGCCAGCGCCTGCATGTCGGCCGCGACGAGGCGCCGCGCGCTGGCGCGCACCTGCTCGAGCACGCGTTCGCCGTCGGCCACGCCGTTGCCGGCCACGGTCTTCTCGTCCACGGAGAAGGCGCGGTGCGTGCTCGTGATCACCGTGGTCCGCGCCGGCGTCACGAAACCGCGCAGCGCGGCGCGGCCTGCCTCCATCAGTTCGGCCGCGATCAGCACGTCGACATCACCCGGCACGGGCATCTGCGCCAGCACCGGCGTGCGCCCCTGCGGATCGGGCGGCACCAGTTCGAGGTAGTAGATCGTCGCGCCGGTGCGCTGCGCGACGCCGGCCACCGACGTCGCCTGCGCGATCCAGCCGCGCGCCTCGGCCAGCGCGACGATCCAGTCAACCAGCACACCGCCGCCCTGGCCGCCCAGGGCCATCACGGCGATGTTGATCGGCGCGCCGCGCGGCGACTCCGTGCCTGGCGCGCTCGCCTGTTCGCTCGCCTGTCCGCTCGCTTGCGCACTCATGATTTCGGCGCCTCCGCGGGGTACAGCTCGAGGCGCATGCGCCGCGCCCTCGCACGGCGCTGCAGCCAGCCCACGAGCGCCGCCTGCGCGCGCCGCCAGCGCGCCTCCCAGGCTCCCGGGTTGTGGACCTTGTAGGCCCGGTAGAAGGACGGGCACAGGATCGCCGCGTCGGCCACCTCGCCGCAATGGCCGCAGGCCACGCACTGTTCGTCGACATGTGCCACCGGATCGGGCTTGAGCGCATCGCCGCTGGGTGCCAGCGTCAGGCTCGGGCATCCGGACACCCGCATGCATGCGTGGTCGCCGCTGCACACCGCGGCATCGACACCGAATCGCTCGTGCAGCGTGCGCCGGCCCTCGCGGATCGCCGCCGCCTTGCGCGGACGCTCGCGACGCTGGCGGTTCAGCATGCACTCGCTTTGCGCGATGACCACCTTCGGGCCCTTGTAGTCGGTGCTCAGCGCCTCGCGCAGGACGTCGCGCATGCGTGCGACGTCGTAGGTGCGCTGCACCGTGCGCACCCATTGCACGCCGACGCCGCGCACCGCCTGCTCGATGGCGTGCATGGTGCTGCGATGCGGGTTCTGCGCCCGCGACGACAGGATGTCCTGGCCTCCGGTGGCTGCCGAATAGTTGTTGTCGACGATCACGAACACGTTGTCGTGCTGGTTGAACACCGCGTTGCCGATGCCCGAGGCCAGCCCGTTGTGCCAGAAACCGCCATCGCCCATGAACGCCACCGCGCGCTTGCCCGCCGCCAGCAGCTTGCCGGCATTGAACGCCGAGGCGCTGCTGGCGCCGAGCCCATAACCCATCGTCGTCGCGCCGATCGAGAACGGCGGCATGATCGAGAACAGGTGACAGCCGATGTCGGCCGATACGTGGTGTTCCCCGAGCTCGCGCTCGACCAGCTTGTACGAGGAGAAGATCGGCCGTTCCGGACAGCCCACGCAAAGTCCCGGGGGGCGCTGCGGCAGCAGGCTCCAGTCGCTTGCCGCAGGCGCTTGCGCTTGCGCTGGCGCAGGCGGCTGCGCCGAGGCGGGCTCGGCGTCGGCGCGCCGCGGCATGCCCAGCGCCACCGCGGGCGCGAAGGCTGCCGGGTGGTGGCGCTCGACGAACTGGCGCAGCCCGGCCTCGATCACCGCGACCGTGTAGTCGCCGCTCGGCGGCAGCACGTCCTTGCCGTGCACCGCGACGTCCACGCCCCGGCGACGCACGATGGCGTGCAGGTTCTGCTCCAGATAGTCGGGCTGGCCTTCCTCGACCATGCACACGGCACGCTTGCCACGGCAAAAGCGCAGCACTTCCTCGTCGACCAGCGGATACGCGACATTGAGCACGTACAGCGGGACCCGCGTGCCGCCCCACAGGTCGGCCAGCCCCAGGCGCTGCAACGCGCGCACCGTGTTGTTGTACAGCCCGCCCAGCACGATCACGCCGATGTGCTCGATGTCGCCGTCGAAGAATTCGTTGAGGCCGCGCTGTTCGATGAAGCGCACCGCGGCGGGCCAGCGCCTGGTGACCTTCTCCTTCTCGTGCAGGAACGACGCCGGCGGCAGCACGATGCGGTCGAGGTCGCGGCGCGGCTGCTCCAGCGCCTGCTTGAGCGAGAAGCCCGGGCGGCGGTTCTCCGACGTGACGAAGCTGCCGTGCAGGTGGCACGAGCGGATGCGCAACTGCAGGAACACCGGCGTGTTGCTGGCCTCGGACAACTCGAAACCGTCGTGCACCGCCTTCACGATCGAAGGAAGGTTCGGTCGCGGGTCGAGCAGCCACATCTGCGACTTCATCGCGAAGCCGTGGGTGCGCTCCTGCATGATCGAGGACCCTTCGCCGTAGTCCTCGCCGACGATGACCAGCGCACCTCCGGTGACTCCCCCGGAGGCCAGGTTCGCCAGCGCGTCGCTGGCCACGTTGGTGCCGACCGTGGACTTCCAGGTCACCGCGCCGCGCACCGGATAGTGCACCGACGCCGACAGCGCGGCGGCCGCACCGGCCTCGCTGGCCGCCGGCTCGAAGTACACGCCCATTTCCTCGAGCAGCGGCTGCGCGTCGGCCAGCACGTCCATCAGGTGCGAGATCGGCGAACCCTGGTAGCCGGTGACGTAGCCGACACCGGCCTCCAGCAGCGCCTTCGTGACGGCCAGGATGCCCTCGCCGCGGAAGGTGCTGCCGGCCGGTACGCGCAGTTGCTCGACCTCGCGAGCGAACGACCTTTCAGCCATCGAGTCTCGTCCGGGCTCAGAACGGATGGACCCAGTGCACGTTCAGCACGGTGCCCCGGGGGCGATTCTTCGCCTGCACCTGATCGTACAGGTTCACGTACCACATGTTCTTCGCGCTGGCCTGCCAGAACAGGCCGGGGCCGATCGCCAGCACCTCGGACTTTCCGGTATCGCCGTAGGTTACCGCCGGCGGGGTCGAACCGGGCGCCCAGCTGTAACTGTCGCTGGTCAGCTGCTGGAACCAGTAGCCGTTCAGGCCCACGTGCAGTTGCGGGTTCACCGCGTACGAGGCCGTGAAGTTCACCCACGCCGCCTGTCCGGCCTTGCTGCTCGTCAGCCCCAGGTGCGCCGGGTCGCGCGGATTGTTGTTGGAAAAGTTGTACAGGTAGTTCAGGCGCCAGCTGATCTCGGTCTTCGGCGTCGGCAGCACCGTGCCCGACCAGTACGGGTTGATCGACCAGAAGCCCGAGCCCGGGTTGATGTCGCTCGACGAGCTGTACTGGCCGCTCGGCACGATCACGTCCAACTCCACGCGCTGCGAGTACACCGGACGCCCGCCGCTGATCACCGGGTTGAACTGCAGGTACGCACCCAGCGTGAGGTCGCCCACGCCGTCCTGCGTGCTCAGCTTGTTCGGCGAGTTCGCGGCGAAGGAACTGTTGAAGTGCAGCAGCGGCAGCAGCCCGGTGAAACCCAGGTGCGCGCTGCCGTCGAAGAAGGTCTTGTTGGTCGTGTAGGCCAGCTGGTTGAGCATCAGGAACACGTCGATGTTCGGGTTCGTGAACCCCCCCGACGCATTGCCGCTGTTGTCGTCGATGCGGTTGTAGTGCTGGTACTGGTAGTAGCCCAGGTAGGCCAGACCCGGCTTGGTCGCGCCGAAACCGTCGAAAAAGCTCGTGCCCCCCAGGTTGATCCCCGCGGGCTCCAGGTTGCCCGCCTGCGCCGTCGGCACGGCCAGACCGCACGCGAGCGCCGCGCACACCACGGCAAGCTTGGTCTTCATGGTCATGTCCTTGTTCTCCCTGTCTGGTCCTTGTATCGGTTCGACGCTGACCCTGCCGCGCCCGGGTCAGGTAGGTGATTTCATGACTGCACCAGCGCCAGCACGCGCAAGGGCGAGCCCGAGCCCTGCTCGATCTTCAGGGGCGCGCTGAGGATCATTGCGCCCCGCGGCGGCAACTGCTCGAGGTTCTTCAGGCACTGCAAGCCGTATTTGTTGGCCCCATGCATCAGCGTGTGGCAGGGATAGGGCACAGGCCATGCGTAGGACTGGCCCGCGTCGGTGTTGATGGTCTCCACGCCGAATCCCTGCACGTCGCGCTCGTGGATCAGCCATTCCACGGTCTGCTGGGTCGGCCCGGGGGTATGGGCTCCGTCCTCGCGCATGTTCAGGAAGGACGCCGGATCGCTGACGCGGCGCGACCAGTCGGTGCGAAAGATCAGCCAGGAGCCCGCGGCGATGCGCCCGTGCCTGGACTCCCAGGCCTGCAGGAATTCGACGGTGAGCAGCCAGTCCGGATTGGCGGCGACCTCGGCGCTGGCGTCGACCACGCAGGCCGGCGCGAGAAAGCGCTGCGGCGGGATGGTGTCGACGGTATTGGCGGCGTGGTCCTTGCCGGTGACCCAGTGGGCAGGCGCGTCGAAGTGGGTGCCCGTGTGTTCGCCGCAGGAGAAGTTGTTCCAGTACCACGCGGGGCCCTGCTCGTCGTAGTGGCTGATGCGCTCGCGCTTGAATCCCCAGACCTGGCCGAACTGCGGGGGCAGTTGCAGCGGCGGGAAGGACTCGTTCAGGGTCTGCGTCAGGTCGACGACGCGGATCGTGCCGGATGCCAGCGCTGCGGCAAAGTCCTGGAGTTGGTTGTTCATGCTGCTCTCCTCGTTCGGATGGTGTCGATGATTCGGATGCGGTGGCTCGTCGCCGCGGCCGGCGCGCGGCTCAGGCCCGCCCCAGCAACTGCGCCACGTGGAATCCCGAGGTGCCGCCCAGCCCCGGCCCCGGGTGCGTGGACGCGCCGATGTGCCACAGGCGCTCGATCGGGGTCTGGTGGTTGCGGGTACCGCGAAGCGGGCGCCACAGGAAGGACTGGTCGAGGCTGCAGTCGCCGCCGTAGGGATCGCCGCCCACCAGGTTGATGTTCAGCCGCTCCAGGTCGGCGGGCGACAGCACGCGGCGTCCGAGGATGCTGTCCTGCAGGTTGGGGGCGTGCCGCGCGATCGCGGCGATCACGCGATCGGCGTAGCGCTCGCGCAGCGACTCGCTCCAGCCGGCCTGCGCATCGACCGCGATCTCGCCGGCAGCGTCGCCCAGCGGGATTCGCGGGCATTCTGGCAACTGGATCCACAGGATGTGCCGGCCCTGCGGCGCGCGTCCGGGATCGACCGCCGTCGGCTGCGCCACGCAGATGGTGGGCTGCGCCGGCAGCAGGCCGCGATCGGCCTCGTTGACCGCGCGCGACACCGCGTTGGCGCCGCCGCTCAGGTGCAGATAGGTCGCGTTGCCCAGCGCGGCGTGCGGCCAGCGCGGTGCCTCCGACAGCGCCAGGTGGATCTGCATGTTGCCCTTGCCGTAGCGAAACGCCCGCGCCTGCTCCACCAGTTCGGGCGGCAGGGCCTGTTCCGACAGCAGGCGCAGGTACAGCTGCGTCGGCGTGACGTTGCACACGACCTGCGCGGCCTCGATCTCGCGCCCGCCGCGCAGGCGCACGCCACGCGCCCGCCCGCCTCGCACCAGCACCTGCTCGACGTCGGCGCCGGTTTCCAGCGTGCCGCCGGCCTGCTCGATCAGCGCGCGAAGCGCGCGCACGGTGCCGGCGTTGCCCCCCTTGACCAGCGGCATGCCCACGGCCTCCAGCGTGAAGGCCACGACCTTGTCCATCAGGGCCGAGACCGGCGAGTCGGGACCGAGACCCGTGTGCAGGGTCCAGGGCGCCAGCAGCGCGGCCACCGGGGAATCGGCATCGCCGAAGGCGCGCTGCAGCCAGGCCCGGGCCGGCTCGAGCGACGCGCCCAGGAAGCCGGCCAGCGGATGCGCGCCCTGCTTCCAGGCGCGCCGCGCGAGCACCTTGGCGGTCGGCCAGCGCCAGAGCTCCTGCCCCAGGAGCGCGAACACCAGCTCGGCGTTGTCCTGCACCTCGGCCATCGCGGCGGCGTAGGCGGCGCCGGCGCCGGGACGGCATGCGTCGAAGGCCTGCACGTTGCGCTCGCGCGAGGTCGACAACAGCAGGTGACGACCGTCGGGCATCAGCACGCCGGTGGGCGTGTCGTTGTTGCAATACTCCAGCCCGGCTCCGCGCAGCGCGTCGCCGAGCGCGGCGTGCGCCGGGCCGACGACGAACAGCGGGTGCGCGGTCGACAAGGTATCGTGCGCGAAGCCCGGCAGCGTCAGCTCGTCGGTGCGGATGCAACCGCCCAGCACGTCCTCGCGCTCGAGCACGTGCACGCGCCGTCCGTCGCGCGCCAGCAGCGCCGCGCAGACCAGGGAGTTGATGCCGCTGCCTACAAGCAGCACGTCGACGCCGGCGATGGAGTGGTTTGGCATGGCGGTGATGCTGCCGGGTCTTGGGCCTGCGCACTATCCGCAAAACGCGGCCATGCATGCGCCTTCCATCCGAATCGCGCAGGAATCCACTTCGGCCGAACCTGGCCTACGGGATAACACCTAGGAACCCGGTCTGCCGCTGGCCTGCGCGTGGACGATGCGTCGACATCGGCGACCCGGATCGCGATGGTGCACGGGTACCGCACCGCCCCGATTGGCACGGAGCTATGTAGTTTAGTTATAAATTGTTCTTGACTAATGCAGATGTGCGTGCTCCACTGTCGCCGTGACTGCGACTTGGAGACCGAGCGCATGATGGACGATTTCGTACGGCGCAACCTGCCCCCCGAGGAGCAGTGGCCGCGCTTTGTGTTCGACGCGCCGGGGCTGCGCATGGCGCCGCGCCTGAACGCCGCCGCCGAACTGCTCGACCGCGCCGTGGCGCAGGGCCATGGCGAGCGCATCGCGATCCACGGTGACCACCAGAGCTGGACCTATCGCGACTTGCAGCGCAACGTCGACCGCCTGGCGCGCGTGCTGCGCGAGCAGCTGGCGCTGGTGCCTGGCAACCGCGTGCTGCTGCGCGGCGCCAACTCGCCATGGCTGGCCGCCTGCTGGCTCGCGGTGTGGAAGGCCGGCGGCGTGGCCGTCGGCACGATGCCGCTGCTGCGTGCGAAGGAGCTGCGCCAGGTCCTGCAGCGCGCACAGGTGTCGCACGCGCTGTGCGCGGCGCCGCTGACGGCCGAACTCGCTGCCGCCGGTGCCGACAGCCCCTCGCTGCGCCACGTGCTGGTTTACGGCGACGAAGCCTTCGACAGGCGCATCGCGGACACCGCCGAGTCCTTCGAGGCCTACGACAGCGCCGCCGACGACCCCGCGCTGATCGCGTTCACCTCGGGCACCACCGGCGTGCCCAAGGGCTGCGTGCACATGCACCGCGACGTGCTGGCGATGTGCGAGGTGTTCCCGCGCCATTGCCTGAAGCCGGCCGAGGACGACATCTTCGTCGGAACGCCTCCGCTGGCCTTCACCTTCGGGCTGGGCGGCCTGCTGTGCTTCGCGCTGCACGCGCGTGCCGCGACCGTGCTGCTGGAGTCACCGACGCCGCAGCGCCTGCTGCAGGCCATCGAACGGCACCGGGCCACCATCTGCGTGACTTCCCCGACCGGTTACCGCCAGCTCGGCGCGCTGGCCGAGCGCGGCCGGCTGCACAGCCTGCGCAAGTGCGTCTCGGCGGGAGAGCCACTGAGCCTTGCGACGCGCCAGCAATGGCTGGCCGCCAGCGGCGTGGAAATCCACGACGGCGTCGGCGGCACCGAGATGATGCACATCTACATCGCATCGTCGCCGGAGGACTTCCGCGAGGGGGCGATCGGGCGCGTGCTGCCCGGCTACCAGGCACGGCTGGTCGACCGCGACATGCGCGACGTCGAGCCGGGGCAGATCGGCTACCTGGCCGTTCGCGGCCCCACCGGCTGCCGCTATCTCGCCGACGAGCGCCAGTCGCAGTACGTGCGCGACGGCTGGAACCTGAGCGGCGACACCTACCGCGTCGACGCCGACGGCTACTACTACTACCAGGCTCGCGTGGACGACATGATCGTCACCTCCGGCTACAACGTCGCGGGTCCGGAGGTCGAGTCGGTGCTGCTCGAGCACCCCGCGGTAGCCGACTGCGCGGTGATCGGACCTCCCGACGAGGCGCGGGGTCAGATCATCAAGGCCTTCGTCGTGCTGCGCGCCGGTCACACGCCCGACGAGCGCATGGCCGGCGAGCTTCAGGACTTCGTCAAGCGCAACGCGGCTCCCTACAAGTATCCACGTGCCGTTCGCTTCGTCGACGAGCTGCCCCGCACGGAAACGGGCAAGCTGCAGCGATTCCGGCTCTCGCAACTGCCATGAGCGACAGGCCCTGCACGCCGCGGGAGCGGTGCGAGCTTATACACTACCGGCGTTCCGGCGGGGTCGCGTCGCGGCCGGCCCGGACGATGGACGCAGCCATGCCGAAGAAGCCGAAGACGCCGAACCACGCATCCAGCCACGCCAGCCACGCGGACCCCAGACCCGACGTCGCCCTGCCCGGCAGCCACGTGGCGCTGCGCCTGTGGCTTCGGCTGCTGGCCTGCCACAACCTGCTGGAGGCCGGGCTGCGCACTCGCATGCGCGAGGTGTTCGACACCTCGCTGGCGCGCTTCGACCTGATGTCGCAGCTCTACCGCTACCCGGACGGGCTGCGCATGCGCGAGGTGTCCAAGCTGCTGATGGTCACCGGGGGCAACGTCACCGGACTGGCCGACCGCCTGGTCGCCGAGGGCCTGGTCGAGCGCCGCGACGATCCCACCGATCGCCGCGCCTACCACCTGTGCCTGACGCGCCAGGGGCGCGCGCAGTTCGCGAAGATGGCGGCGCAGCACGAGCAATGGGTGGTTTCGCTGCTCGAGCCGCTCGGCGAGCCGCAGATGCACGAACTGCATGAACTGCTCGGGCGCCTGAAGAACCAGCTGGCCCCAACGATGCCCCCGGGGTGAACGGCCGCCGCGGGCGCGCGACGCCCGCCGCTTTTTTTTCGGCCTGTGCTTTAGTCTTGAATTAGTTACTGCTGAATTACATACCGGTGGCCGCGACGGCGACCGGCCATGGAGGAACGACGATGCGCATCGCATGCCTGGGCGGCGGACCCGCCGGACTGTATTTCTCGATCCTGATGAAAAAGGCCGACCCGTCGCATCGGATCACGGTGATCGACCGCAACCCCGCCGACAACACCTTCGGCTGGGGCATCGTGTTCTCCGACCAGACGATGGACGGGTTCCGCGACGCGGACCCGCAGGTGGTGCGGCAGATCGAGGAGCACTTCCACCACTGGGACGACATCGACATCCACTTCAAGGACCGCAGGATCACGTCCAGCGGCCACGGCTTCTGCGGGATCGCGCGCATCAAGCTGCTGCAGATCCTGCAGCAGCGTGCGCAGGAACTCGGAGTGGAGATGCGCTGGGAGCAGGAATTCTCCGACCCCGACGTCCACGCCCGCGACCACGACCTGGTGGTCGGCTCCGACGGCGTGTTCTCCGCGACCCGCGCGCGCCACGAGGCGCACTTCAATCCGCGCATCGACGTCGGCCGCTGCCGTTACATCTGGCTGGGCACCCGCAAGCGCCTGGACGCCTTCACCTTCGCGTTCAGGCAGACCGAGTGGGGCTGGTTCAACCTGCATGCCTACCGCTTCAACGAAGAGTGGTCGACCTTCATCGTCGAGACGCCGGAGCAGACCTGGCTGAACGCCGGACTCGACAAACTCGGGAAGGAGCAGTCGCTGGCGTTTTGCGAGCGCCTGTTCGCCGACCAGCTCGACGGCCACGAACTGGTGTCGAACGCGCGCCACCTGCGCGGGTCGGCGATCTGGCAGAAGTTCAACCGCGTGCTGTGCGAGAGGTGGTTCAAGGACAACATCGTGCTGATCGGCGACGCCGCGCACACCGCGCACTTCTCGATCGGCTCGGGTACCAAGCTGGCGATGGAGGACGCGATCGCGCTGGTGAAGGTGCTGGGCAGCTCCCAGGGCACGGTTTCCGAGCGCCTGGCGCGCTACCAGGCCGAGCGCGAGGTCGAGGCCCTGAAGCTGCAGAGCGCGGCGCGCAACCGCATGACCTGGTTCGAGAACATCGGCACCTACGCGCGCATGGAGCCCGAGCAGTTCGCGTTCTCCCTGCTGACCGGCAGCCAGCGCGTGGGTCACGCGAACCAGAAGCTGCGCGACGCGGCCTACGTGGAAGGCTACGACCGCTGGTTCCAGCGCCGCGCGGGACTTGCCGACGACGCCTCGCAGCCGCCGGCTCCGCCGATGTTCACGCCGCTGCAACTGCGTTCGATGACCCTGCACAACCGCGTCGTGGTCTCGCCGATGTGCACCTACTCGGCGGTCGACGGCATGCCCGGCGACTTCCACTTCCAGCACTACGCGGCGCGCGCGCTGGGCGGTGCCGGGCTGGTGCTGACCGAGATGACCTGCGTGGCTCCCGACGCGCGCATCACCCCGGGTTGCACCGGGATCTGGAGCGACGCGCAGGCGCAGGCGTGGAAGCGCCTGGTCGACTTCGTGCACGCGGCCACCGGCGCGAGGATCGGACTGCAGATCGGGCATGCCGGCAGGAAGGGCTCGACGCGCCTTTCGTGGGACGGCGCGGACCAGCCGCTGCCGCAGGGCAACTGGCCGCTGATCGCGCCGTCGGCGCTGCCGCTGATCGAGGGCGTTTCGCAGGTGCCGCGCGCGATGACCGCCGCCGACATGCAGCGCGTGCTCGAGGAATTCGTCGCCGCGACGCGGCGCGCCGACGCCGCCGGCTTCGACATGGTCGAGTTCCACGCCGCCCACGGCTACCTGATGTCCTCGTTCATCTCACCGCTGACCAACCTGCGCGACGACGACTACGGAGGCAGCCTGGGGAACCGGTGCCGCTTCCCGCTCGAGGTGTTCGCGGCAATGCGCGCGGCCTGGCCCGAGCGCCGGCCGATGTCGGTGCGCATCTCGGCGCACGACTGGGTTCCCGGCGGCACCACGCCGGACGATGCGGTCCACATCGCCCGCCTGTTCAGGCAGGCCGGCGCCGACATCATCCACGTCTCGTCGGGCCAGGTCAGCAAGGAGGAGAAGCCGGTCTACGGGCGCATGTTCCAGACGCCTTTTTCCGACAAGATCCGCAACGAGGCGGGCGTCCCGACCATCGCCGTCGGCAACATCTTCGAGAGCGACCACGTGAACACGATCATCGCCGCCGGGCGCGCGGACCTGTGCGCGCTGGCGCGCCCGCACCTGTCGGATCCGGCGTGGACCCTGCACGCCGCGGCCGAGCAGCGCTACTCCGGAGTCGCGTGGCCCCGCCCTTACGTGGGCGGCAGGACGCAACTCGAGCGCAACCTGGAACGCGCCGCGCAGATGGCGCTCAACGCCTGAGCCCGGGATGCCGACGATGCCCGCGAATCCGACATCCAATCAGACCGAGGGCCTTGCCCTGCAGGGCCGCCACGCGGTGGTCACCGGAGCCAGCGGCGGCATCGGCGCGGCGATCTGCGCCGAGCTGGCCCGCCACGGCGCCGTGCTGAGCCTGCTCGGCACCGATGCCGGGCGGCTGCAGCGCGCCCGCGACGCGCTGCCCGGAAACGGCCACGCGATCGCCTGCGTCGACGTGCGCGAGCACGCCGCGGTGGCCGCCTGCCTGGCCGACGCGGCCGCCGCGCGCGGCACCATCGACATCCTGGTGAACAATGCCGGAATCGCGCGCAGCGCCCCGCTGACGCGCACCGATCCGCAGCTCTGGAACGACATGCTGGCCGTCAACCTCGGCGGAACCTACCACTGCACCCACGCGGTGCTGGAAGGCATGCTGCGCGCGCGCTGGGGGCGCATCGTCAACGTCGCCAGCACCGCGGGACTGACCGGCTACGCCTACGTCAGCGCCTATTGCGCGGCCAAGCACGGTGTCGTCGGCTTCACCCGCGCGCTGGCCCTGGAAGTGGCGGCCAAGGGCATCACGGTGAATGCCGTGTGCCCCGGCTACACGGACACGCCGCTGCTCGATGAGGCCCTGGACAACATCGTCGCGCGCACCGGGCGCGACCGCGACGCGGCGCGCGCCACCCTTGCGGCGGGCAATCCGCAGGGCCGGCTGGTGACCCCGGGGCAGGTCGCCAACGCGGTGGCCTGGCTGTGCCTGCCAGGCTCCGACGCGGTGCACGGCCAGGCCATCGCGGTGGCCGGCGGCGAGGTCATGTAGCCGGACCACCGACACGCATTGAGGAGACCCCCGATGAGCGACAACCCGATGAGCGCGCACAAACGGCCTATGAAGCCGTACCGCGCGAGGCATTTCGACTGGACGTGCAGCGACGACGGGCGCGTCGGCACGATCACGCTGAACCGCCCGGACAAGAAGAACCCGCTGACCTTCGAGTCCTACGCCGAGCTGCGCGACCTGTTCCGCGATCTCGTGTACGCGCAGGATGTGCGCAGCATCGTGATCACCGGCGCCGGGGGCAATTTCTGCTCCGGCGGCGACGTGTTCGAGATCATCGAGCCGCTGACGCGCATGCGCGCGCCCGAGCTGCTCGCCTTCACGCGCATGACCGGCGACCTGGTCAAGGCGATGCGCCGCGCCCCGCAACCGGTGATCGCCGCGATCGACGGCGTGTGCGCCGGCGCCGGCGCGATGATCGCGCTGGCGGCCGACCTGCGCCTTGCGACCCCGGCGGCGAAGACCGCGTTCCTGTTCACCCGCGTCGGGTTGGCCGGCGCCGACATGGGCGCCTGCGGCCTGCTGCCGCGGGTCATCGGCGCCGGCCGCGCCAACGAGCTGTTGATGACCGGCCGCTCGATGCGCGCCGACGAAGGTCTCGCCTGGGGCTTCTTCAACGCGCTGCACGACGCCGGCTCGCTGCTCGACAAGGCGCACGAACTGGCGCGCGAGCTCGCCGACGGCCCCTGGTTCGCGCATACGATGACCAAGACCATGGTCAACCAGGAATGGTCGATGGGGCTCGACGAGATGATCGAGTCCGAAGCGCAGGCACAGGCGCTGTGCATGATGACCGGGGACTTCCGCCGCGCCTTCGAGGCCTTCGCCGCGCGCCGCAAGCCGGCGTTCGAGGGCGACTGAGGACATCGCCGCCATGGACCGAAGCCATCTCGAACTTCCGTTCTTCGACGACACGCACCGCCGCCTTGCGCGCGGACTCGCCGACTGGACCACGCGGGCCGCGCCGATCGACCACCACGACGCCGACGCCGCCTGCCGCGCGCTGGTGCGCGAGCTGGGCGACGCCGGCTGGCTGCGCTGGTGCGTGCCGGCCGCCTTCGGCGGCGCGTTGCCCGAACTCGACTCGCGCAGCCTATGCGTGGCGCGCGAGACCCTGGCCTACCACGACGGCCTGGCCGACTTCGCGTTCGCGATGCAGGGCCTGGGAAGCGGCGCGATCACGCTGGCCGCGAGCCCCGAGCTGCAGCGACGGGTGCTGCCGAAGGTGGCCAGCGGTGCATGGATCGCGGCCTTCGCGCTGACCGAACCGCAGGCCGGCTCGGATGTAGCGGCGATGCAGTGCACGGCCACGCGCGACGGCGACTCCTGGCTGCTGCACGGCGAGAAGACCTGGATCTCCAACGGGGGCATCGCCGATGTCTACTGCGTGTTCGCGCGCAGCGGCGAAGCGCCGGGAACGCGTGGCATCTCGGGCTTCGTGGTGACGCCGGACATGCCGGGATTCGAGGTCGCCGAGCGCCTGCACGTGATGGCCCCGCATCCGCTGGCGCGCCTGCGCTTCGACGGCCTGCGGGTGCCGGCATCGAACCTGCTGGGCGCACCGGGCGAAGGCTTCAAGCTGGCGATGCGCACGCTGGACATCTTCCGCGCATCGGTCGCGGCCGCCGCGCTCGGCTTCGCGCGCCGCGCGCTCGACGAGGCGCTGCGCCACAGCCGTGAACGGCGCATGTTCGGGCAGACGCTGGCCGACCTGCAGCTCACGCAGGCCCGCCTCGGCGAGATGGCCGCCGACATCGACGCGGCGGCGCTGCTGACCGCGCGCGCCGCGTGGCGCCGCGACGTGCAGCGCCTGCCCACCACGCGCGAGGCGGCGATGGCGAAAATGACGGCGACCGAGAATGCGCAGCGGGTCATCGACTCGGCGTTGCAGCTGCACGGAGGCCGCGGCGTGCAGTGCGGCCAGGTGGTCGAACGCCTGTACCGCGACATCCGCGCGCTGCGCATCTACGAAGGCGCCACCGAAGTGCAGAAACTCATCATCGCGCGCGAACTGCTCAAGTCCGCGTCCTGACCCCCTCTCCGGAGCCCCCATGAGCCAAGCCGCGTTCCTGTGGAACGACCCCATGCTGCTGGAGCAGCAACTCGGCGAGACCGAGCGCATGGTGCGCGACAGCGCACGCAACTACTGCCGCGACCGCCTGGCGCCGCGCGTGCTCGAGGCCTTTCGCCACGAGCGCACCGATCGCGAGATCTTCCGCGAGATGGGCGAGCTGGGTCTGCTCGGCGCGACCATCTCCGAGCAGTACGGCGGCGCCGGGCTGAACTACGTCTGCTACGGACTGGTGGCACGCGAGGTCGAGCGCATCGATTCGGGCTACCGTTCGATGATGAGCGTGCAGAGCTCGCTGGTGATGGTGCCGATCGAGACCTTCGGCACCGAGGAGCACAAGCGCAAATACCTGCCGCGGCTGGCCAGCGGCGAGTGGGTCGGCTGCTTCGGCCTGACCGAGCCCAACCACGGCTCCGACCCCGGCGGCATGGTCACGCGCGCGCGCAAGGTTCCCGGCGGCTACTCGCTCAGCGGCGCCAAGACCTGGATCACCAACAGCCCGATCGCCGACGTGTTCGTCGTGTGGGCCAAGGACGACGAGGGGCAGATCCGCGGCTTCATCCTGGAGCGCGATTTCAAGGGCCTGTCGACGCCGGCGATCCACGGCAAGGTCGGGCTGCGCACCTCGATCACCGGTGAGATCGTCATGGAGGAGGTGTTCTGCCCCGAGGAAAACGCACTGCCGCGGGTGCGCGGGCTGAAAGGGCCTTTCACCTGCCTGAACAGCGCGCGCTACGGCATCGCGTGGGGCGCGCTCGGCGCGGCCGAGTTCTGCTACGAGACGGCACGCGCCTACACGATGGAGCGCAGGCAGTTCGCGCGCCCGCTGGCGGCCAACCAGCTGGTGCAGAAGAAACTGGCCGACATGCTCACCGAGATCACGCTGGGCCTGCAGGCCTGCCTGCGCGTCGGGCGCATGAAGGACGAGGGCGGCGCCCCGCCCGACCTGACCTCGATGATCAAGCGCAACTCCTGCGGCAAGGCGCTGGACATCGCGCGCACCGCGCGCGACATGCTCGGCGGCAACGGAATCTCCGACGAGTTCGGCGTGGCCCGCCACCTGGTCAACCTGGAGGTGGTCAACACCTACGAAGGCACGCATGACATCCATGCGCTGATCCTCGGGCGCGCGATCACCGGGATCGCCGCGTTCGGCGGCTGACGGGGCCGGCGATGCAGGCCACGCACCCGACGTCCCCCGCCGAGGGCGAACCCTTCGTCGCGCAGCGCCTGATCCGCTTCGGACATTGCGACCCCGCGGGGATCGTGTTCTTCCCACGCTATTTCGAGCTGCTCAACGGCGTCGTCGAGGACTGGTGGGGCCACATCGGACTGCCGTGGACCGAGCTGATCACCGAGCGCCGCGTCGGCATGCCGACCGCGCAGCTCGACACCGCATTCGTCGCGCCGTCGCGCCTGGGCGAGACCCTGCGCTTCGAGTTGCGCGTGGCGCGCCTGGGCTCGAGCTCGCTGCACCTGGACCACCGCGTGGTCGGCGAACGCGGCGACGAGCGCGTGCGCTTCGCGCAATGCCTCGTCGCCACCTCGCTGGACACGCATCGCCCGATCCCCTGGCCCGCGGACCTGCGCGAGGCCATCCACCGCTTCAAGGAGACCGCATGAGCATCAAGACCGTTCAGCCCGAGGGCTGGATCCAGCCCAGGGGCTACGCCAACGGCGTCGAGGCGCGCGGCCGCCAGGTGTATGTCGGGGGCCAGATCGGCTGGAACACGCAGGGCTGCTTCGAGACCGACGACCTCGTCGAGCAGACCCGCCAGGCGCTGCGCAATTGCGTCGATGTGGTGCGCGCCGCCGGCGGCGACGCGCACCACATCGTGCGCATGACCTGGTACCTGCGCGACAAGCGCGAGTACCAGGCCCGGCTGAAGGAGATCGGCGCGGCCTACCGCGACATCGTCGGGCGCCACTACCCGGCGATGAGCGCGATCCAGGTCAGCGACCTGATCGAGGACCGGGCCAAGGTCGAGATCGAGGTCACCGCTGTGCTTCCCGACTGACGCTGCGCGCGCAGACGCGATGTCCGGAAGCCGCGCCATGCGCCGGCTCACAGGTCCAGCACGAGGCGCTGGCCCAGGGCACGCGATATGCAGATCTGGATCACCTTGCCGCAGGCCCTCTCGGCGGCGCCGAGCACGTGGTCGCGGTGGTCGATCTCGCCTTCGAGCACCGGGACCGCGCAGACGCCGCAGTCGCCGCGGCGGCAATCGAACAGCGGATCGTGGCCGTGTTCCAGCAGGCAATCGAGTATCGTCTGGTCGGCGGCGACCGTCAGCGTCCGGCCGGACTGCGCCAGCACGACGTCGAAGGCACGGTCCTGCGCCTGGGGGACGGCCGCCGTGAAGCTCTCGAAGCGCAGCCGGTCGGCCGGCCATCCCTGCGCCTCGGCCGCCGCCCGCGCCGCGTCGAGCATCGCTGCGGGACCGCAGAGGTACACCTGTTCGTGCGGCGCGCAGGCGCCGAGCAGCCTGCCCAGGTCGAGCGCCGCCCCGGCCTGCTCGTCGACATGCAGGTACAGCGAACCGCCCAGCAGGCGTTGCAGTTCAGGCACGAAGGCCATCAGCGCCCGGCTGCGCCCCGCATACACCATGCGCACCGGGATCCCGGCGCCGCGGCAGCGCGCGGCCATCGCAGTCAGCGGCGTCACGCCGATGCCCCCGGCGACGAGCAGCACGCCCTGCCCGGCTGCGGGCTGCAGTTCGAAATCATTGCGCGGCGCCTCGATATGCAGCAACTCGTCGTGCTGCAGCGCGTGCATGAAACGCGATCCCCCGCGCCCGGGCTGCTCCAGGCGCACCGCGATGCGGTAGCTCGACTGCGCCTGCGTGGTGTCGACGTCGGGGCCCAGCTCGACCAGCGAATAGGCGCGCCAGTCGCTTGCGCCGTCGGCCAGACGCACCTGCACGCGAACATGGGATCCGGCCGTGTATCCGGGCAGGGTCGCTCCCTGCAACGGCTGCAGCGTGAAGCAGCGCACCAGCTCGTTGCAGACCTCGATCCCGGCGACCCGCACATCGATCATCACCCGGCCTCCGGCAGCATCCTTGGATGACTCGGACTATCCACCGGGCCGTGCAGACCGGCGGCCTCTCGATCGGCGAGGTCGCGCGCTTCGCGCTGGGCATGCAGCCGACAGTCACGCGCCTGCTCGACCGCATGGAGGCGCGCGGCGACCCTGGCCGCCCCCGGAATGCAGATTTCCATGTCGATCCCTCGCGCACCGACCGCGCCCGCGCCGTGCGCCGATACAGTTTATACACGAATAATTTAGCGATGATCTTATGCAGAGTCGTGGATTCGACGGCCAGGAATTACCCTAGGTGCGCGGCGCCCGCGGCGGCGTCGCGGGCGCCGCGTCTCAGGTCTCGCCCAGCCGGGCGAGCAGCCATTGCGTGCAGCGTTCGTGGTCGGCGCGCGACGACGTACCCGGCGCCGCGGCCGCGTAGTAGCGGTGGATGTCGCTGCCCTGCATGTGCGGGCTGCGCAGGTAGCGCAGCATCGCGCCGCGCGCCGCGTTGCGGCCGGGCAAGGCGCGCCCGGGCGCCAGCAGCCAGTGCTGCGCCAGCGCGCCCAGCACGCTGCTGATGTTCTGGCGCGGCGGGACCGTCGAGAAGGCTTCCAGCCAGGTGGGCAGATCGGACGGCGGCATCGGTCGCGCGAACACGTAGCCCTGCGCCCAGCGCGCGCCCAGGATACGCACCGCCTCGGCGATGCCGGGATCCTCCACCCCCTCGACGATCACCACGCGCCCGAGGTCATCGGCGAGCTGCACGATGGCACGGATCACCCCGAAGGTCTGCAGGGGCTGGCGGCGCAGCGTCGAGGTCAGCCCCTGGTCGATCTTGATGGTGTCGAAGGGCAGCACCGACAGGCGCTGCAGGCTGCTGTATCCGGCTCCCAGGTCGTCCATGGCCAGCCGCACGCCCACGGACTTCAGCGCGTCGATGGCGCGTGTCTGCGCGGCGCTGTCGAGCTGCTGCGACTCCAGCAGCTCCAGGGTCAGGCGCGAGGCGTCGATGTCGTACTTCGCCAGGGCCTCGCGTACCCAGTGCGTGCATTCCGGATCGAGCAGGGTCGAGGGCGGCAGGTTCAGCGCCGCGTCGACACGCAGTCCCCCGCGATCCCAGGCGCGAAGTTGCGCGCACACCTGTTCCATCCCGCTGCGAAACAGATGATCGAGTTCGGCGTCACCGAGAATCGGCAGGAAGGACCCCGGGCCGACGATGCGCCCGTCGCCCATGCTCAGGCGTGCCAGCGCCTCGACCTTCAGGCAGCTTCCATCCAGCAGATTCACCACCGGCTGCACGTACATGCGCAGGCCGTCGCTGAAAAGGCGGTCGCGGCAGGCGTTGGCGACCTGCTGCGGGACGATCCCGCCAGGCATCGAGATGCGGCTGAACTGCCACAGCCGTGCCGCGTGCTGCTGCAGCGCCTGCATGGTCTGCGTCATCCAGGCCGATTCGAACTGGTTGGGGAAGGCCCCGTAGATCGCCAGCACGAAGCTCGGCTTGGCCTGCGTGTCCAGCACCGGCAGCGCGACCAGGCTGCGCACCCCGAGATCGAGCATCGGCTCGCGCCAGTGCGCCACTCGCGGGTCGCGCGCGTATGACGCCACGCTTTGCGGCTGCCCACCGCGCCAGGCCAGCGCGATCGGCCCGCGCCCGGTGAGCTCGCCCGGATCCAGGCGGGTGGCGTAGCGCGAGTCGGACAAAAGGGCTGCGATCTCCTCGGCACGCGGTCCGCTGGCCGCCTCGACCGCGAACTGGTTGCTCGCGTTGGGGCGCATGACCTCGCAGGCGAGCACTCCCGGCAGCGCGCCGATCGGCTCGATCAAGGCACGCAAGGCATCGCTCCACAGCGCCCCCGCCGCGCCGGCCTGCGCCAGCAGGACCTTCTGGTAGGCGCGCATGGCCTGCGTCAGTCCGCGCAACTCGTGCTGCAGGTCGTCCTGCAACCGGTCCTCGATGATGCGCACGATCCGGCGCCGGGCCACCGCCGAGATGCGCGCCGTGCCGAGGCTCTCGACGACACTGCGCCGGAACGCCGCCATCGGCCGGATCAGCAGCGGCGGCTCGATCCCCAGCAGCGCCTGCTTGGTTCCCAGGCGCTCCGAGCGCACGGCCAGCTCGTCGCGGGTCTGCGCCGCGCCGAGCAGGTGGCGCAGGTGCCTGGCGTGCAGCTCGCGCATCGTCGCCAGTTCCTCGCCCGACAGCGAATCGACGACGAAGCGCGCATCCGCGTCCTGCGGGATCACCGCGTAGAACTCATCGACGAAATGCGCCGTCGCGTCGTCCAGGTGCTGAGCCACCTCGCTGAGCAGGGCCGCGGCATGCGCGCCGTAGGGGTCGGGATGGCTGTCGTGCACGTCATCGACGACGCCCTGCGCCCCCAGCTGCCACCAGCGGATACGCGCGGACTTGCGCGCCTTGACCTGATACAGCGCGGCATCGGCGTTGCGCAGCAGCGTGTCCGCGTCCAGGCCGTCGTCAGGAACCATCGCCAGCCCCATGGTCATGCCGACGCTGGCGAGAACGCCCCCGGCGAGCGCGAACGGCGTGTCCACCGCGACGTGCAGTCTGCGCATGATCTCGTCGAGCTCGCGCAGCAGCGTGGCCTGCTGCAGATCCTCGAGCACGACGACGAATTCGTCGCCCCCCATGCGCGCCAGGAAGTCGCTGCCGCGCAGCAGGCCGCGCATGCGCTGCGCGAATTCGCGCAGCAGCGCATCTCCCGCCTCGTGCCCGAACTGGTCGTTCACAGGCTTGAAGTCGTCCAGATCCAGGATGCCGACGGCCAGCGCGGTCTCGCGGCGCCTGGCGCGCGCCAGCGCCCCCTGCAGGTGCTGCTCCAGCGCGCGCCGGTTCGGCAGATCGCTCAGCGGATCGTGCAGCGCCTCGTAATGCAACCTGCGCTGCAGCCGCGCCCGCTCCGTGACGTCCTGCACGGTCCACACGTACATCGAGCCGTCGCCGTCGCTGGGCAGTCCGAGCGAGCCGTCGCACAGGATCTCGCGCCCGTCACTGCGCATCAGGCGCATGTCCATCACGGTGACGGCGCCCTGGCTGCTGGCCTGTGCATACAAGGCGCCGACGCGATCGAAATCGGCGTCGCTGGCGAAGAAGCTGCGCCCCGGAAGGCCCTCGACGGCCTGCGGGGACTCGTAGCCCATCATCTGCGCGAAGCGCTGGTTCGCGCTGACCACGCGGCGCTCGCGGACCATGACGATCCCGGCCAGCGTGTTGTCGAGCAGCACACGCTGCATGCTGAGCAATTCGCGCTCGCGCGCGCGGATGTGCAGGCGGTCGAGCCCGCGCGCGATGTTCGCGGCGAGTTCCACCATCAACCCCTGCATCTCCGGGTCGAAGGCGTCGGCATCGGCGTGCAGCGCCGCCAGCACGCCCCAGACGACGCCGTCGCGCACGATCGGCACCGTCGCGTTGGCCTTCATCGCGCCGCGCAGGTGCGCGCGCGAGTTCCACGAACGCAGCACTTCCTCGTCCGGATTCCACGAGGTGTAGTGCGGCGTCGCGTTGCGCCACACCCACCCTGCAGGGCTTCGGCCCTCGATGGTGTTGCCGTCGGTGCTCAGCCGCAGGCTCCCCAGGTGCACATCGTTGCCGGCGGAAGCGAGGAAGCCGAACAGCCCCGCGGCGTCGGGCCGCGCCACGTAGGCCAGCGCGAAGCCGCCCCGCCGCACGGCGATCTCGCAGATCGACTGCAGCAGCTGCTGCTGGTCGGAGGCCACCGCGATGGCCTCCGACGACTGCGCGAGCATCGCATTGAAGTCGGCCGCGCGGCGCAGCTGGCGCTCGGTCTGCGCCAGGCGCCGGGCGACCTGCCGCGCCTCCAGCGCGTACATGGTCTGCTCGGCCAGCACGCGCAGGTTGTCGCGCTGCGCCTGGCTCAGTTCGCGCGACTTGAAGTCGAGCACGCAAAGCGTGCCCACGTTGTGGCCGCTGGAGGTGCGCAGCGGGACCCCGGCGTAGAAGCACACATGGGGCGAGCAAAGGACCAGCGGATTGCCCCGGAAGCGCTCGTCGCGACGGGCGTCGCGGATCTCGAGCAGGTCGTCCTGCGTGATCGCGTGGGCGCAGAATGCGATATCGCGCGGAATCTCCTTCAGATCGACCCCGACACTGCTCTTGAGCCACTGGCGCCGGGCGTCGATCAGCGAGATCGCGGCCACCGGCGCATCGAGCAGGCGCGCGGCCGCTGCCGCCAGCCGATCGAACACCTCCTCGGGATCCGAGTCCAGCACGCCCAGCGCGTGCAGCGCGGCGAGTCGCCTCGCCTCGTCCTCGGGCAGCGGCGCGCTCACGGCTGCATCCTCCTCCTCACCGCTGGCCGCGCTGAAGCTCGTCCATCGCATGCACCCGACCGCGTGACCATGGCTGTCTCCCGCACCGGAGTGATTCCACGCGTGGCATGGCGCTGCGGCCATGCCCGTCGCGGCCCTGTGCCCCGGGCGCGACAGACCGCATGATGTGCCGCGACATCTTTCGCGGTCCACCAATCATTTCACGAAATCGCGGGAAATTCCCGCGCCGCCCCCCGGAAGACGCTCCTGCCGCGCAACCAGATGTGACGCCTGCACCGCGCTCGCGGCGCAGGCTCGGCAGATTCAGGCCGGCCGTGCCGGCCCCGAACCGGCGCCCGTGGACTCGATGGCCGCGGCGATCTCGGCCATGTCCGCGGCTTCGAGCTGCAGCGTCGCGGCCTCGATCCAGCCGTCGACCTGCTGCGCGCTGCGCGCGCCGACAATGGCTCCGGTGACCCCGGGCCACGCCAGGGTCCAGGCGATCGCCACGGCCGCGCTGCCGACGCCGCGGCGCTCGGCCACCGCGCGCATGGCGTCGGCCAGGCGCAGGTTGCGCTGCAGGCGCTCGCCGGAGAACTCGGCGCTGCGCGAGCGCCAATCGTCCTGCGGCAGCGCATGCGCCCGCTCGGCGCTGAAGCGCCCACTCAGCAATCCGGCTTGCATCGGGCTGTAGACGATGACCCCGGTGTCGTGGGCGGCGCACCACGGCAATTCGCGTGCCGCGGCATTGCGCCGGATGGCCGAGAACGGCGGTTGCAGCGTGTCGACGTGACCGATGGACTCGGCCCGCTCGAGTTGCTGCGCGTCGTGGTTGGACAGCCCCACGGCGCGCACCTTGCCCTCGCGCTTGAGCTCCAGCAGGGTCTGCCAGTACTCCTCCAGCGGCGTGCCGTCCTCGGCCGGCCAGTGCATCTGGTAGAGATCGATGCGTTCGACTCCCAGCCTGCGCAGGGAGTCGTCGACCTCGCGGCGCAGGCTCGCGCCCGCGCCCACGCGGCTCGGCATGGCCTTGCGGTCCTGCGGGTTCCACACCAGGCCGCACTTGGTGAACACGTAGGGCCGACGCGACGCCGGGATCGGTTGCAGCGCGCGCCGCACCACCTCCTCGGAGCGGCCGAGTCCGTACACCGCGGCCGTGTCGATCCAGTTCACCCCGCGCGCCACGGCGTGGCGGATGGCGTCGATCGACGCATCGTCGTCCTGCGCGCCCCAGCCCACCGCCCAATCGCCGCCACCCACGGCCCACGAGCCGAAGCCGACGCGGGTGATCCGCATGTCGGTGCGGCCGAGCCGGCGCTGCGGCAATGCGCCATCGGGCGTGGAGGAACTTTCGGTCATCGCGGATCTCCCTTCAGCTGAAGCGAGCATTGTTGCGCATCCGCCCGCAGTCGTCAGGGAGCCCGGCTTCACTCCATTTCCATGTGCAGTCGCAGCATTGCCACCGTGGCGTCGGGAAGCCGGCCTGCCGGGTGCCGCAGGTACTGCAGGTCCGGCTGCAGCCATGCACGGCGCGAGATCGCCACGCGGTAGCCGAGTTCGTACACGGTCTCGTGCTCGACGCCGCGCAGCGCGGCGCGTGCCACGCCGGCGCTGATGCGGTCGGCGGCGCGCAGCGGCGAGCGCACCAGTATCCCGGCCTGCAGATCGTGGGGAACGACCGAGCGACCCGACGAACTCCAGCCTGCGCGCACGAAGGCCCCGGGGCTGCCGTCGTCGCCGGGCCCGCGCTCGAGCGCGACCCAGCCACCCCACGCCGGGCTCGGCAGGTCGGGATCCGGGATTCCGTGCCCGCGCCAGCCCCACAGCCCGAGCTTGACGCTGGCGCCGTGCCGCGAGCCCCATGCCGTTTCGCCAAGCAGCATCGGGCCACGCCGCAACACGCTGGAGCGGTCCCCCGGATCGGCCTGGAACAGCCCGGCGCGCTGGGTCCATGCACCCTGGCTGTGGCTGGCCATGACACCGACGCCCGAAGCCGGATAGAACAGCGACAGGCTGTTGGCGGCCCAGCTCGGCTGCGCGCCGAAACTGCTGTTGAGCAGGAGCTGCGCGCTGTCGACGGTGTCGAAATGCGCGTCGGCGGCGATCAGCCCGGCCCGCAGATCCCAGCCGGCGCCGACGCGTTGCCCGTACCACAACTCGGACAGGCGGCTTCGCGCGTCGGCCTCGATGTTGCTGACGCTCTGCACGGCTCCGATGCGCGAGGCCGAGGCGCTGCCGCCCTGCACGCGATCGAAGGCCGCGCGGATGCGCGAGCCGGCCGGCAGCCCGATGGCACGGCCGTCGACACGGATCGCGCCACGCAGCAGCGCGTCGCCGGTGACCCCCGGCTCGATTCCGCCATGCAGCTCGTCGATGGCCTCGGCATCCAGGCTCAGCGAGGCCCGCAGCGGGGGCTCGATGTCGGGTGGCGCGGACGGTGCCGCGGCCGCATCCGCTGCATGCAACGCCAGGGCCAGCACTGCGCCGCGGCCCATCGCGCGACCACTGCGCAGTGCGCGGCCGGGACGCCGCGGGGGTGCATCGAGTTTCGGCAACGGGCTGCCCATGGCGTTTCCTTTCCGCTTCGCGGGAAGGTCGCGGGGCTGGCTGCGGCCGCGGCGCGCCGTTGCGCGCCACGCCGGATCGGCTGGCTGACGACCGGGGTTCGAATCACTTGCTCAGGATGAGCTTTCCATTGCGGGTCAGGCGCAACTGGTAGCGCTCTCCGGCATGCTCTATCACGCGAACCGTGGCGCCCGCCAGCAGCGTCTCGCTGCGCAGCGCCGGCTGCACGCCGGGGCCGCGCGGCGCGCCCGACGCCGCATCGGCGGGACGCGGCGGCTTGCTGGGAGGGTTCACGTCGGTTCCTTCATGCCGGAAGCTGATGAATGGGAATGATAACCGCTCGCATTTCCGACAAAAATATATCCCTTTCCGGGTTGCGGATCGCCGCGGGCCGCCGGGCACCGGACCGGCGTGTCGCCCGGCGTGTCGCGCGAACCGACCGATAATTCGCGCTACAGCCGCGGCGCTACAGCCACGACAGCCACGCGCGCCACGCTCCAACGCCTGCCCGATCATCACCTCTGCATGACCCTACCCCGATGAACATCCCGACGCTCTCACTGCGGCAGGCCCGCGACCTGCTCGACGCGGCCCTCGCCCGCGCGCGGCACGACAAGCTGCGCCCGATGGGGATCGCGGTACTCGACGCCGCCGGGCAGCCGCTGGCCCTGGCGCGCGAGGACCTGGCGCCGGCGCTGCGCCTGGAAATCGCCTGGGGCAAGGCAGCGGCGGCCGTCGCAATGGTCTCCAGCACGCGCGCGCTGGCGCAGCGGGCTGCTGCCCACCCGCCCTTTTTCGCCGCCATCGCGGCCTTGCCCGGACAGCGCTTCATCCCCTACCCGGGCGGCGTGCCGGTGTGCGATGCCGACGGCGCGGTGCTGGGCGCGATCGGCGCCAGTGGAGCGTCGGCCGACGAGGACGAGGCGGTGTGCCTGGCCGCCATCGACGCGATCGACCTGCGCCCGCTGTAACCCGGACTCGAGCCCCCGGAGCACCCCATGCCGCGTCCCGCCCGCGTCCCCGAGCAGGTGATCGAACTGCTGCAGCGCGGCGGACGCCATGCCTGGACCATGGAGCAGATCGCCGGCGGCCTGCAGGCGGCCGGGCACCAGGCCGATTTCTCCTCGGTATACCGCGCCGTGGAGCGGCTGTTGCGCGCGCAGCGCCTGGCGCGCGTGCCGCTGGGCGACGGCGCCGCGCAGTACGAACTCGCGGGGGAACACCACGACCATGTGCGCTGCGTACGCTGCAAGGCGCTGGCGGCGCTGGAGTGCGTGCTGCACGACAGCGACCTGCGCGCCGCCGAGCGCGCCAGCGGCTGGTCGATCCTCGAACATCGCGTGGTGCTCGACGGCCTGTGCCCGCGCTGCCGCGCAGAGCAACAAGGCGGCACGCGGCGGAGCCACGGCCACCCGCCGGACTGAAGACCGGCGCCCCTTCCGCAGCGGCGCCTAGGCCTGCGCCTGCGGTTGCGCCAGCTGCCACCAGCGCAGGCGTTGCTGCTTGGCGGCCTTGACCTGGTACATCGCCATATCGGCGTGGCGCAGCAAGGCGGCGGCATCGTCGCCGTGCCCGGGATGCACCGCCAGGCCCATCGACATGCCGATGCAGCCGATGCGGTCCTGGCCGAGGTCGAAGCCGGTCTCCACCGCACGGTGCAGCCGGCGCAGCGCGATGTCGAGCTGCAGCACGGCCTGCCCGGCGTCGAGGTCCTCGATGACCACGACGAATTCATCCCCGCCCAGGCGCGCGATGAAATCGCCGGCGCGCAGCAGGCGCCGCAGACGCTGCGCCAGCTGCTGCAGCAGCTGGTCGCCGGCCGCGTGGCCGAAGCTGTCGTTGACCGGCTTGAAGTCGTCGAGGTCGATCAGTCCCACGGCCAGCGCCGTGGAACGCCTGGCCGCGCGCGCCATGGCCTGCGGCAGGTGCTGCTCCAGCGCGAAACGGTTGGGCAGCGCGGTCAACGCATCGTGACGCGCACGATGTGCCTCCTCCGCCTGCATGCTGCGCAGGCGCTGCTTCAGATCCAGCTCGTCGAGTCCGTGGCCGAGCAGCTGGCAGACCTGCTCGCAGGTCTGCAGGGTGCGCGCGTCGAAGGCCTCGCGCACCGGCGCGGCGAACACCAGCACCGCCCACACGCTCCCGGCACGGCGCACCGGAACCGCGAGCGCCGACTCCCAGCCCTGGCTGCTCATCAAGCCCCGCCAGGCTTCATCTCCCGGAACGTGCAGGTTGGCGTTGCGCAGCACCGCCCGGCCGCTGCGCCAGGCCTCGGCGGCGGGGGAAAACGCATCATCGACGCGCACCCGCAGCACCTCCATCACCGCGCTGCCGTGTCCGGCCTTCGCCAGGGTCTGCAGCCAGCCCTGCGCATCGGGGCGGCGCAGTGCCGCGGCGTGGAACGGCGTGTCCTGCACCAGGCGCTCGCAGGTCTGTTGCAGCATCTGCCCCTCGTCGCGCGCGCGCAGCACCACGTCGCCCTCGCTCAGCAGCGCCCGGTACAGGCGCTGCAGCTGCTCCGATTGCACGCGCTGCGACTCGCGCGCGCTGACGTCCAGCGCCGTCCAGACCGAGCGCTGCGCGTCCAGGCGCACCCCGATGAGGTCGCAGCACAGCAGCGTGCCGTCGCGCCGGCGCATCGGCACTGCCTGCAGGCGCACTTCGCGCGCCGCCGGCTCCATCGACACCGCACGCTCCCAGAACGTGTCGTCGGCGAAAGTCTCGCGCATCGACACCCCCACCAGTTGCGCCGCATCGGCATATCCGAACAACTGCGCCATGCGCGAGTTGGCGAACAGGCAGCGCCCCTGCTGCACCACCGCCACCGCGGCGTCGGTGTGGTCGACCAGCACCTTGTTCATCTGGCGCAGCTGCAGATGGTCGAGCCCGCGCTCGATGTCGTCGACCAGCTCCAGCAGCAACTCCTGCAGCGACGCATCGAAGTAATCCGGCTCGTCGCTGTACAGCAGCAACACTGCCAGCATCGCCTGGCCGCGGCGGATCGGCAGCACCGCGCTGGCCTGCAGCCCGTGCGCCTCGCCGCGTTCGCGCCATGCATGAAGCAGGGGATCGGCGGCGAAGCTGAGGTTGAAATAGGCCCGGGCCTCGCGCCAGCAACGTCCGGCCGAGCCCTGGCCGGACACCTGCTGCGGATCCACCGACACCTCGATGCCGTCCAGGTAGCCCAGCGCCGGTCCGGCGCCGCCCACCACCTGCATGCGCAAGGCCGCGTCCGGCATGCCGACCCACGCCAGCCGCACCCCGGCGTGGTGCACCGCCAGATCGCACACGGCGCGCAGCAGCTCGGTGTCCGAGCTCGCGCGCGCCATGGTCTGGCTGACCTGCGCCAGGAAACTGCGGTACGCCGCCAGGCGAGAACTCAGGAGCGCCAGTCGCGACTGCTCGCTGATGTCCGTGCCGATGGCGACCAGATAGGCGGGCTTGCCATCGGCATCGTCCAGGATCGTGTTGCTCCATCGCAACAAATGGCGTCGGCCATCGGCGCCGATCCAATGGTTGCTCGCATCCGGTGGAATGCTGCGGCTGCGCATCGCGTCGAACCAGCCGCGCACCCGCCCGAGTTCCTCCGCGGGGATGAAACGCGTCCAGTAGAAGGGCTCCCGGCAAGCCTGTTCGCTGCTGTGCCCGCTCAGCCGCTCGGCGGCCCGGTTCATGCGCACGATGCGTCCGTGCGCGTCGATCACCAGCGCGACCGCGCCGAGCGCGTCGAACAGCGCATCGGTGAAGGCCGGCCCGCGATCCGCGGGGCCTGCGGGAACGGCGCCCCCGGGAGGGGGGTCGGAAGTCGCATCGGGCATGGACGTGGATTTTCGTACAGGCGGCAGGCTGTGGCGCCTCCGGAGCATCCCGCAGCCGCGCGGCCGCGCCGGGATTCGTTCACCGCGGATCAGCGCCGCGCGTACTCCACCATCGCCGCGGGAATGTCGGCCAGCGCCAGCACGCTGTCGGCCGCGCCCAGCCGGATGGCCTCGCGCGGCATGCCGAACACCACGCTGCTGGCCTCGTCCTGGGCGACGGTACGCGCGCCGGCCTCATGCATCAGCAGCAAGCCGCGCGCGCCGTCGTCGCCCATGCCGGTCATCAGGATTCCCAGCGCGTTGCGCCCGGCGCACTGCGCGACGGAACGGAACAGCACGTCCACCGAGGGTCGGTGCCGGTTCACCGGCGGACCGTCGCGCACCTCGGCGTGGTACTGCGCCCCGCTGCGGCGCACCTGCATGTGACGCCCCCCGGGAGCGATCAGCACCATGCCCGGAAGCAGCCGGTCGCCGTCTCGAGCCTCGCGCACCTGCAGCGCGCACAGCCGGTCCAGGCGCTCGGCGAAGGCCGCCGTGAATTTCTCCGGCATGTGCTGCACGACGGCGATCGCGGGCAGCGTGGCGGGCAGCGCAACCAGCACGCGCTCCAACGCGGTGGTGCCGCCGGTGGACATGCCCATCGCGATGATCTTCTCGGTGCTCTCGTGCAGCGCCAGCGGCGCATGCAGGCCCGGTGCCGCGGCGTTCGACGCGGTACCGGGCACGGGACGCGCGGCCGCGGCTCCGGAGCCACGCGCGGCGCGCGCCAGGTGGGAGGCATTGGCGCGGGTCGCCGCGCGGATGGTCTGGCCGAACTCGGCCGTGTGCTCGAGCAGGAAATCCTTCAGCCCGACGCGGGGCTTCGTGACCACGCTGAAGGCGCCGGCCGCCAGCGCGTCCAGCGTCAGCTGCGCCCCCTTCTCGGTCAGGGTCGAGCAGATGATCACCGGCAGCGGGTGCTCCTGCATCAGCTTGCGCAGGAAGGTGATGCCGTCCATGCGCGGCATTTCCACGTCGAGCACCAGCACGTCGGGCCAGCCATCGCGCTGCATGCGCTGCAGCGCGAACAAGGGGTCCGGGGCGACGCCGACGACCTCGATTCCCGGCTCGCGCGCCAGCACGGCCTGCAGCACCTGGCGCACCACCGCCGAGTCGTCGACGATGAAGACTCGGATGGGCGCGCTGCGCGCGCCAGGGCTCGTGTTCATCAGCTTGTCTCCAGAGGACCGAGTTGTGCGCCATGCCCCGAAAACCGCAGGTAGACGTCGCCGCTCCACAACTCGAAGAACAGGTTGCGATGCCCCTGGCCGCCCAGGTGCTCGGCACGCAGTCGCAGGCCGTGCTGATGCACCAGCGCGCGCCCGGCCGCGACATTGCGATGCGGCACGTCGGAGCCGGCCGTTGCGTCGCCGTACATGCGCCCGCCCCCGAACAGCTTGGCATCGAACTCCTGCGGCCGCGCGCCGGCGGCACGCATGCCGCGCAGCAGCAGATACATCGCCTCGTCGGCGTAACGTCCGTCGAGTTGTCCGCCGTGCCCGGCGTGGCCATGACCGGCATGCCCCTTGCGCGAATGCATGTTGCGGGTCGGCAGCATGTAGTGGCACAGCCCGCCCACGCGCAGCTGCGGGTGCCATACGGCGATCGCCACGCAGGAACCGAGCAGCGTGCGCACCCGCGTGCGTCCACCGCCGAAATACCATTGCCCGGGCTGCAGGTACACGTCGAGCGTGTCATCCAGCACCGCGCCGGGTTGCACGAGCACCGGCGCGCCCGGCTTCAAGGCATGCATGCGGGCGTCTCCTGCGCTCAGGTCCCGACGCGGCGATACACCGCGGGCTGCACCGCCTGCAGCTCGCTGTCGAGTCCGCTCAGGCTCTCGGAGTGGCCGACGAACAGGTGCCCGCCGGGACGCAGCGCCTGCGCGAGCCGCGCCACCAGCGTGCGCTTGGTCGAGGCATCGAAATAGATCATCACGTTGCGCAACCAGATCAGGTCGAAGCTGCCGAGCTGCGGCCAGGGCCCGTTCAGGTTGATGCACTCGAAGCGCACCTTGTCGCGCAGCCCCGGCTGCACCGCCAGGCGCCCCTGCTGCTCGCCGACCCCGCGCAGGCAGTAGGCCTTCAGGTAGGGCTGGGGAATGCGCTGCGCGCGCTCCATCGGATACACCCCGGCGCGAGCCTGCTGCAGCACGCGGGTGCTGATATCCGATGCCACCAGTTCCCACGGGCGCGACCCCATGCGCTCGGCCAGCACCATCGCGATGCTGTAGGGCTCCTCGCCGCTGGAGCAAGCCGCGCTCCACACGCGCAGCGGGCGCGAACCGTCGGCGGCCGGAAGGATGCGTTCGGCCAGGTAGGCGAAGTGGCCGGGTTCGCGGAAGAAATAGGTCTCGTTCGTCGTCAGCAGGTCCACCGCGCGCTGCCTCTCGGCGCCATCGCGGCGCAGGAGATCGAGGTACTGGGCGTAGCTGGCGCAGCCCATGGCCTGAAGTCGCCGCGCGAGGCGGCTGCCGACCAGGGCCTTCTTGGACCCTGGCAGCGATATGCCCGCGGCTTCGGCCATCAACCGGCTGAAACCCTGCAATTCCTGATCGGTGAGTTCTTGCATCCAGGGGTCGTCGCATCGCGGGCCGGGGGCCTGCCGTGGACCGAAAGACTAGCATCAAGCGCATTCCCAGCACGCCGATTGCGCCGACCCCGATGAATCCGCCCGCATCGCCCGCCCCGTCCGCCCCCGGCGCCGATGGATTCCGCGAACTGGCGCGGCAGATCGTCGAGCGCGACCTGCCAGCCTTCGGGCTCACGCTGCGCGAACTGTTCCAGGCCACCGAGAGCGCCAGCACCTCGGGCCAGCAGGTCGCCGCAATCGTGCTGCGCGACCCGGCATTGACCTCGCGCGTGCTGCGCGCGGCGAACGCCGCGCATCTCGGGCTGACCGGCCGCGCACGCGTGGTCACGGTCAGCCGCGCCGTGGTCGTGCTCGGGCTCAATCCCATCCGCTCGCTGTGCGTCTCGGCGCTGACGGTGGAGGCGATGGCCTCCGGGACACGGCAGACCCAGCGCGTGCAGCAGACCCTCGGGCGCGCGCTGCACGCCGCGGTGCAGGCACGCGACATGGGGCTGCGCCGCGGTCTCGGCGACCCCGCGGCGGAGCAGCTGTTCGTCGAGGCCCTGCTGAGCAGCATCGGCGAACTCGCGTTCTGGTGCTTCGGGGGTGCGCACGCCGAACGCCTGGACGACCTGCTGCGCGCCGGCGAGCCGGCCGATGCCGCCGAGGCGGCCGTGCTCGGGACCTCGCTGCGCGCCTTCGGGCGCGAGTTGCTGCGCGCGTGGAACCTGGATGGCCTGCTCGGCGACAGCCGCGAGGTGGTGCTGGCGCGGCGCCTCAGCCATGCCGCCGGACCCGGCAATTCCCCTGGGGGAGGCTGGGCCGCGCCGGCCATGCGCGACGCCGTGCATGCCGTTGCGCAACTGCTCGGCCAGGGCGACGCGGACACGCTCGCGCGATTGCGCGACAACGCGCGCGAGGCGCTCGAACTGTCGCGTGCACTCGGCGCCCATGACGCTGCCACGAGCATCCCGGCGAGCAGCGCCGGCACCGAGTCCTGCATGCCGCCGGGGACACCGGCGCAGGACTACGCCGAGCCCGACCTGCAGCAGCAGCTGCGCGTGCTGACCGAGATGGGCCAGGTCGCGCGCTCGCGCAAGGAACTGCCGTTGCTGCTCGAGACCTGCCTGGAGGGCCTGCACCGCACCGTCGGGCTCGACCGCTGCGCACTGTGCCTGCTCAACCCCGCGCGCAGCCGGCTCGCCGCGCGCATGGTCATCGGCCCCGACAGCGACAACTTGCGCCAATGCCTGCAGTGGGACTGGAGCGCCGATGCCGAATCCCGCACGGGGCTCGACGCGCCGCGCTGGTGCATCTCACCCGACGAACCCGCCGATTTCATGCTGCGCGCCAGCGCCGCGCGGCAGGCCTTCGTCGCGCCCTTCGTCGTCGACGGCCAGCTGCGCGGACTGTTCTACGCCGACCGCGCGCCGTCGGCGCGCGAACTCGACGCCGCGCAGTTCGAGAGCTTCCAGAGCTTCGTCTCGCTGGCGCAGGTGATCGTGCGCTCGCTGCCGCGGGCCTGAGCCCCGCGCGCGGCGGCCTGCCGCGCGGCGAACACTCCGGCCAGTTCATGACAAGACGATGTCGACGACGCGGCGACGCCGCGCCGACGTCGAGTCTTGTCGCTTCGAAGCAACAAGCGACAGTTGCAAAGGCCCCACGGCGCAAGCGCACCGCGCAATCACCGGGCTTCGGAAGTCCCTGAAAGTGAAGGATCTTGTTGCAGCTGCAATGCTTCGAAGGATGCTCTGGCCCCATCAAACGCCCTCAGCTGGATCTACGCAAGCCCGAATCGGCCTCACTATATTTGCCCGCACCATAATGCAGATCCCGTTGGGAGGATGATTCGAATGAAGAAATCTCTGATCGCTCTCGCAGTGTTCGGCGCCTTCTCGGGCGCGGCGATGGCGCAAGGCTCGAACGTGCAGCTGTACGGCATCATCGACATGGGCCTGACCCATTTCACCGGCATCAGCAACGGCGCCGGCGGAACCACCTCGTCGACCGGCCTGAGCTCGGGCGTGGACAACGCCTCGCGCATCGGCATCAAGGGCAGCGAGGACCTGGGCAACGGCCTGAGCACCATTTTCGACGTCGAGACCGGCTACTGCGCGGCCGGCCTGAGCCAGGGCGCCACCACCACGGGCAGCGGCGAGCAGACCTACTGCACCGGCGGCGGCTTCATGCAGCGCCAGGCCTGGGTCGGGCTGAAGGGCGACTTCGGTACCGTGACCGCGGGCCGCCAGTACGTTCCGGCCTTCCTCAACGAAGCCAACGCCGACCCCTTCGGCTACGGCATGACCGGGCAATCGGCCAACCTGTCGCTGACCCTGAACACCCGCTCGCCCTTCGACCTGCTGCTGCTGCGCTGGAACCAGGACGTCCAGTACTCGACGCCCAACCTGTCGGGCTTCACCGGCCACGTCGCCTATTCCTTCGCGCCGTTCTCCGGCGGCACGGTGCCGACGGCGACGACCCCGGACGTGACCCGCGCCATGGCGCTGGACGGCGGCTACGCCAACGGCCCGGTCGCGGTCTCGCTGGACTACACGCAGATCAAGAACCTGGCCACCATTGCGTCGACGGCGACGGCGACCCAGGGCGACCTGAAGTTCTGGCAGGCCACCGGCACCTATGACTTCGGCGTGGCCAAGCTGGGCGCGGCCTACGAGCACGTCACGCAGGACAGCGTCCCGGGCAATGCGCAGAGCTGGTTCCTGGGCGTGACCGTGCCGGTCGGCGCGGGCGCGGTGCTGGCCTCCTACGGCCAGAACAAGAACACCATGGTCTATTCGAGCAACGCGACCGCCAAGCAGTACGCGGTGGGCTACACCTACGCGCTGTCGAAGCAGACCACGCTGTACGCGACCTACGCCCACATCAGCAACGACAGCAATACCGCCTACACCGTCGGCGACTCGACCGACGGTTTCTCGGGCGTGGCAGGCCAGAGCGCCAGCGGCACCACCGTCGGCATCGACGTGATGTTCTGATTACTTGCGGCAAAATCGCCAGAACGGCCGTCTTGTACGGAAGTTTTTGGCGAAATGTCGGAACAGCCGCCTTCGGGCGGCTTTTTTTTGTGCAAGCGGAATGACCGCGACATCTGCATGGCGAGAGCCCGAGGCCTTACGGCTCGTTGTTGTGGTGTTACAACAATCGCCCACCAGGCACCCGCCCATGGGAGTCTTTGCCGGGGCTCTGCGCTTAGCATTGTCCTGTCTGGCATTTGGTCGTCCCTGCTTTTCGAGGGCCGGACAAGGCAGTCGTCCGCCGGCGTGGCATCGATTGGCGGACTCGAGCATCAAAACGATCCCCAAGGATCACAACTCTGGAGATGTTCACGATGAAAAAATCCCTGATCGCGCTGGCCGTGTTCGGCGCTTTCTCCGGTGCCGCGATGGCCCAAGGCAGCAACGTGCAGCTGTACGGCCTGATCGATGCCGGCGTCACCCACTACACCGGCCTCAGCAACGGCGCGGGCGGCACCACCAGCTCGACCGGCCTGAGCTCCGGCGTGCAGTCCGGTGACCGCATCGGCCTGAAGGGCACCGAGGACCTCGGCGGTGGCCTGAACGCCATCTTCGACGTCGAGACCGGCTTCTGCGGCACCGGCACCAGCCAGGACGTCGCGACTTCCGGCGGCACCGCGCAGACCTACTGCACCGGCGGCGGCTTCATGCAGCGC
>JAJYTY010000178.1 GCA_021792835.1 Pseudomonadota bacterium
GCACGCCGTGGAGCAACCGCAGGAGTTCTGGGCCGAGAAGGCCGCGCTGATCGACTGGCACCGCCCCTTCGAGCAGGTGCTGGACGACAGCCGCAAGCCTTTCGCGGCGTGGTTTCGGGGCGGACTGACCAATCTCTGCCACAACGCCGTCGACCGCCACCTGGCGCAGCGCGCCGGGCAGCCGGCGCTGGTGTGGGAGTCGACCGAGGTCGAGCGCAGCCGCAGCTACACCTATGCCGAGCTGCATCGCGAGGTGCAGCGCATGGCGGCCATCCTGCGGCGCCACGGCGTGCAGCGCGGCGACCGCGTGCTGCTGTACATGCCGATGATTCCCGAGGCGGTGTTCGGCATGCTGGCCTGCGCGCGCATCGGGGCGATCCACTCGGTGGTGTTCGGGGGCTTCGCCGCGCTCAGCCTGGCCACCCGCATCGACGACGCGGCCCCCAAGCTGATCCTCAGCAGCGACGCCGGCTCCCGCGCGGGGCGGGTGGTGCCCTACAAGCCCTTGCTCGACGAGGCGATCGAACGCGCCGCGCACAAGCCCGCGAAGGTGCTGATGGTCGACCGCGGCCTGCAGGCCTTCGACCCGGTTGCCGGGCGCGACCTGGACTATGCCGCCGAGCGCGAGGCCGTGGGCGACGCCAGCGTGCCCTGCGAGTGGGTCGACTCGACCCACCCCAGCTACATCCTGTACACCTCCGGCACCACCGGGCGCCCGAAGGGGGTGCAGCGCGACACCGGCGGCTACGCGGTGGCGCTGGCGACCTCGATGCAGGACGTGTTCTGCGGACGCCCCGGCGGCACCTACTTCTGCACCAGCGACATCGGCTGGGTGGTCGGGCACAGCTACATCGTCTACGGGCCGCTGATCCAGGGCATGACCACGCTGCTGTACGAGGGTACGCCGGTGCGACCCGACGCGGGGATCTTCTGGCGCCTGGCCGAGCGGCATCGCGCGCAGGTGATGTTCTCGTCGCCGACCGCGGTGCGGGTGCTGAAGAAGTTCGACCCGTCCTTCATGCGCGACCGCGACCTGTCGTCGCTGGAGCGCCTGTTCCTGGCCGGCGAGCCGCTGGACGAGCCGACCTCGAGCTGGATTTCCGGCATGCTGGGCAAGCCCGTGGTCGACAACTACTGGCAGACCGAGACCGGCTGGCCGATCCTGGGCATCGCCGCCGGGGTCGAGGCGCTGCCGGCCAAGCCCGGCTCGCCCGGCGTGGCCATGCCTGGCTACAAGGTCGCCATCCTGGACGAGTCCAGCGGCGAGCCGGCCGCGCCCGGGCACAAGGGCGTGGTGGCGATCGACTGGCCGCTGCCTCCCGGCTGCATGCAGACGGTGTGGGGGGACGACGAGCGTTTCGTACGCACCTACTGGTCCAATTTCCCGTCGCGCCAGGTGTACTCCACCTTCGACTGGGGCATCGCCGACGAGGACGGCTACGTGACCATACTCGGGCGCACCGACGACGTCATCAACGTGGCCGGGCATCGCCTGGGGACGCGCGAGATCGAGGAAAGCATCTCCAGCCATGCCGCCGTCGCCGAGGTCGCGGTGGTGGGCGCGGCCGACGCCGTGAAGGGGCAGCAGGCGGTGGCCTTCGTGGTCGCCCGCGACGCCTCGCGCACCGGCGATGCGAGATCGCGCGAGGCATTGGCCGCCGAGATCATGCAGACCGTGCAGGCGCAGCTCGGCGCAGTGGCGCGTCCGGCGCGCGTGCTGTTCGTGTCGATGCTGCCGAAGACGCGCTCGGGCAAGTTGCTGCGTCGTTCCATCCAGGCCCTGTGCGAACAACGCGCGCCGGGGGACCTGACGACCCTGGAGGACCCGGCCGCGCTGGAGCAGATCCGCAGCGCGCTGGCCGAGCAGCCCTGAACCCCGGGCGCGCCGTGCGCCCGCTGCGCCGCCGCATGGCGCGGCGGTGCCGTCCTGCGCTGCGCAGGGTCACGCGCCACCCTCGCCATTCACAGTTGTTGCCGGCTGTTTCCGGCTAGGGAAACCACTGAGCGTGCACACTGGACGCAAGGACTGACATGTCTACAATCATAAGTTCTTGCTTATAAGTGGATCAAATTAACAAGCGATGTCCGGTGCGGACCCGTCCTCCCAACTGCTAGGCGATGCCTCCGATGCCGAGGCCGCCGAGCGGGTTTTCGACTCGGCTGCCGAGCTGTTCGGCGTGCTGGCCACGCCGTTGCGCCTGCGCATCCTGAATGCGATCTGCACCCGCGAGAAGAGCGTCGGGGACATCATGCAGGCGATCGAGTCCACGCAACCGAATGTCTCGCAGCACCTGAAGGTGCTGTACCAGGCAGGAATCGTGGCCAAGCGCCGCGTGGGCAACCAGATGTATTACCGGGTGCAGAGCGAGAAGGCGGTCCAGCTGTGCCGCACCGTGTGCACCCAGATCGCGATCGAACTCGACGATCCCGATTCGGTTTCGCAATCCGAGCGCCTGGCCCGGCGCATCTAGCCCATAACAGCCAACCAGCGAGTACGAGGATGAGTGACTACAGCAACAAGCTAGGCCGGCTGCGTCCCGCGCCGGAGAATTTCCTGAGCGCGGAGCAGATCCGTCAGGTGCAGGGAGGACGGCGCGATTTCCTGCGTCGCGCCTTCGCCGGTGCGAGTGCGGCGATGGTCGCCGGAGGGGCAGCCAATGCCTACGCCGACGAAACGCCCGCCGGCAAGGGTTCCAAGTGGATCCTCGAGAAGCCTGTGTGGGGGACCACCCTCGGGCGCCCGGTCAACGAGCCGCCGTACGGCATGCCGTCGAAGTACGAGGCCAACCTGGTGCGTCGCATCAGCCCCGGGCTGGCCGCGGTCACCGAGGCCAACGTCGCATTCGCTCCGCTGCAGGGCATGTTCGGCATCGTCACTCCGTCGGGCCTGCACTTCAACCGTTCGCACCAGGGCTGGTACGAGATCAACCCGTCCGAGCACCGCCTGATGATCATGGGCCAGAAGGGCCTGGTCGCCAACCCGAAGGTCTATACCGTCGGCGACATCATGCGCATGCAGCCGGTGTCTCGCATGCACTTCATCGAATGCGGGGCGAACTCGGCGATGGAGTGGGGCAACGTCTCGGTGCCCACGGTGCAGTACACGCACGGCATGGTGTCGTGCAGCGAATGGACCGGCGTTCCGCTGATCAAGCTGCTCGAGGACTGCGGTGCCAACCTGAAGGGCGTGCGCTTCGTGATGGCCGAAGGCGCGGACGGCGCGCACGAGAACCGCACCATCCCGATGTCGCTGGTGCTGTCGGGAGAGGTGCTGGTGGCCTACGGCCAGAACGGCGAGATGGTGCGTCCGGAGAACGGCTATCCGCTGCGCCTGATCGTCCCCGGTTGCGAAGGCGTCTCGAACATCAAGTACCTGCGTCGCATCAAGCTGGGTACCGAGCCCTTCGGCACGAAGGACGAGGTGCTGAACTACGTCGACCTGATGCCCGACGGCAAGTTCCGCCAGTACACCTCGATCATGGAGTGCAAGTCGGTGATCACGTCGCCGTCCGGCGGCCAGGTGCTGCTGGACAAGGGCCTGTACAACGTGACCGGTATCGCGTGGTCGGGGCGCGGGCGCATCAAGCGCGTCGACGTGTCCTTCGACGGTGGCGTGAACTGGCACGAGGCCCGGCTGGACGGCCCCATCCACAACAAGTCGATGACCCGCTTCAACATCCCGTGGACGTGGAACGGCCAGAACGCCTTCCTGATGAGCCGTGCGGTGGACGAGACCGGCTACGTGCAGCCGACCATCCAGCAGCTGCGCAAGGTGCGCGGCACGCTGTCGATCTACCACAACAACTCGATCCAAACCTGGCAAGTTCAAGAAAACGGAGAAGTCCGCAATGTTCAACTCGCGCATTCCTAAGGCCGCCATTGCGGCAGCGCTCGCCGCAACCGCCTCGGCCGCGTGGGCGGCCAATCCCGGCATCACGCTGGGTCGCGCGGCAACCCCGGCCGAGATCAAGGCCTGGAACATCGACGTGCGCCCGGATTTCCGCGGGCTGCCCGAGGGTCAGGGCACGGTCGCCCAGGGCACCCAGCTCTGGGAGGCCAAGTGCGCCTCCTGCCACGGCGACTTCGCCGACTCCAACGCGGTGTACCCGCCGCTGGTGGGCGCCTTCCAGGCCACCAAGGAGGAAATGAAGACCGGCTTCGTGCCCGGCCTGGGCAATCCGGCCAACGGCTATCCGCCGTCGCTGGAGCGCCTGCCGACGCTGTCGACGCTGTTCGACTACATCCACCGCGCGATGCCGTGGACCTCGCCGGACACGCTGACCTGGAACGAGACCTACTCGCTGGTCGACTACCTGCTGAACCTGGCCAACATCGTCCCGGCCAACTTCGTGCTGACCCGCCAGAACGTGCAGCAGGTGCAGGACAAGATGCCCGCGCGCAACCAGATGACCTGGAACCAGGGCATGTGGCCCGGGGGCAAGGTGGTACTGGCGGACGGTAAAGTGCTCGGGAACGGGGGTATCCCGGATGTGCACGCCGTCGAGTGCATGAAAAACTGCGCACCCAAGCCGGTCGTGGCGAGCTCGATCCCCGCCTATGCGATGAACACCTGGGGCAACCTGCAGGACCAGATGCGGCCGTGGGGACCGATGCGCGGCCAGCTCACGCTGACCAAGGCGGAACTGGAGAAGGAGGCCAAGGCCAAGAAAGCCGCGGCTACCGACCCGAACGCGAAGGTCGTCGCGCTGCTCAAGTCGCATGGGTGCATCGCATGTCACAGCCTGGGCGACAACAAGATCGTGGGCCCGGGTTACGCCGAGGTGGCGAAGAAGTACGCAGGGCAGCAGACGGAAGTCGCGATGCTGACCCAGCGCATCATCAAGGGCGGATCCGGTACGTGGGGTAGTATCCCGATGCCGCCGCAAAGTATCAGCGAGGGCGATGCGAAGATGATTGCGACCTGGCTGGTGAGTGGAGCAAAGCCGTAAAAAAGCATCGATGCGCGCTGGTGCACCATGCACCGCGCACTTATTCTCACTGTGAGGAGTTTCAGGAATGAATCAGTCTCGTCGTCAGGTCATGCAGCTCGGTGCTGGTGCGACCGTCGCCGGTCTGGCCGCCACGGCCGGACTTCTGCCCACGGTCGCGCAGGCGGCAGATGCCCCGGGGTGGAACGCCAAGGAGTTTTCCGTCAAGTCGCTGGATGAAGTCGCCAAGGTCATGGGCCTGACGCCCGAAGCCAGCAGCGAGGTTTCCATCGTCGGTCCGGACATCGCCGAGAACGGCGCCGTGGTGCCGGTGGGCATCAAGTCCACCGCGGCCGGGGTGACCATGCTGGGCATCGTGGTGGAGAAGAACCCGAATGCGCTGGCCGCGACCTTCCATCTGAAGAATGGCGCGGTGCCCAGCGTGGCCACGCGCATCAAGATGGCGCAGACCTCGGACGTGTATGCCGTTGCCAAGGTGGGCGACAAGCTGCTGTACAGCAAGAAGGAAATCAAGGTCACGCTGGGCGGCTGCGGCGGCTGATCCCGCGGCTACGAAGCCCCAACCGATTTCCACCGAATTTCATTGGAGTCTGAAATGCCCAATCCGATGCGCATGCGCGCAAACCTGCAAGGCGACACCGTGGTCGTCCGCGTGCTGATCAGCCACCCCGAGGACACCGGCCTGCTCAAGGGTCCCGACGGCAAGATCATTCCCGCCCACTTCATCCAGACCGTGATCTGCAAGCACGGCGACACCGAAGTCCTGAACTGTGACTGGGGCATCGCGGTCTCGAAGAATCCGTTCCTGGAGTTCAGCTTCAAGGGCGGCAAATCGGGCGACACGGTTTCCGTGACCTGGCTGGATAACAAGGGCGAGACCCAGACCGGCAGCACCACGGTGTCCTGATCGCTCCGGGCCCGGCGTCGCCGGGCCCTGTGCGTTGCAAGCAGCACGAACCGTTCGCGAGGAGACCATGAAACAGCGAGTACCAAGCATGAAAGCAGCACTGGTCGGCGCCACGTTGCCCGTCCTGATGCTGATGGGGGCCGGCGCCGCACAGGCGCAGGCTGCTGACTCGGTGACCCAGCAGGGCAACGCCTACCTGCAGTTGATGAACGAGATGGGCGGCAATCCCGCCGACTTCAACATCGATGACGGCAAGAAGCTGTGGACCGAGAAGCGCGGCCCCAAGCATGCCTCGCTGCAGGAATGCAACCTCGGGCTCGGGCCGGGCGTGGTGAAGGGCGCGTATGCGCAGTTGCCGCGCTACTTCGCCGACACCGGCCGCGTGCAGGACCTGGAGTCGCGTCTGGTCACCTGCATGGAGACGCTGCAGGGTATCCCCGCGAAGGAAGCCGACAAGGCGCCGTTCGCGAAGGAGGGCGGAAACGCCTCGCCGCTGGAGAACCTCGCGATGTACGTCGCGCACGAATCCGACGGCATGAAGATCGCGATTCCGCAGAGCACCCCGCAGGAGAAGACGGCCTACGAAAACGGCAAGAAGCTGTTCTTCTACCGTGCCGGACCCTTCAGTTTTTCCTGCGCCGCCTGCCATTCGGAAAGCGGCAAGCGCATCAAGATCTCCGCGCTGCCCAACCTGACCAACGCACAGGCCGCCGAGTCCTATGCGACCTGGCCGGCCTATCCGAACTCGCAAGGCGTGGCGCGCACGCTGGAATGGCGCATGCTGGCGTGCGAGCGCCAGCAGCGCTGGCCGGCGCCGAAGTTCACGTCGAATGCCGTGATCGACCTGATCGAGTACATGGGCGTGAATTCGAACGGTGCCACTTTGCACACTCCGACTTTCAAGCGCTGAGCCAGGAGACGACATGAACAAATACGCACTTTTTGTGTCGGCCGCGCTGGGTACCGTGATGCTGGCCGGCTGTGCCGGCACCACGCAGGAGGCGGCCGGCCCCGGAGGCAATCCCTTCGCGACGGCCTCGTTCCAGAGCATCATCAAGCACGACTTCGCCGACAAGGGCCAGGCCAAGGTCTCGCGCCTGAAGCAGACCCAGTCGCAATACGAGTGCTCGAAGTACGCCTACCTGGGCGAGGCGGTGCCCGCCGACGTGGCCAAGGAAATCGAGTCGAAGGCGCTGTCCGGAGTCGTCTATCCGGCCGACGGCAAGTACCTGGGCAACTGGAAGGAAGGCCTGAAAGTCGCCGAGGACGGCAAGGGCATGCAGTGGAGCGACAAGCCGGGCACGCCCAACGGCGGCAACTGCATGGCCTGCCACCGCATGATCGCCAACGACCCGTCGCAGGGGACCATCGGACCGGCCCTCTACCACTACGGCAAGCTGCGCGGAGACAGCGAGGC
>JAJYTY010000010.1 GCA_021792835.1 Pseudomonadota bacterium
TGCGCGGCTTCCAGCAGCAGGCTGACCGCCCCGGCGGCGCGCCCGTCGTGCAGCAGTTCGGTGCCCAGGCAGGCCAGCGCCTCGGCGTCGCCGGCGTCGGCGTCGAGCACCAGGCGCATCCATTGCCGGCGCAAGTCCGGGTCGGTGGCGCTGCCCGGCGCCTGCGCGTCGGGCGCTCCCAGCATGTCCAGCACCTGCTCGAGCGCGACCAGCGCACGCCCGGCCGTGTCGGTGCCGACCAAGGTCAGGGTGCCGTCATCGCACCAACGGCGCACCGTGCGCTCGCTGCGACCGAGCACCAGCGAGGCCATGCGCCGACTGCAGGCGTGGAGGGTCAAGGCGGACTCCCGCGGCGCCGGACGGCGGCACCTTGTGTCCACGTATTTTGCCCTGACACGTCAGCCATGGCCAGCCTGCAGGGTGGACAAGCGCTGCCGGATGGCCGAGCGGGGCCTTGGACAGCAGCCGTCACAGGCGGGTACCGCCCCTTGCGCGGCCCTGGCACGCCGATTGCTTCAAGGAACGCACCCCGACAGGGGCTGACGTCGACCCGGCAGCGACCGGTCTCGCAACACCGGTGACTCTCGCGAGTCCGGCCGCAGGGCTCAAAGTACTTCCGAACACAAGGATCCGCACATGAAAAAGCAATTGCAACAAGGCTTCACGCTGATCGAGTTGATGATCGTGGTTGCGATCATCGGCATCCTGGCCGCGATCGCGATCCCCGCCTACCAGAACTACACGATCCGCGCGCAAGTCTCCGAAGGCCTGTCGCTGGCCGACGGCGCGAAGACCGGCGTGGCCGAGTTCTACAGCAACTATGGCCATTGGCCGACGAGCAACGCTTCCGCGGGCCTTGCCACCGATACGTCCATCGGCGGCAACTACGTGCAGTCGGTCAATGTCGCGACCAACGGGCTCATCACCATCACGTATGGTCCGGGCAGCGGCTCGTACGGGAAGAAGGCCAACAGCGCGATCGACAACACGACACTGGTGCTGTCGGCCAATACCGCCGGCGGCGGTTCGATCCAATGGACCTGCAGGGCGGGGACGACGAAGGGCGTGCCTTCGGAGTATCTGCCCTCCTCCTGCACCTGATCTCCAGAGTGTGATTCTTGACAACCCGCCGCAAGGCGGGTTTTTTCTAGGCGCAGTGTTTTCGCTTCAAATCCGCGGAGCCAGGACATGCGAAGCAAGTCTCGCGGTTTCACCTTGATCGAACTGATGATCGTGGTCGCGATCATCGGCATCCTCGCAGCGATCGCGATCCCGGCGTACAGCACCTATGCGATACGTGCCCAGGTCGCGGAAGGCCTCACGTTGGCGGGGGGCTACAAGACCGTGATCTGGGACTACTACTCGCAGCATGGAAGCTTCCCGCCGAGCAATGTGAGCGGCGGCGCGCCATCGGCCGCCTCGATCCAGGGCAACTACGTGCACTCGGTGAATATCGCCAAGGGACTGATCACGATCACCTTCGGCAACAAGGCGAACAAGGCGATCTCGGGTACCACCCTGCTGCTGTCGGCGACCAGCTCGGCCGATTCGCTGCAATGGGTGTGCCGCGGCGGAACGATCTCGAACCGATATCTGCCGACGTCCTGCACCTGAGGCGAGCGCTTCAGTCCCGCTGGACGCGCCCGGTGGCCGGCAGGTGCGCTTCGAGAATTTGCGCGCAGGCGGCCAGCTTGACCTGACCCGGCGACAGTCCGGCGGCCAGTTGCGCGCAGGCCAGCGCGACGGCGTCCAGGTGCACGTGGGCCTGCCCGGCGGCGCGCAGGCGCCCGCTCTCCTGCAGCACCGCCCGCTGTGCGTGGCGCGCCCGCAAGGGGTCGGCCGGTGCGCCGCGTTGTGCAGCGCCGAGCAGTCGCAGCGCGTCGCGCAGTGCGTCGTGTCGCATCGACGTGGCCTGCAGCAGCGCCTCAGCCATGGCGCCTGCGGTCGACGAACAGCGCATGGCCGTTCATGCGCTTGGCGGCGCGCTTGAGTTCGGCCAGCACGTTGGCGACCTCGCGGTGCGACTCGAAGCACGCGGGTTCGACGACGAAGGCGCCGATCGACAGGGTCGGCAGCGCGTAGAACGTGGCCTCGCCGCGTCGGTTCTCGGCCCAGTAGCCTTGCTCAGCCAGCACCTGCGGCTCGACCAGGCGTGCGACGGCCTGCTCGAATCCGTCCAGCACGCCGCGCAACTCGCTCTCCCACTGCGCCGAGCGCGACAGCGCGATGAAATCGTCGCCGCCGACGTGCCCGAGGAAACTGCCCTGCGGCGCGAGCCGGCTGCGCAGCACCTCGGCCAGCATCAGGATGATTTCATCGCCCATGCGATAGCCGAACTTGTCGTTGAAGGGCTTGAAGTGGTCGATGTCCGCGTAGGCCGCCGCGAAGCTGCGCTCCTCGCGCAGCCAGCGGTCCAGGCAGTCGTTGATCGGCACGTTGCCCGGCAACAGGGTGAGCGGGTTCGCATAGCGCGCTGCCTGTACCTGGAACTCGGTGACCAGGCGCAGCAGGTCTCCGACCAGCAGCAGGCCGCGATAGTGTCCGTCCTCGGTCACCAGCACGCCCTCGGTGGCGTGGCGATAGCTGGAATCGGCGATCAGGCTGGTCGCCTGGCGCAGGCTGCTGCGAGCATCCAGGCGCAGCACGTCGCTGCTCATCACCATCGTGCAGGGCTTGTTGCCGAACAGGTCGCGCACATGGGGACGGAACAGGCGGTCGGCGACCACGTAACGGTTGATGATTCCCAGCGCCCGGCCCTGCTCGTCGACCACCGGCACCGAGGTCAGCTCGGAATCCTGCTCGAGCATGCGCAGCACCTGGTCGAGCCGGGTCTGCGGCGCCACCGGCGGGATCTGGCGCGCCAATCCGAGCAGCGGTTGCTCGATGCTGCCGCGGCTGGCCAGCGAGTGCAGCGCCGGCTGGGGATCGCGCAGTGCGTCGTGCACCGGTACAGCCGGCTCCGGCGCCGGCCGCGCCTGCGGGCGCGCGATGAAGTAGCCCTGCGCCATGCTCACGCCGAGTTCGCGCAGGGTCAGCAACTCGCGTTCGGACTCCACGCCTTCGGCGACCACCACCGAGCGGCTGGCCTCGGACAGCAGCAGCATCGAGCGCACGAAGGCTGCCTTGAACGGATCGTCGGCGAGTCCGGCGACGTAGCTTCGGTCGATCTTCAGGTAGCGCGGTCGCAGGCGCTTCCACAGCGCGAATCGGCCGAAGCCCTGGCCGAGATCGTCGAGCGCCAGCTCGTAGCCGAGTTCGCGCAGGAACTGCGCCGCGACGAAGGCCTGCGTGTCCTCGGCCAGCGCGTCCGACTCCAGCAGTTCCAGGACCAGGCGCGACGGCGGCAGGCCATGCTCCTGCAGCCACTGCAGCGTCGGCTCCTGCGCGAACCAGCCGCAGTCGAACAGCGCCTCGGTGACGTTGAGGAACAGGTGGCCGGGAAGTCCGGCGGCCGCGAAGCCCTCGACCGCGGTCCGCACGCACAGCTGGTCGAACTCGCCCACGCGATGGCTTTGGCGCGCGCATGCGAACAGTCGCTGCGGACTTTCCAGCGGGCTGCCCGCCGGCCCTCGTATCAAGGCCTCGAAACCGTGGAATCTGCGGTTTCGTAAATCCATAATGGGCTGGAATACCGCGCTCAAATTGCGCTCCAGCATGATGCTCTGAAAGAGCGAGGCAAAATCGTTCCGGTCGATATCCGGGGCGTAGTCCTGCAAGGCAATGGCGACCATGGCGTGAGACCGGGGCAGTCTGGCCGTTGTAGTCCTTGCGCGTGACGACGCGGTGACATGGAGCGCATGGCCGGATCAGCTGCCGGCGCCGCGTGCACGCGAGCCGGTCATCGCCGCGAAGGGCGTGATCCCGGACAGCGGCGGCATGCGCCAGCCGCGCACCCACGCCGGCACGTGTTGTGGCGGCAAGGCAGGCGAGATCGCATGCCCCTGTCCGAAGTCGGCCCGCAGATACTGTGCGTACTCGAGCAGGATCTGGGTCTCCAGTCCTTCGATGGTGACACCCAGTTCCAGGCGTCGTGCCAGGTCGACCAGGCCGGTGACCAGCGGGACCGCGCGCGGGTTGTTGGCCACGATGCCGTGCACCAGTCCCTGGTCCACCTTCACCATGTCGAAGGGAAGGCTGTTGAGGCGAAGCAGGCTGCTGTAGCCGGCGCCCAGGTCGTCCAGCGCCAGGCGTACACCCAGCGCGCGCAGCTGCTCGGTGGCGCAGCGCATCGTGGCCTGGCTGGCGACGTCGCGATCCTCGAGGATCTCCAGGCTCAGGCGCCGCGGGTCGATGCCGGCATGGGTCAGCGCGCCGTGCACCCATTGCACGCACTCGGCGTTGCGCAGCGTCGCCGGCGGCAGGTTCAGTGCGAGGTCCAGGCGCACTCCCTCGCGCTCCCATGCGCGCAGCGCCTGCAAGGAAAGGTTCAGCCCGTCCAGGAACAGACGGTCGAGCTCGTGCTGGCCAAGGATGGGCAGGAAGCGCGCCGGCGGCACCAGCACGGAGTCGTCGAGCTGCAGGCGCGCCAGCGCTTCCACGCGCGTGCAGCCCTGCAGACGCAGATCCACGATGGGCTGCATCATCATGCGCAGGCCGCCGCCGAACAGGCGCTGGCGCCACTTCGCGCGTTCGTCCGCGGCCACCGCCGGCAGCGCGACATCCTCGCCGACCCGGCCGAGCTCCGCGGCCATGAAAAAACGCAGCGAGTCCAGCGCATGGCGCATCAGCGTCGTGCCGAACAACGACGCGGGCAGCTGGCCATACAGCTTGAGCACCACCAGCACATGTCCGGCCGCGTCGAGCACCGGCACCGCCACCGAGCTGCGCACGCCGTGCTCGAGCAGTTGCAGGGCCCAGCCGCGCCCGATGCGCGCGGCGTGCGGGACGTCGGGCCCGGCTTCGATGTCCGAGCGCAGCCAGCTGCGAGACAGCGAGTTGTCACCCAGCGGTTGCCCATCCTCGAAGGCGCCGCCGGGGCTTCCTGTGCGCCAGGCCTCGTGCGCGGCGCTTTGCGATTCCAGCATGAATCGTCCGCGTGCATCCTGGGTGTACGCCGCGCACCAGGCCATGAAGGGCAGTTCCTGCAGCGCTTGCACGATCACGTCGAGCAGGTCGGCGCGGCGGCGTGTGCGTTGCATCGCGGAGGCCAGGTCGCGCACGCGTTCGAGCAATTCCTCGCGCAGCTGTTCCGCGCCTTCATGCTGGAAGCTCAGGTCGGCTTCGATGCGCTGCATCAGCGTGCCCAGGAACAGCATGCGTTCGCTCAGGCGGGTGGGGATGCGCTGGGTGAGTCCGGCCAGGCGCCGGTACAGCCGGCCGAGTTCGCAGACCCCCACCTGCGGCGGCACCCCCAACGCGGCCTGCAACCGGCCCATGTGCATGGCGTGCAGGCGATGCTGCTCGCGCCGCAGGTCCGGAGCCAGCAGCATCTGCACGTAGTGCTCGAGCTGCGGCGCAAGGTCGGCCACGGGCTGCCGCGGCGCGGCTGCCGCGGCGTCGGCACCCGGCGTCTCGAGCAGCCGCAGTGCGTGCAACAGTTCCTCGCTGAGGCGCGGCAGGTGCGGACCGATGAAACGCTGCAGCCAGGCCATGTTCTCGGCGGCCTGCGCCCCGTAAGGGTCGAGCTGTTCGCCACGCCGCTGCAATTCGCGCTCGCTGTGGCTGAACAGCGCGGCTTCGGCCAGCCCCAGCAAGCGCGAGACATGGCTGGCGTCCTGGGGATAGAGCGCGCAGCCCACCGATGCGGAGAGCTTGCGCAGCGCACCAGGCATCACTTCGAAGGGCTCGCGCAGCATGTGGATCACGCGCTCGACCGCCTTGCGCCACTCGGCCGCGGCATCGCCGCGCAGCACCAGCGCGAAGGAGTCCGCGCCGACACGGGCCGCCAGCTCGACCTGCGGCAGACGAAGCAGCCGTGCAGCGAGTTCGGCGAGTACGGCATCGCCGGCGCGGTCTCCCCAGAGTTCGTTGATGCGCGCGAAGCGATAGACGTCGAGCACCAGCAACGCCAGCGTGGAACCGGGTTGCGTCGTCGCCGCCAGCTGCGGCAGTGCCGATTCGAGTTCCGCGCGCGTCGCCAGGCCGGTCAGCGCGTCCGATCCGGGTGAAGGCATACCCCCCGGTGGCGCCGCGCCGCGACTGCCGGGCCGATGCAGCGCGCCAAAGACCAACTTCGTCGCATGGGAGAGGCGCAGGTTCATGGGCGGGGTGGCGCACCCTCGCAGGGCATCGCGGATATTTCGATCAAATTCCATTGAATATTCATTGGAATAGTTCTTCCACGAGAGATCGTCCGGCTTATTCTAGGGATGGTCGATTAAATTAATATCAAAACAAAGCTATTTGAAGGTGCTTTTCAAAAATGCCTGAACAACCCCTGTTGCGGTTCGACATCGCATTCGTGTGAACAACATCACGAAACCCCCAGACGTCCACGCTGGCGCATGTCTCATCAACCATCGGCGCACGAACATGCCGCACAATGTGGACGTCGGTACACCGGTTTCGTCATGTGCCGGCGACCATTCCCCGATCCGATTCAGTTGCGCAGCGTGCAGTCCAGGGATCCCATCAAATACCGTGCGCATGCTCCAGCCGGGCGCCGCTTGCTGCGCAGCGAGCAGTGCGTGCAGCTGGCCGAGTCCGTCGGCATGCTGGCGATCGCGCAACTGGTGGCCGCCGTCGCCTGCTCCTGGCTGCTGCTCGGGCATGTCGGTGACGCGGCGCTGGCGTCATGGCTGGTGGCGGTCGTCGCCTTGCAGTCCCTGGCGTTGCCGTGGTCGCAGCGCGTGACGACGATGCGCCATGCACGAGCGGCCGCCCAGCTGCGTGCGCATCGCCTGCTGCGCGCCGGCGCCTTCGCCAGCGGGATGTTGTGGGGAGGCATGCCGTGGTGGGTACACGCCGCTCCCGCGCTGGCGCCCGGACTGGTGGCCTTCGTCGTCGCCGTCGTCGCCGGCGCGGCCGTCGGTGCGCTGTCCTTCGACGCCGCGGCGGCGCTGGGATTCGCCGGCGCGGCGCTGCTGCCACTGAGCTTGTGGCTGAGTCTGCAGCCGGGGCTGACGGCGCATGTGGCGGCGGCGATCGCCGCCGCCTACCTGTTGCTGCTTGCGCTGATCACGCGTGGCGCGCAGCAGCGCTTTGCCCGTGGACTGGGCTGGCGCGCCCGCGGCCTGCACGAGATCGCGAGGCGCGAGCGCCAGACCGAGCGCATGCGCCGCGTGGCCCGGCTCAACGAGTTGCTGGTGGAGGCCAGCCACATCGGCGCCGCGTCCGATGACGTGGAGGAATTCGAACAATCGCTGTGCCGCACCGCGGTGCAGCGCGCCGGGATCTCGCAGTCCTGGATCGCCCGCGCCGGTGCCGCTTCGGCGCAGCTGCGTGTGAGCGCCGCCTGCCCCGCGCAGGAGCCCGGCGTACCTTGGAGCGGAATCGAGCAGGCGCGCCAGGCCTGGGACGATGCGCGGCCGTGTTTCGCCGGCGCGTCATCGGCCGCGCGCACCGGGGACGGCCTTGCACGGCCGTCGGTGGCGGCGCTTGCGTTGCGCGACTCGCAGGGCGTGACCGCGGTGCTGGTGCTGTGCTTCGATGCGACCGACGCCTTCGATCCGGCGACGGTCGACACGCTGACCCAGCTCGCAGTGGCGGTCGAGCGCGGCCTGCACGCGCTGGCGCAGCGCCGCAGCATGCAGCGCCTGCAGGGCCTGTATCGGGCGCTGATGAACGAGGGCGACGTGCTGCTGCAGGCGCGCAGCGTGCCCGAGATGCTGCTGCGCACCTGCCAGACGCTGACCGAGGGCACGCATTTCCACGCCGCGTGGATGGCGCGTCCGGACGAACAGGGGCGCATCGAGGTCATCGCGCGAGCAGGCAGCGGCGCCGACCAGCTGGACTCGCTACGCATCAGCCTGCATGACGAGAACCAGTCGCCGCTGGCCATCCGCGTCTGGAAAAGCCATCGGGATGTCTGCTGCAACGATCTGCTCGGAGATCCCCGCATGGCACCCTGGCGCGCGTCCATGGTGGCCTACGAGTGGCGCTCCGCGCTGGCCACGCCGGTGTTCCGCGGTGGTGCGATCTGGGCCGTGCTGGTGTTCGTGTCGCCGCAGGCGCAGGCCTTCGACGAGCCGACCACCGAACTGTGCCGGCGGGTCGCCGAGCTGCTGGGCCACGGTCTGGACGAGCTCGACACCAAGCGCCGTCTCAACGAATTGCAGCAGGAAGAATCGCACCGCGCCCGTCACGACCTGCTGACCGGCCTGCCGAACCGCTTCGCGCTGGCCCAGTACCTGCCGCAGGCGCTGGCGGCGGCACGGCGCGAAGGCAGCGTGGTGGCTGTGGGCATGATCGACCTCGATGACTTCAAGCCGGTCAACGACACCTGGGGGCACGACGCCGGCGACCGCCTGCTGCGTGAGCTGGGGCAGCGCCTGCGCGGCGCCATCCGCAAATTCGACGTGCTGGTCCGGCTCGGCGGCGACGAGTTCATCGTGGTGCTCGAGCAGATCGACTCCGAGCAGGTGCTGGGCCAGTTGGGCGACGTGCTGCGGCGCCTGCACGACGCCGTGCAACAGCCCTTCGAGATCGCGCCCGGATGCCATGCCGGAATCGGCATGACCATGGGCCTGGCACTGTATCCGCTGGACGCGCAGGACCCAGACGGACTGATGCGCCAGGCCGACGCCGCGATGTACCAGGCCAAGCTGCACAAGCACGATCGCGCGCGCTGGTGGCGTCTGGCGCCTGCCAGCGCCGAGCGCCTCGAGGGCGCCGCGCCGCGTGCGTCGACCCCTCCGCAACTGCAGGTGGTGTCGTCGGAGGGCAGGGCGTCGCCGGCGCGCGGCTCCGGGGGCTGAGCGAGCTCGGCGACCGCAGCGCCAGTCGAGGCACGAACATCGCCACCAGCGGCGACGCGACATACGCGAACACGTGCTGCAGGTACGCCCACGGTCCCTGGAAATGCGCGATCTGCGGTGCCTGCCCGAGTCGACCAACCGCGCACGTCGATCGTGAAGGAATTCATGGCAATTCCGGCCGAGCGAGCCCCGCGCCCCGGTTCGTCGCCAGCTAGTCCAGGTTGTCGAGCAGGCTGAGCTGGGCGCTCGGGGCCCCGCCCATCGTCTCGGCCGCATCCTGCAGCCCGCTGGCGCGCACGCCGAGCAGGCGCAGTCTGCGCTCGAGCTCGACGCGGCGCAGGCACTGGCCGGCGGCCTGCCGGATCGCCGCCGCGTCGGCCACCGCGCGCGGCAGCGACAGGTCGCGCGTCACGGTGCGGAAGTCGTCGAAGCGCAGCTTGATGCCGATGGTGCGCGCGGCGCAGCCCTTGCCCTGCAGGTCTTCGGCCAGGCGCTCGCACAGCCAGGTGAACAGGCGCGACAGCTCGGCGCGATCACGCCGCGGATGCAGGTCGCGCTCGAAGGTGGTCTCGCGACTGACCGACTTGGCCTGCGCATGCGTGACCACCGGGCGCTGGTCGCGCCCATGCGCGACTTCGTGCAGCCAGGCAGCAAAACCGCGTCCGAAATGCTCCTGCAACAGCTCCGGCGGCGCCGCAGCGAGGTCGCCGATGCTGTGGATACCCAGTCCGCGCAGCCGCTCGGCAGCCTTCGGGCCGATGCCGTTGATGCGCGCCGCGGGCAGCGGCCAGATGCGCTGCGGTACGTCCTCTATGCGCAGCACGGTGATTCCGCCGGGCTTGCGCAGTTCGGAGGCGATCTTCGACAACAGCTTGTTGGGCGTGATGCCGATCGAGCAGCTCAGCCCGGTGGCGTCGCGCACGGCTTCCTGCAGCCGTGCGGCCAAGGCCTCGGAGTCCGCCTGCGCGTGGCCGGTGAGGTCGAGGTAGATCTCGTCGATCCCGCGGTCCTCGATGCGCGACTCGACCGCGGCCACCGCCTCCTTGAAGCGGCGAGAGTATTCGCGGTAGGCGTCGAAGCGCGCAGGCAGCAGGTAGGCGTCGGGCGCCAGGCGCGCCGCCTTCATCATGCCCATCGCGGAGAACACGCCGAGCGCGCGCGCCTCGTAGGTGGAGGTCGTGACCACGCCACGCCCGCTGTAGTCGCGCAGCCGCGCGAAGTGCCACGAGCCGTCCTCGAGCTGCCGCGGGTGCCAGCGGTGGCGCCCGCCGACCACCACCGGCTGGCCGCGCAGCTGCGGGTAGCGCAGCAGTTCGACCGACGCGAAGAACGCATCCATGTCCAGATGCGCGATTCGCCTCGGCGGGGTCGGGGCGGTTTCGGCAGGCATGCGGGTCGCGGTGGCATCGGCCTCGGGCGCTCTGACGCCGCCCGGGTGGGGCCGTGGCATCGATCATATCCACAGCGGCGCAAGGGGATCGAGTGGCGCCGCGGCGGACTGACTAGACTCGGCGCAGATGCCGCGGAGCTGAGCGGCGCCCTCGACACACGACAGGAGACTTGCACGATGGACACCATCCAGGTGGTCTACACCACCAGCGCCACCGCCACCGGGGGCCGCAACGGCCACACCCGTTCGCAGGACGGGCAGGTCGACGTGGATCTGTCGGTTCCCAAGGCCATGGGCGGGCCCGGCAAGCCCGGCACCACCACGCCGGAGGACCTGTTCGCTGCCGGCTACGCGGCATGTTTCGGCGGCGCGCTGGACTTCGTCGCCAAGCAGCACCGCGTCGACGCCTCGCGTGCCAGCGTGACCTGCGCGGTATCGATCGGCCCGCGCGATGCGGGGGGATTCGGGCTCGCAGTGAGCCTGCGGGTCGAGGACGCATCGCTGCCGCAGCAGCAGTTGCAGGCGCTGGCGATGGAGGCCCACGAGAAGGTCTGCCCGTATTCGCACGCCACGCGCAACAACGTCGACGTGCGCGTCGAGGTGCGCGGAGCCTGATCTTCCCTTCGCACACGGCGCCCTGGCGCCTTCGCGGGCAGGCCGACGCGCCAAGGCGAACCCTTGGTGCGAGCGCGGATTCAGCTCATGACCAGCAGCGCGACCACGGCGGCGCTCCAGGCGCCGATCGACGCCGTGGTCGTGTCCCGCGAGGTCTGCAGGATCGCCGCGCACGCCACCCACGCGGCGACGCCGGCCCACATGCGCGGGCCGCTGGCGCCGATCACGACGACCATCAGCGAGGTCAGGAGGACGAGGTTGCGCAGCATGTGCGCATTGTCGCGCCGCGGCGCCCATGCGCAAGGGGCTGCGCGCGGGCCTCGGGGTTTGCTCGGGGGGGGGCTGGCGGAGACGGTGGGATTCGAACCCACGATGCGGCTCTACACCGCATACTCCCTTAGCAGGGGAGCACCTTCGGCCTCTCGGTCACGTCTCCAGCTGGCTGTATTGGCGCTGCACTGCCTCGCGTGGGCCGCGCGCATGCAGCACAATACAGCCATCCATTATTGCACAGCTAGTCGCCGCGACCGGCCCGCAGGGCCGCCCGGCGCCTGGCAAGGCCCTTCCGATGTGGATCGACACCCACGCCCACCTGGACGCGCCGGAGTTCGGCGCGCAGCGCCAGGCCATGCTGCAGCGCGCGCGCGACGCGGGGGTGGCTTGCATCGTGATCCCGGCGGTCGAGCCGGGCAACTTCGACGCCGTGCGCGAACTGGCGCACGCGCAGGGCTTCGCCTATGCGCTGGGCGTGCATCCTCTGTATGTGGGGCGCCTGCGGCGCGACGACCTGCGGCGCCTGCGCGACGCGCTGGCCGCGCGCATCGACGACCCCCGGCTGGTCGCGGTGGGCGAGATCGGGCTGGACCATTTCGTCGACGAACTGGCGGCGCCGCGCGCCGAGCAGCAGTGGTGGTGGGAGTCGCAGCTGGAGCTGGCGGCCGAGTTCGCCCTGCCGGTGCTGCTGCACGTGCGCCGCACGCAGGACCTGCTGGCCGCCGGGCTGCGCCGGCGCGGCTGGGGCGGGCGCGGGCTGGGCGGCATCGCGCATGCCTTCAACGGCAGCGAGCAGCAGGCGCACGCCTTCATCGAGCAGGGCCTGTGCCTGGGCTTCGGCGGCACGCTCAGCTACGAGCGCTCGCGCAACATCCGGCGCCTGGCGCAGGGGCTCGACGCCACCGCGCTGGTGCTGGAGACCGACGCGCCGGACATGGCGCCGCAATGGATCGCCCACGGCGCGCAGCCACGCCCGAACGAGCCGGCGGAGCTGCCGCGCATCGGCGCCGTGCTCGCCGGCCTGCGCGGCTGGACGCCGCGGCACGTGGCCATGGTCACCACGGCCAACGCCCGGCGGGCGCTGCCGCGCCTGGCGGCATTGCTGGGTGCGCCCGGCGAGACTCCTGCCGCGCGCGCTTGAAATGCCGCGCGCTGCCCCCATCTGCGGGCCATCGAGGGCGCGCGCCGCGCGTCCGGGTTCCGCGCCGGCGGCGCGGTGTTTCCTGAACTGCCAGCATCCATCATGAGCACACAAACCTCGACCCCGGCGGAGGCCACGGCGCCCCATACCCATGCCTTCCAGGCCGAGGTGCGGCAGCTGCTGCACCTGGTCGCGCACTCGCTGTACTCGAATCGCGACATCTTCCTGCGCGAACTCGTCTCCAACGCCTCCGACGCCTGCGACAAGCTGCGCTACCTGGCGATCGACGACGCCGCGCTGTGGGAGGGCGACCCCGCGCTGCGCATCCGTGTCGACTTCGACCCCGAGACGCGCACCGTCACGGTCAGCGACAACGGCATCGGGCTGTCGATGGAGGACGCCATCGAGCACCTGGGCACCATCGCCAAGTCGGGCACGCGCGAGTTCATGCAGCGCCTGGGCGACGAGAAGAAGGGCGACGCCAGCCTGATCGGACAGTTCGGGGTGGGTTTCTACTCGGGCTTCATCGTCGCCGACCGCATCACCGTGGAAAGCCGGCGCGCCGGGCTGCCGCCGCAGCAGGGTGTGCGCTGGTCGTCGGACGGCACCGGCGAGTTCAGCGTCGAGTCCATCGAGCGCGCGCAGCGCGGCACCGATGTCGTGCTGCACCTGCGTGCCGATGCCGAGGAGCAGCAGTTCGGCGACCTGCTGGCGCAGTGGAAGCTCAAGAGCATCATCGCGCGCTATTCGGACCACATCTCGCTGCCCATCGAGATGCGCAAGCACGAATGGGACGCCGACGCCAAGCAGGACAAGGTGCTCGACGAGTGGGAGCAGGTCAACAAGGCCGCCGCGCTGTGGGCGCGCCCGAAGTCCGAGCTCGACGAGCAGCAGTACATCGATTTCTACAAGCAGATCGCCCACGACAGCGAGGCGCCGCTGGCATGGACCCACAACCGCGTGGAGGGCCGCAGCGAGTACACGCAGCTGCTGTACGTGCCGGCGAAGGCGCCCTTCGACCTGTACAACCGCGACAGCCAGCCCGGGGTGAAGCTGTATGTCAAGCGGGTGTTCATCCTGGACGACGCCAGCAGCCTGCTGCCGGGCTACCTGCGCTTCGTGCGAGGTGTGATCGACAGCGCCGACCTGCCGCTGAACGTGTCGCGCGAGCTGCTGCAGGAAAGCCGCGACATGCGCGCCATCCGCGACGGCAGCACGCGCCGCGTGCTGTCGATGCTGGAGGACATGGCGGGCAGCGACGAGCAGGCGCAGCGCGACAGGTACGCCACCTTCTGGAGCGAGTTCGGCCAGGTGCTGAAGGAGGGGGTGGCGGAGGACTTCGCCAACCGCGAGCGTCTGGCCGGGCTGCTGCGCTTCGCGTCGACCCACGCCGAATCCGATGCCCAGGACGTCTCGCTGGCCGACTACGTCGCGCGCATGAAGCCCGAGCAGTCGGCGATCTACTACATCACCGCGGACAACCCGCGCGCGGCGCGCTCCAGCCCGCAACTGGAGATGTTCCGGCGCAAGGGCGTCGAGGTGCTGCTGCTGACCGACCGTGTCGACGAGTGGATGCTCAGCGCCCTGCACGAGTTCGGCGGCAAGCCGCTGCAGTCGGTGGCTCGCGGCGGCGCTGATCTCGGCGCGCTGCAGGACGAACAGGACAAGCTCCACGCGCAGGAGGCGGCGCAGACCCACAAGGATCTGCTCGAGCGCATGAAGGCCTCGCTGCAGGGTCTGGCCAAGGACGTGCGCATCAGTTCGCGCCTGGTCGAGTCGCCGGCCTGCCTGGTGGCCGACGAGGGCGAGCTCAGCTCGCACCTGGCGCGCCTGCTGCGCCAGGCCGGCCAGCAGGCCCCGCGCAGCGAGCCGATCCTGGAGATCAACCCCGAGCACGAGCTGGTGCTGCGCCTGCAGCAGCAGGCACAGGCCGGGGATGGGCAGGCGGCGGACTTCGACGAACTCGCGCGCATCGTGTTCGACCAGGCGCTGCTCGCCGAAGGCGGCTTGCCGGAAGATCCGGCGGCCTACGTGCAGCGGGTCAACCGCTGGCTGCTGCGCGCCGCCGGCTGAGCTGGCGGCCGGGCATTCCCGAGCCCGCCGGCCGGCGGGCTCAGGACACCCACATGGTGATCGTCACCACCGCCAGCAGCAGCATCCACAGCAGCACCGAGCGCCACACCAGGCCGACCACGCTGCGCAGGTGCCCGGGCTGCGGTACCGCGCCGGGCATCTGCGGCGCGATCACCGGTTCGGCGTCGATGGCCTGGCCCCAGCCCTGTTCGCCCGGCTCGGGACCCTCGGCGGCGAGCGGGGTCGCGGTGGCGCCCAGGCGGATGCCGACGGCGCCGGCCGCCGAGGCCAGCATCGCCCCGGTATTGCTGTCGGGCCACAGCCGGGCGTAGTTGCGCCACATGTCGGCGGCTTCCTCGAAATTGCCCACCACCGCGTATCCCACCGCGGTCAGTCGCGCCGGCAGCCAGTCGAGCAGGTGGAAGGCGCGCGCGGCGAAGTCTCGCAGCCATGGGCTGGCCTCGGAGCCGCTGGAATTCCATTTGCCGGCGGTGAATTCGGCCATGCGGTAGAGCACCGCGCCGGCCGGACCCAGCGGCAGCAGGAACCAGAAGAACACCCCCAGCACGTAGCGCTGCGCGGCCACCAGCGCGTGCTCGATGGTCTGCTGGACCACGTCGTCGGCCGACATCTCCAGCGTGTCCAGGGATTTCCACTGGCGCAGGATGGCGCGCGCACCGGGAATGTCGCCGCGGTTCAGCGCGTCGCTGATGTCGGTGAAGTAGTGCGAGAACTGGCGAAAACCCAGCGTGAAGTACAGCACCGCGACGTTCCACGCGAAGGCCAGCAGCACGTTCACGCGCAGGGCCGCCCAGTACACGCCGAGTGCCAGCAGCGCCGGCAGCACGACCGCGATGAACCATGCCGCCAGGCCGTGGCGCCGTTCGCCTGCGTCGAAATTGCGCGACGCGAAATCGGCCACCCAGGTTCGCAGGCTATAGACAACGCTCAGGCGACCGAGCGGCTTGATCTGTTCGAGCAGCAGGGAAAGCAGGACCGAGAAGAACGCCATGCCCGCATGCTAAGCGATGAGCAGGCGGTACAGGTTGCGGATCATCGCGGCGGTGGCGCCCCAGATGAAATAGCGCCGACCGCTGTCGGGATCCGTCCACGGCATCGCGTAGAACACGCGGCGCCCGCCGCCGGCGGCCGGCGCCACGTCCCAGGCGCGCAGCTCGTGGTGCGCGGGATTCATCAGGAAGGCCAGCGGCACCTCGAACACCTCGGCCACCTCGCTTTGCTGCAGGCGCCAGCGCGCACGCGCGTCGACCAGCGACACCACCGGGGTTACCGCGAAACCCGTGACCGTGGTGTACAGCGGCATGCAGCCCAGGGTCTCGACCAGCGCGGGGTCGAGACCGATCTCCTCCTCGGCCTCGCGCAGCGCGGTGTGCACCGCGTCGCGGTCGCCCGAGTCGCGGCCGCCGCCGGGGAAGCTGATCTGCCCGGCGTGCACCGACAGTCGCGCGTCGCGCCGGGTCAGCAGCATGTGCAGTCCGGAATCGCGCAGGAGCAGGGGCACCAGCACCGAGGCCTGGCGCGACGCCATGCGCTCGGGCGGTGGCACGTCGCCGGCGTGTTCGGGCAGCCAGGCGTCGCCGCGCCCGTCGGCGAAGTCGCGCTGCCAGCGCGCGAAGCGCTCGCGCAGCGCCTGCGGCCGCAGTTGCGGCTCCGGCACCGCCGGCAGCCCGTGGTGGCGTTCGATCACGGGGGCCTGCTCGGCCTGCGCGGTGGGCAGCGGCGGCGGGGTGCGGACGGGTTCGGAAGCGGTCAAGGCGAGGGTGTGCGAGACGAGGCTGCGCGAGGCGATGTTGCACAGCGCGCAAAAGCAAACAGCCGACCCACGGGTCGGCTGCACGACAGGCCCTCTGCGGCCGGCATCATCGCATCGCGAAAGTCTGGCTCGGGCCAGACTTTGGCCTGGTTCAGGCCAGCTTTTCCTTGATGCGTGCCGACTTGCCGGTGCGTCCGCGCAGGTAGTACAGCTTGGCGCGGCGAACGTCGCCGCGGCGCTTGACCTCGATCGACGCGATCATCGGCGAATACAGCTGGAAGGTACGCTCGACGCCTTCGCCCGACGAGATCTTGCGCACGATGAAGCTGGAGTTCAGGCCGCGGTTGCTGCGCGCGATCACCACGCCTTCATAGGCCTGGGCGCGCTTGCGCGAGCCTTCGACCACGTTGACGCTGACCACCACGGTGTCGCCGGGGGCGAAATCGGGGATGGCCTTGCCCTGGGTCAGGCGCTGGATTTCTTCCTGCTCGAGTTGCTGGATCAGATGGCTGCTCATCAAAGACTCCTGGGATCTTGCGCCGCGCCGTTGTTGAAATCGTGGGAATTGGGGCCGGGCAGAGGATCGCGAAAAACGCTCAAGTATAGCCGGAATCGCCTGAATCGGGGTCTGGCCGGTCAGTGGCCGCGGCCTCGCCCTCGCGCAGCGCCCGCAGCAGGCGCAGGTCGTCGCGGTCGAGGCGCTGCGCGCGCTCCAGCGCCAGCACCAGTTCGGGGCGGCGGCGCCAGCTCAGCTCGAGCATGCGGTCGCGGCGCCAGCGCGCGATGCGCGCGTGATCGCCGCCGAGCAGCACCTGCGGCACCTCCATGCCGTCGAACAGCGGCGGGCGAGTGTAGTGCGGGCAGTCGAGCAGGCCATCGGAGAAGCTGTCCTGCTGCGCCGACAGTTCGTCGCCGAGCACTCCGGGCTGCAGGCGTGCCACCGCGTCGATCAGCGCCATCGCCGGAATCTCTCCGCCGGACAGCACGAAATCCCCCAGGCTGACTTCCGCGTCGACGTGACGGTCGATGAATCGCTGGTCCACGCCTTCGTAGCGCCCGCATACCAGGATCGCGCCCGGCGATTGCGCCAGGCGCTGCACTTCGGCCTGCTGCAGCGCGCGGCCGGCCGGGCTGAACAGCAGCACCGGCGCGGGCGGCGCGCCGGCCGCGTCGCGCGCCTGGCGTGCCGCGCGCAGCGCCGCCAGCAGCGGCTCGGCCAGCATGACCATGCCGGGCCCGCCGCCGTAGGGGCGGTCATCGACGCTGCGATGCGCGCCGCTGGCGTAGTCGCGGGGGTTCCACGTGTGCACTTGCACCGCGCCGCTGTCGAAGGCGCGCCGGCAGATGCCCTGCGTGCGCAGCGGCTCGAAGTAGCCGGCGAACAGGCTCAGCACGTCGAAACGAGGCATCGCGCGGCCCTCGGTGGGGGTCAGTCGTAGTCGGCTTGCCAGTCGGCGACGATGCGCCGCGCGGCGATGTCGACCTCGACGATGTAGGCGTCGACGAAGGGGATCAGGCGTTCGGCGCGGGCGGCTGCCTGTTCCCGCGTCCCTTCCTGTGTCTGCGGCGGGCGCCGCAGCCGCAGCACCGACTGCGCTCCGCTGTCGAGCAGGCCGACGACCTGGCCCAGCGCGGCGCCGTCGCGGCCGAACACCTCGCAGCCGATCAGGTCGGCCCAGTAGAACTCGTCCTGCGCCGGGGCCGGGAAGTCTTCCCGCCGCAGATGCACGCTCCAGCCCTTGAGGCTCTCGGCCTGCGTGCGGTCGGCGACGCCTTCGAGCAAGGCCACCACGGACTGTCCGTGGCGCCGCGCCAGGCGTCGCGCGCAGCAGCGCGCCTGCGCGCCTGCGCGCCCGGGCGGCGGGCGCAGCCACCATCGCCCGGCCTTCAGCAGGCCCGCGGGCTCGGCGGCGTCGGGTGCCACCTTGATCCAGCCGTGGGTCCCCCATGCATCGAGCACATGGCCGACCTCGAGCAGATCGTCCGGCAGCAGATCGCCCGGCAGCAGTTCGTCCGTCACTTCGACGGCCGCTGTCGCGCCCCCCGCGGGGGCGGACTTGCGCGTGGCGTTCATGCGACGCGAATGCGGCACGGCGCGCGACGGACGTGCGTCGGCCGCATCGGCGCCAGGCTCATCAGGCCGCGGCGGCGGCCGGCTGGCTGGCCTGCTTGACCAGGCGCTGCACGGTCTCGGACATCTGCGCGCCGGTACCGGTCCAGTACTGGATGCGCTCCATCGCCACGCGCAGGCCCTGCTCCTGGCCGCGCGCCACCGGGTTGTAGAAACCCAGGCGCTCGATGTAGCGGCCGTCGCGGCGATTGCGCGAATCGGTGGCGACGATGTGGTAGAACGGGCGGCCCTTGGCGCCGGCACGGGAAAGACGAATGACGACCATGTTCGGAATTCCTGCAAGTACTGCGATATCGGCTTGCTGCGTGGATCTCGCCGCGACCCTTGTTCCGGGCGCAGGGCGAGGGCAGTGCCGCGACCTGCGGCATCGGGCTTCAGCCGGCGCTCCCGGCCTCGGCGCGGATTGCGCCCACCGGTAAACTTTCCATTATAGCCGCACCTGCGGACTCCTTTCGAAGCCCGTCTCATGTCCTCATCCAGCGAATCCCGCGCGGTGCTGCGCCCGGCCACCGCGGCCGACCTGCCTGCCATCACCGCGATCTATGCCCATCACGTCGAGCACGGCACCGGCAGTTTCGAGACCGAGGCGCCGACGCAGCCCGAGATGCAGCGGCGCCTGGAACTGGTGCAGTCGCGCGGCCTGCCCTGGCTGGTGGCGCAGCGCGACGGCGAGGTGGCCGGTTTCGCCTACGCCAACTGGTTCCGCGAGCGCGCGGCATTCCACTGGACCCTGGAGGACTCCGTGTACGTGCACCCGCAGCGCGTGGGCGGCGGCCTGGGTTCCCTGCTGCTCGAGGAACTGCTGCAAGTCAGCGAACGCATCGGGGCGCGGCAAATGCTGGCGGTGATCGGCGATTCGGCCAACCAGGGCTCCATCGCGTTGCATCGGCGCCACGGTTTCAGCCACTGCGGGGTGTTGCCGGCGGTGGGCTGGAAGTTCCAGCGCTGGCTCGACGTGGTGATGATGCAGCGCGCGCTCGGACCCGGCGCCGCCGAGCCGCCGAGCGCCTGAAGCCGCGTGGGCGCACCGGCCCGGACTCAGCCGCGCGCCTCGAGCTCGCCGATCTTGCGCACCTGCTGCCCGGCGCGTTGCAGGCGCAGCAGCGCGTCGCCGATGGCCTCGCCATCGGGCAGGCGCCAGTCGGGGCGGATCTCGGCCAGCGGCGCCAGCACGAAGGCGCGCTCGTGCATGCGGGGGTGCGGCAGGATCAGCTGCTCCAGTTGCAGCCGCAGCTCGCCGAAGCACAACAGATCCAGGTCCAGCGTGCGGGGCGCGTTGCGCATTCCCGGCGGGCGCACGCGGCCGTGCCGGGACTCGATGTCCTGCATCTGCCGCAGCAGTTCCGGCGCCGTGTGCTCGCAGCGCAGTTCGGCCACCGCGTTGCAGTAGTCGGGGCCGCCGGCGTCCACCGGCGCGCTGCGCCACAGCCCGGATACGCGCAGCAGCGCGCAGCCGCGCAGCGCGCCCAGATCGAGCAGCGCGGCGCGCAGCGTGGCCGCGGCGTCGCCGAGGTTGGCCCCCAGGCCGATCAGGGCATCTTGGGACACGCGCGGGTGTCAGTTCGGCGGCTCGGCCGGCGCCGCGGGTTCGCCGCCCGCCTCGCCGCCCGGTTCTCCGGCGGGCTTGCGGCGGCGCCGGCGACGCTTCTTCGGGGCGTCGGCGGGCACGCCGCGCGCGGCCAGTTCGATCAGTTCCGTGCGCCGTGCCTCGTCCGCGTCCTGGAATTCCTCCCACCACCGGGCGAACTCCTGCGGCGCCTCGCCGGTGCGCGCGCGCAGCAGCAGGAAGTCGAAGGCCGCGCGAAAGCGCGGGTGCTCGAGCAGCGCGTAGGCATAGCGCGCACTGCGCCGCGCCAGCCTGGGCTGCAGCGCCCAGATCTCGCGCATGTCCACGCTGATGCGCCGCTGGATGGCCAGGCGCTCGGCCTGCGCCGCCAGGACTTCCTCGGCGGCCTGGTCCAGCGCGGCGATCTGCGGCACCCCCTCGGTCTGCAGCTCGGCCCAGCGTTGCCCCACCTGCGGCCACAGCAGGCAGGCGAACAGGAAGGCGGGGCTGGCCGTCTTGCCGGCGCCGATGCGCGCGTCCGTGTCGCCCAGCGCGGCCATCACGAAGGCCTCGCCGCGCGGCTGGCTCAGCGCGAGATCGATCAGCGGCAGCAGGCCCTTGTGCAGTCCCAGGCGGCGCAGGTTGTCCAGCGAGGCCAGCGCGTGGCCGGTCTGCAGCAGCTTGATGGTTTCGTCGAACAGGCGAGCCGACGGCACGTTGCGCAGCAACTCGGAGTGCGTGGCGATCGGGTGCAGCGTGCCGGGAGCGATGTCGAAGCCCAGCTTGGCGGCGAAGCGCGCGACCCGCAGCAGGCGCACCGGATCCTCGCGGTAGCGACGCGATGGCTCGCCGATCATGCGCAGCGTGCGCGCCTTCAGGTCGCGCAGCCCGTGGTGGTAGTCCACGACCACGTCGCGGCTGGGGTCGTAGTACAGCGCATTGACCGTGAAGTCGCGCCGTGCGGCGTCCTCGTCCTGGGCCCCCCAGACGTTGTCGCGCAGCACCCGCCCGCTGGCGTCGACCGCGTGGTGGCGCCCGGCGAGCTTGTCGACGTTGCGTTCGTCGCCATCCACCGCGTCGCCGCTGGCACCCGGGCTGGCGCGGAAGGTCGAGACCTCGATGACCTCGCGCCCGAACAGTACGTGCACGATGCGAAAGCGCCTTCCGATCAGCAGCGCGCGGCGAAACAGCGGCTTGACCTGCTCCGGCGTGGCGTTGGTGGCGACATCGAAGTCCTTGGGACGCAGCCCCAGCAGCATGTCGCGCACCGCCCCGCCGACGATGTAGGCCTCGAAGCCGGCCTGCTGCAGCGTGCGAACCACGGTCAGGGCCGAGTTCGGCAGCTTCGCCGGGTCGATGCCCAGGCTGGAGCCGGCCGCCTCGACGCGCTTGCCCAGCGCGCTGGCGTTGCTCTTGGAGGTGAACAGGCGAGTGATGAGTTTGCGGATCATGGGAACAGCTTCAGGACGGGCCAGCCGCGCCGGCCGGCCAGTTCGGCGAGCAGCGGGTCGGGGTGCACGGCCACGGGATGCGTGACATGCTCCAGCAGCGGGCGGTCGTTGATGGAGTCGGAGTAGAACCAGGATTGCGCGATGTCGCTCCACCGCAGTGCCTGCTGCTGCAGCCACTGCGTGGTGCGCTCGACCTTGCCTTCGCGAAACGACGGCACGCCGACCCATGCGCCGGTGTACATGCCTTGCGCGTCGCGCTCGGCCTGTACCGCGATCAGGTCCCGGACCCCCAGCGCCTGCGCGATCGGCGCGGTGACGAAGTCGTTGGTGGCGGTGACGATGGCGCACAGGTCGCCCTGCGCCTGGTGCCGGCGCACCAGTTGCAGGGCCTGCGGGCGCAGCTGCGGCAGCACGACGTCGCGCATGAAATCGGCGTGCGCGCGGCTGAGCTCCAGCGGCGAGCGCCCGACCAGCGGCGCCAGCGAGAAACGCAGGTAGGCCGGCAGGTCCAGCGTGCCGGCGCGATAGTCGGCGTAGAAGCGGTCGTTGGCCAATCGGTGCTGCTCGCCGTCGACCCAGCCCAGGCGCACGCAGTACTCCCCCCAGGCGTGGTCGGAGTCGAAGGGCAGCAGCGTGTTGTCGAGATCGAACAGGGCCAGGTTGCGGTGCGGCATGAGCGCTTGATTCAGGGTTGGACCGGGGATTGCGGGTCGCTCTCCCGGTCCCATTCGCTCAGCATGGACTTGAGCAGCGGGATGCTGGCGGCACGGCCGTGGCGCATCGCGTAGTCGTCGAGCCGGCGAAGCAGGGCCACCAACGAGGCCATGTCCCGGGCATGGTGATCAAGAATATAACGGCTCAGGTCGTCGCGTAGTGGCAGGCCGTGGGCGGCGGCGATGCGTGCCAGCACGCGGCGCTTGGCGTCGTCGTCCAGCGCTTGCAGCCCCAGGCACAGGCCCCAGGCCAGGCGGGTGCGCAAGTCGTCGCGCAGCGCCAGCGCCGCCGGCGCGGCCTCCCCGGCGGCGACGAAGCCGCAGCCGCACTGGCGCGCCGCGTTGTACAGCCCGAACAGCCAGTCCTGCTGCCAGGTGTTGCAGGCATGCACGTCGTCCACGGCCAGCAGGGCGCCGCGCCCGGCGGCCGTCACCTGTTCCAGCGACGGCCAGTGCGACGGCGGGCTGTGCGGGCCGAGCAGCCAGGCGGCGTGACCGGCCGCCTGCGTCGTGGCGCAGGCGGCACGCAACAGATGGGTCTTGCCGCTGGCGGGCGGCCCCCACAGGTACAGCGCCCGTTGCCCGGCGTCGGCGCCCGCCAGCAGTGCGCGCAGCGCCTGCAGTGCGATCGAATTGCCGCCGGGCTCGAAATTGTCCAGCGTCGGTTCGTCGTTCCACTGCAACTCGAGCACCAGTTGCCGCGCCGCGGCATCGCGCGGGGCACGCGCTTGCGAGGAAGCCGGCGAATGGGGGGGAAGCGCTTGCGGATTCACTGCAGGAACAGCGGGCTGGAGCGGTACCACTGCACCAGGTGCCGCGCCACGACCAGCATCAGCGCGCCGGCCGGCAACGCCAGCAGCACGCCGACGAAGCCGAACAGGTCGCCGAAGGCCAGCAGCAGGAAGATCACGAACAGCGGGTGCAGGCCGATACGCCGCCCGAGCAGGCGCGGCGTCAGGTAGGAGCTCTCCAGCAGCTGGCCGACGCCGTAGACCACCGCCACCGCCCCCACCGCGTACAGGCTCTGGAACTGCAGCGCCCCGGCCAGCAGCGCCAGCAGCAGCCCGATGCCGAAACCGATGAAGGGCACGGCCACCGCCAGGCCGGTGAACACGCCGATCGGCACCGCGAGCTGGAATCCCGCCAGGCTCAGTCCCACCGCGTAGAAAGCCGCCAGCAGCAGCATCACGGTGAGCTGGCCGCGCAGGTAGCTGGCGAGCACGCTGTCGCATTCGTGGACGAAGTCGAGCAGCCGGTCGCGGTGGCGCAGCGGAACCAGTCCGACGATACGCTGCATGAGCTCGCGCCAGTCCAGCAGCAGGTACAGCGTCAGCACCGGGATCAGGATCGCGTTGCCCAGCACGTTCAACAGCGTGCTGCCGCCGCTGCGCGCCGAGCTCAGCAGCTGCAGCGCCCAGCGCTGCGGGTCGCCCGACACGCTGCGCGTCAGCAGTTCGCCGAGGCTGCCCAGGTCCACCCGCGCATGCAGGCCCATGCGCGCCGCGGCGGCATCCATCCAGGAGGTGATGGTGCCGACCAGGCCCGGGACCTGCTTCTGCAATTGCGGCAGCGTGCTCGACAGCACCGAGACGATCAGACTGCCCAGCGCCACCAGCGCGATCGCCAGCAGCACGAGCGCGACGGTGGCGCCGAGCAGACGGGGAATGCGCCATCGAGCCATGCGCTCGACCGCCGGGTGCAGCGCGTAGGCGATGGTCAGCGCGAGCAGGAACGGCGTCAGCACCGAGCGCAGCAACCAGCCCGTGCCGACGGCCGCGGCCAGCAGGGCCAGCCAGACGATGCGGGTTTGGGCGCGTTGCGAGATCGGCACGGAGGGAGGGCTTGCTGGCTGTCGGGGGGTGGGCAGTCGCGCGCCCTACAATGCTCCGACATTTTAGGCGCCACGGCCCGCCGGGTCGGCGCGCCCCGAACACACCCCCCATGTCCTCCCAACACGATTCCCCCCAAGCCGGCCTGAGCTATCGCGACGCCGGGGTCGACATCGACGCCGGCGATGCACTGGTCGACGCCATCAAGCCGCTGGCCGCGCGCACCTTGCGCGACGGCGTGCTGGCCGGGATCGGCGGTTTCGGCGCGCTGTTCGAGTTGCCGCGGCGTTACCGCGAACCCGTGCTGGTGTCCGGCACCGACGGGGTGGGCACCAAGCTGCGCCTGGCCTTCGAGTGGCAGCGTCACGACACCGTCGGCATCGACCTGGTGGCGATGAGTGTCAACGACGTGCTGGTGCAGGGCGCCGAGCCCTTGTTCTTTCTCGACTACTTCGCCTGCGGCAAGCTGCAGGTGGGGGTCGCCGCCAGCGTGGTGGGCGGGATCGCCCGCGGCTGCGAGATCGCCGGTTGCGCGTTGATCGGCGGCGAGACCGCCGAGATGCCGGGCATGTACCCCGACGGTGAATACGACCTTGCCGGCTTCTGCGTCGGCGCCGCGGAGAAGTCCCGGCTGGTCAGCGGCGCGTCGACCCGCCCCGGCGACGTGGTGCTGGGGCTGGCTTCCAGCGGGGTGCATTCGAACGGCTACTCGCTGGTGCGCAAGGTCATCGAGCGAGCGCGGCCGCGCCTGCCGCGCCAGCTCGACGGCATGGATTTCCGCGACGCGGTGATGATGCCCACGCGCATCTACTGCAAGCCGGTGCTCGAGCTGCTGCGCGATACCGAGGTGCGCGCGATGGCCCACATCACCGGCGGCGGCCTGCTGGAGAACATTCCGCGGGTGCTGCCCGACGGCCTGCAGTGCGTCCTGCAGCGCGGCTCGTGGCACCGTCCCGAGGTCTTCGACTGGCTGCAGCGCGAAGGCGGCATCGACGAGCACGAGATGCTGCGGACCTTCAACTGCGGAATCGGCTACGTGCTGGTGCTGGCGCCGGAGCATGCCGATGCGGCGCAGCGCGCCCTGCAGGCGGCGGGCGAGAGCTGCGTGCGTATCGGCCATGTCGCGGCCCGTGGCGACGGCGACGCGGCGGTGGTGCTGCGCTGAGCAGGCCGGAACGGGCGCGGATGCGGCGCGCTCAGCTCGCCGCGTGCAGGTGTTCGAAGCGCTGCTGGCAGGCGGCGCAGCGCAGCGCCGCGGGTTGCGCGCGCAGGCGTGCGGGGTCGATCGGCTCGGAGCAGTCGGCGCAGCGGCCGTAGCTGCCGTCGCGCAGGCGACGCAGCGCGGAGTCGATGTCCTGCAATTCCCCGGCGTCGCGCAGGCTTTGCGCGAGATCGACGGCCTCCATCTCGAAGTCCACGCCGCGGTCGCTTTCGCCGCGGTGGCTGGGCAGCCCGAGCAGCCCCTGCTCGTCGCGGGTCTCCCGTCGCAGTTCGTCGAGCACCGTGGCGCGCCGCGCGAGCAGCTGCTGTTCGAGGTCGTGCAGTTCCTGCTGGCTCAACGGCATTTGCGTCTCCCGTGGCGACTCCGGCTCCGCCCTGCGGATCATTGTGCGCCGGGAGTCGCGTCGGCGCCTTGATGCGCTGCAAGCCGGGTCGAGTTTGCGCCGGGAGCTCACTCCCGGTGCAGGAAGTGCCGCGGACGCAGGCCCAGGATGGCAAGGGTTGCGAAATAGGCGACGGCTGCGGCTGCGAGCAGCCCGAAAGCCGCCCCAAGGCGTGCGAGCTGTGCATGCGCGCCCGGCCAGTGCAGCCATGGCAGGTGCAACGCGCCCCAACCCAGGATTGCCGCGAAGGGCAGCTGAGCCGCCATCACCCGTGCGCCGAAGCCGCCCCAGCCCGGCTGCGCCCGGTAGCTGCCGCGGCGCCAAAGCCCATGCAGCAGCATGCCCGCATTGAGCAGCGCACCGCAGGAGATGGCCAGCGCCAGCCCGGCGTGCTGCAGGCGCGGCACGAACACGATGTTGAGCAGCTGCGTGAACACCAGCACGACCAGCGCCATCTTGACCGGGGTGCGGATGTCGCGCCGCGCATAGAAGCCCGGGGCGAGGATCTTCACGCCGACGAGTCCGAGCAGGCCCAGCCCGTAGGCGCGCAGCGCGCGCGTGGTCTGCTCGACGTCGAAGGCGTTGAAATGCCCGTACTGGAACAGGATGGACACCAGCGGGGTGGCGAACAGGCCCAGCGCGATCGCCGCCGGCAGCGCCAGCATCAGGCACAGCCGCAGGCCCCAGTCGAGCAGCGAGCTGTAGCGCTGCGCGTCGGAGGCAGCGTGTGCGCGCGACAGGCTGGGCAGCAGCACCGAGCCCAGTGCCACGCCGAGCAGCGCGGTCGGGAATTCCATCAGGCGGTCGGCGTAGGCCAGCCACGACACGCTGCCGGGGCGCAAATGCGAGGCGATCTGGGTGTTGATGACCAGCGAGACCTGCGCCACCGAGACCGACAGGCTGGCCGGCAGCATCTGCTTCACCACGCGGCGCACCCCGGGCGAGCGCCACGCGGCGGCGAAATTCAGGTGCAGGCGCGGCAGCACCGCGTAGCGACGCAGCGCCGGGATCTGCACCGCCAGTTGCAGCACTCCGCCGACCACCACGCCGACGGCCAGCGCGTAGACCGGCGGGTGCATCGTGCGGTGCAGCAGCACCGCCGCGGCGATCACGCTCAGGTTCAGCAGCGCCGGGGTCAGCGACGACACCGTGAAGTGCTTCCAGGTGTTGAGGATGCCCGCCGACAGCGCCACCAGCGAGATGATGCCGGCATAGGGGAACATCAGGCGCGCCATCCAGGTGGCGGCGTCGAAGGCCTTGGGATGCAGCCCGGAGGCGGTCAGCAGCACCAGCACCGGCGCGCCGATCACGCCGAGCAGGCTCACCCCGGCGAGGATCCAGGCCAGCGCGGTGGCCACGTCGTCGATCAGGCGCTGGTTGTCCTGCGGGCTGTCGTTCTCGCGCGATGCGGCGAGAATCGGGATGAAGGCCTGCGAGAACGCGCCCTCGGCGAACAGCCGGCGCAGCAGGTTGGGCAGGCGGAACGCGACGTTGAACGCATCGGTCCAGGCGCTGGCGCCGAAATAGCGGGCGATCAGCACCTCGCGCACGAGCCCCGTGATGCGCGACACCAGCGTGAGCAGGGAGACGGTGTAGGCGGCGCGCAGCAGGTTCACGCGGCGCATTATAGGAATGCGCCGGGCGCGAAAGCTCCCTGGCCATGCGCGACACGCTTTGCGCGCAGGGGTCTTGCCGCTATACTAGACGCTTTTCCCAGAATTTTTCCCGAGGTCACTTTCCATGGCGACATCCGCGCAAGCGAAAAAGAAAAGCGCCCGCACGCCCTCCGGGCGCAAGCGCGCGCGTCAGGACATCAAGCTCAACGCCGCCAATTCGGCCATGCGCTCGCGCTTTCGCACCGCGGTGAAGTCGGTGCGCAAGGCGATCGCCGCCGGCGACAAGGCGCGTGCCGCGGAGGCCTTCAAGGCCGCCGTGCCGGTGCTGGACTCGATCGCCCGCAAGGGCCTGTTCCACCCCAACAAGGCGGCGCGCGACAAGAGCCGTCTGAACGCCGCGCTGAAGGCGATGGGGGCCTGAGCACGTCCCGGGCCGGGCGCTGCCCGGCCCCGCCCCGAGCCAATCTGGCGCGGCCCGTCGCAGGCGGGTTGCGAGCGTACGAAGCCCGCGTCGAGCGGGCTTTGTCGTCTGTGGTCTTTACTTCGAGGAACCGTCCATGCCAGGTCATCTGATGCAGAACTACTCCCGCCAGGCCCTGGCGCTCAGCCACGGCGAGGGCGCCTGGGTGTGGGACACCGAGGGACGGCGCTACCTGGACGGGCTCAGCGGAATCGCGGTCAACACCGTCGGCCACGCGCATCCCCGCCTGGTGGCGGCGCTGCGCGACCAGGTCGGCAAGCTGATTCATTGCTCCAACGTCTACCAGATTCCCTTGCAGGAACAACTGGCCGATCGTCTGTGCGCGCTGGCGGGGGCGGATGCCGCCTTCTTCTGCAACTCGGGGCTGGAGGCGAACGAGGCGGCGATCAAGCTGGCGCGCCTGTGGGGGCATCGCCGCGCAGCCGGCCTGCCCGAGATCCTGGTGTTCGACGGGGCCTTCCACGGCCGTTCGCTGGCCACGCTGTCGGCCACCGGCAACCCGAAGGTGCAAAAGGGCTTCGAGCCGCTGGTCGAGGGCTTCGTGCGCGTGCCGTTGAACGACCAGGCCGCGGTGGAGCGCGCCGCGCGCGAGCACCCCGGCCTGTGCGCGGTGTTCATCGAGGCGATCCAGGGCGAGGGAGGAATCCGCCCGGCGCAGCTGGAGTTCCTGCGCTTCCTGCGCGGCCTGTGCGATCGCAACGGCTGGCTGCTGATGATCGACGAGGTGCAGTGCGGCATGGGGCGCACCGGGCGCTGGCTGGCGCACCAGTGGGCCGGCGTGCGCCCGGACGTCGTGGCGATGGCCAAGGGGCTGGCCTCCGGCGTGCCGATCGGCGCCCTGCTCGGCTACGGCGAGGCTGCGCGCGTGTTCGGCCCCGGCCAGCACGGCAGCACCTTCGGCGGCAATCCGCTGGCCTGCCGCGCCGCGCTGGAGACCCTGGCCATCATCGAGGACGAGGGGCTGCTGGACAACGCGCAGCGCATCGGCGGCTGGATGCTCGGGCAGTTGCGCGAGCGCGTCGGCGGCCTTGCCGGGGTGGTCGAGGTGCGCGGCAGCGGCCTGATGATCGGCATCGAGCTCGAGCGCGCCTGCGGGGAACTCGTCGCGCAGGCGCAGCAGGCCGGCTTGTTGATCAACGTCACGCATGAACGGGTGATCCGCCTGCTGCCGCCGCTGATCCTGCGCCAGGAAGAGGCCGAGCAGATGCTGGCCTTGCTGGTGCCGCTGGTGCAGCGTTTCGTCGGCGCGGCCTGAGGAGGGGCTCCGTGATGACCCATACCCCCGTGCGCCATTACCTGCAGTTCAGCGATCTGACGCGTGACGAGTACGCCTACCTCTTTCATCGCAGCGCGCTGATCAAGTCGCGCTTCAAGGGCTACGAGCTGCACCAGCCGCTGGTGGACCGGACGCTGGCGATGATCTTCGAGAAGCACTCGACGCGCACGCGCCTGAGCTTCGAGGCCGGCATGCACCAGCTCGGCGGAGCCGCCATCTACATCAACACCCGCGACAGCCAGCTCGGGCGCGGCGAGCCCATCGAGGACGCCGCGCAGGTGTTCTCGCGCATGGTCGACCTGGTGATGATCCGCACCTACGGGCACGACATCGTCGAGCGCTTCGCCGCGCATTCGCGCGTGCCGGTGATCAACGGACTGACCAACGAGTTCCATCCCTGCCAGGTGCTGGCCGACGTGTTCACCTACATCGAGCACCGCGGCGACATCGCCGGCAAGGTCGTGGCGTGGGTCGGCGATGCCAACAACATGCTCTACACCTGGCTGCAGGCAGGGGCGATCCTCGGCTTCACGGTGCATTTCTCGGGCCCGCCGGGCTACGGCGTGGAGCTGCAGCGCGCGGGCTACCCGGTCAGCGAGGCCGAACGGGCCTGCCTGCGCTGCTTCGACGACCCGCGACAGGCCTGCGAGGGTGCGCACCTGGTCACCACCGACGTGTGGACCAGCATGGGTTACGAGGCGGAGAACTCCGCGCGACTGAAGGCCTTCCAGGGGTTCATGGTCGACACCGCGATGATGCTGCGCGCCGACCCGCAGGCCCTGTTCATGCACTGCCTGCCCGCGCACCGCGGCGAGGAAGTGCAGGCCGAGGTCATCGACGGGCCGCGCAGCGTGGTCTGGGACGAGGCCGAGAACCGCCTGCACGTGCAGAAGGCGCTGATGGAATTCCTGCTGCTCGGCCAGCTTGACGATTGATGCAATGCCCCGAGGCCCGGGCTTTGTCCGGCCCCCGGCTGGCTACTGCAGCAGCTCGCGCAGCACCCGCAAATACAGCGCGTAGCGCTCGGGGTCGATCTCGCCGGCGGCGACGGCTTCGCGCACCACGCAGCCCGGCTCCTCGCGGTGGGTGCAGTTCTGGAAACGGCAGCGGCCGTTGCGCTGCGCCAGCTCGGGCAGCGCATGCTGCAGCTGGGTCACGCTCAGGTGCTGCAGGCCGAAGGCCTGGAATCCCGGCGAGTCGAGCAGCGCGCTGGCCTCCGGCATCCCCGGCAGCGTCCACAGGCGCGTGCTGGTCGTCGTGTGGCGCCCCGAGTTCAGCGCCTCGCTGAGGGCGCCGGTGACGGCGTGGATCCCCGGCAGCAGCGCATTGGCCAGCGTCGACTTGCCCACCCCGGAGGCGCCGATGAGCATCGAGGTGCGTCCGGCCAGCCACGGCCGCAGCGCCTCGACCGCGCGCTGCGGCGCTCCCAGCGCCGACAACTCCAGCACCGGGTAGCCGCATTGCTCCAGCGGGCGCAGGCGCCGGCGCAGCTCGGCGGTCTGGGGCAGCTCGCACTTGTTGAGCACGAGCAGGCATTCGATGTCCTCGGCGCCGGCGGCGATCAGCGCGCGTCCCACGAGGTCGAGGTTGGGTGTCGGCTGCGCCGCGGTGACCACCAGCAGCAGGTCGAGGTTGGCGGCGAACACCTTGCTGCGCCGCAAGTCCTGGCGCCACAGCATGTTGCGCCGCGGCAGCACGGTGTCGATCAGCGCCGGGTCGCCGGGTTGCAGCAGCACCTCGTCGCCGCACACCACGTCGCCGCGCTTGCCGCGGGTCACGCAGGCCAGCGGCGCGTCGCCGCCGGCGTCGGCCAGGTAGTTGCGCCCGAACGCGGCGACGATGCGCGCGCGCTGTGAGCGTTGGGGCTGTGTCATCTAGGCTGCGGCGGCGCCTTCGGGCAGGCCGAGCCGGGCCAGGCGTTGCAGCGCCGGGGGGTGGCTGTAGTAGAAGCGCACGAACCAGGGGTCGGGGGTCAGGGTCGACGCGTTGTCGCGGTACATGCGCAGCAGCGCGCTGCCCAGCGCACGCGCATCGCTGTGACTGGCCGCGTAGGCGTCGGCCTCGAACTCGTGCCTGCGCGACCAGCTAGCGCTCAGCGGGGTGACGAACACCCCGAAAACCGGCAGCGCCAGGCTGAACAGGATCAGCGCCGCCGCCTGGTTGCCGCCGAGCAGATCGGGCTCGAAGCCCAGCCCGGTGTAGAACCACACGCGCGACGCCAGCCATCCCAGCAGCGCGAATCCGGCCAGGCTCAGGCCCAGGGTCAGCAGCAGGCGCTGCTGGATGTGGTGGCGCTTGTAGTGCCCGACCTCGTGCGCCAGCACAGCCTCGATCTGCCGTGCGTCGAGCTGTCCCAGCAGCGTGTCGAACAGCACGACCCGGCGCGCCGAGCCGATCCCGGTGAAGTAGGCATTGGCGTGCGCGCTGCGGCGCGAACCGTCCATCACGTACAGGCCCTGCAGCGCGAAGCCGCAGCGCTGCATCAGCTGCTGGGCGCGGCTCTTGACCTCGCCTTCGGGTAGGGGCTCGAAGCGGTTGAACAGCGGCGCGATCCAGGTCGGGAACACGACCATCATGGTCAGGCTGAATGCGGCGAAGGCCAGCCAGGCCCACAGCCACCACCAGTCGCTGCCGCGCATCAGCCACAGCACCAGCAGCGCCAGCGGCGCCATGACCAGCGCCCCCAGCAGCAGCCCCCTGGCCTGGTCGGCGAAGAACAGCCCGGGAGTGCTGCGGTTGAAGCCGAAGCGGGCTTCGAGGCGGAAGGTGCTCCATAGCTCCCAGGGCAGATCGATCAGCGCGCCGATCAACGCGAACTCGCCCAGCAGCAGCAGCTGCGCCAGCAGCCCGTCGCCGAACAGCGACGTGTTGGCACGAGCCAGCAGCTGCAGTCCGCCGAACAGCGTCCAGCCGACCAGCACCGCGGCCGAGAACAGCGAATGCCACAGTCCCACGCGCTGGCGCGCGCTGGTGTAGTCGGCAGCCTTGCGATGCGCCTGCAGGTCGATGACCCCGGCGAAAGCCTCGGGAACGTGGTCGCGGTGGCTCTGCACGTGGCGGATCTGGCGCGCCCCCAGCCACAGTCGCAGCGCGGTCGACAGCAGCAGCGCGGCCGCGAACACGAGGCTGCACAGCAGGGAAGTCCGGGACAGGGTCATGTCGGGGTGAGTGGGCAACGGGCCGGGGCGGGGGGATGGGGCGGGGGACGGGGCGGCTGGCCGCCTTGCCGCGGGGGGCATGCGAGAATGGAGCTTCGGTACGCGGCGCAGCAGCGCTCCGTCGAGCGCGGCCGAGTCGCCGCAATGTTCCCATTATCCCATTCACGTCGTGTCGGCGGGCGGCCGTGGCCGCGTCGCGTCCGGCACGGCGCAACTGCCGCATGAACGCCATCCAGAGCCCGCCCGACCTGCCCCTGCACGAGTCCAACCTGTTGTGGGTGGACATGGAAATGACCGGTCTGGACCCGCTGAGCGACCGCATCATCGAGGTCGCGCTGGTGGTCACCGACGCCCAGGTCACGCGGCGCATCGAGGGTCCGGTGCTGGCCGTCCATCAGCCCGCGGAAGTGATGGCCGCGATGGATTCATGGAACCAGGGCACCCACGGACGCTCCGGCCTGACGGCGCGGGTCGCCGCCAGCGTCATCGACGAGCAGCAGGCCGAGCAGGCGATGATCGACTTCGCCGCGCGCTACGTGCCGGCGGGCAAGAGTCCGATGTGCGGCAACACGATCTGCCAGGACCGGCGCTTCATGGCGCGCTGGATGCCGCGCCTGGAGGCCTTCTTCCATTACCGCAACCTGGACGTGAGCACGTTGAAGGAGCTCGCGCGGCGCTGGCGCCCGGAGGTCTACGCGTCGTTCAAGAAGCGCCAGGAGCACACCGCGCTGGCCGACATCCACGAATCCATCGACGAACTGCTGCACTACCGCGAGCACTTCCTGGTCGCGCCGCCTGCGCCGCAGGGCTGAGGCGCGGGCCGCGCCTCCGGCACTCAGGCCGCGCCGTCGTTTTCCAGGTAGCGCTGCGCGTCCAGCGCGGCCATGCAGCCGGTGCCGGCGCTGGTGATCGCCTGGCGGTAGACGTGGTCCTGCACGTCGCCGGCGGCGAACACGCCGGGTACGCTGGTCGCGGTGGCCATGCCGTCGAGTCCGGCGCGGGTCACGATGTAGCCGTCCTTCATCGCCAGCTGGCCCTCGAAGATGCCCGTATTGGGCTGGTGCCCGATGGCGATGAAGCAGCCCTGCAGCGCCAGATCGGTCTTCTCGCCGTTGCGGTTGTCGCGTACGCGCACCCCGGTGACCCCGCTGGCGTCGCCCAGCACCTCGTCGAGTTCGCTCCACAGGCGCAGCTCGGCCTTGCCTTCGGCCACGCGCTGCATCAGGCGGTCGATCAGGATCGGTTCGGCGCGGAAGCGGTCGCGACGGTGGATCACCGTCACCTTGCGCGCGATCCCGGTCAGGTACAGCGCCTCCTCGACCGCGGTGTTGCCGCCGCCGACCACGCACACGTCCTGCTCGCGGTAGAAGAAGCCGTCGCAGGTCGCGCAACCCGACACGCCGCGTCCCATGAACTCCTGCTCGCTGGGCAGGCCCAGGTACTTGGCCGAGGCGCCGGTGGCGATGATCAGCGCATCGCAGGTATAGCTGCCGCTGTCGCCCTGCAGCACGAAGGGGCGCGACTTCAGGTCCACGCCGTGGATGTGGTCGAACACGATCTCGGTGTCGAAGCGACGCGCGTGCGCCTCGAAGCGCGCCATCAGCTCGGGTCCCTGCACGCCCTGCACGTCGGCGGGCCAGTTGTCGACCTCGGTGGTCGTCATCAGCTGGCCGCCCTGGGCCATGCCGGTGATCAGCAGCGGCTTGAGGTTGGCACGAGCCGCGTACACGGCCGCCGCATAGCCGGCGGGGCCGGAACCGAGGATCAGGACTTTGGCGTGTCGGGTGGTCATGAATGTGCCGTGAGGTGTTGTTGGATGGCGGCGGCGGCGCTACGCTTTGCGATCTGCGTGAATTGTCGCGTGATGGCTGCGAGATGACGTTGCTTTGACGCAGTGTTCACAGCCGGAGCACCGGCCACAACGGGAAATTGTAGGGCGGCACGGTCGCCCGCGCTGCGTCGGCTTGCCCGCGCGCGCGCTGGGTTAGCATGCGCATTGGCAGGAGCTGCGGACACGGACATGGTTGCGATCTCCAATATCGATCTGGTGCGGCGCGTGCCGATGTTCTCGGTACTCACCGAGGCACAGGCATGGACGCTGTCGCAGTCCATCGTCAAGAAGCGCTACAAGCGTGGCGAATGCCTGGTGGAGCAGGGCGGGCGCTCGAACGCGCTGTTCATCATCCTGGCCGGCCGCGCGCGCGTGATCAGCGTCGATTCGCGCGGGCGCGAAGTGATCCTCGCCGTGCTGCATCCGGGCGACCACGTCGGCGAGATGAGCCTGATCGACGGGCAGCCGCATTCGGCCTCGGTGATCGCCGAGGTGCAGACCGACGTGCTGATGCTGGGGCGGGTCGCCTTCCTGCAAAGCCTGCCCGAGAACACCAGCATGAGCTTTTCCATCATGCGCGGACTGGTGCACCGGCTGCGTGGCGCCGACCGCAAGATCGAGTCGCTGGCGCTGCTCGACGTCTACGGGCGCGTCGCGCGGGCATTGCTGGAGATGAGCGAGCTCGACGGGGTCGAGCGCATCGTGCGCAACAAGCCCTCGCGCCAGGATCTGGCCAAGATGGTCGGCGCATCGCGTGAGATGGTCAGCCGCGTGATGAAGGACTTCGAACAGCAGTCGCTGGTGATCGAGCGCGACGACGGCAGCCTGGTGGTGCGCGAGCGCATCGCCAGCATGGCCTGAGCCGGGCTCGCGCATCGGCCGCGCACCTTCCGTTTTCGCCTTGATTCGCTTTTCGCTGCCCTGGATCGGCTCGCGCAACGAGCCGCGGCGCCCGCCGACCCGCAAGAGCCGGCTGCTGGCGGAACTGCGCCTGGCCAGCGGCGCCATCGTCTGGCTGCTGCTGCTGCTGTCGCTGCTCAGCTACCACCGCGACGATCCGTCGTGGACCACCTCCGGAAACGCCGCGCGCGCGACCGCCAACCTGATCGGCACGGTGGGAGCGTGGACCGCCGACATCCTGTACTTCGTGCTGGGATTCTCGGCGCTGTGGATCCTGCCGATGGGCTTGTACGGGCTGGTGCGCGCGTGGCGCGCGGCGCACGGCGCGGCCCCCGACGAGGAGGCGCCGCCGCCACGCTGGTGGCGTCGCGTCGGAGTCGCCGTCGGGCTTGCGCTGCTGCCGCTTTCCAGCGCCGCGCTCGAGGCGACGCGGCTGTGGCATCTGGACGCGGACCTGCCGGGACAGGCGGGCGGAATCGTCGGCTCCTGGCTGGGAGATCTGCTGCAGCAGGCGCTGGGCTTCACCGGAAGCGCCATCGTGCTGCTGGCGGTGTTCCTGTTGTCGCTGTCGTGGTTCGCGCGTTTCAGCTGGATCGACGCGGCCGAGCGCACCGGGGCGGCGATCGAATGGACCTGGTCCCGCCTGCGGCGGCGCCGCGAGTTGCGAGAGGACCGCGAGGCCGGACAGCAGGCGCTGCAGCAGCGCGCCGCCGACATGCAGGACCAGGCCGCGCGCGACAACGAGGAGGTGTTCGCTCCGGTGTTCATCGAGCCGGCGGTGGCGCAGGTGCCGCAGTCGCCGCGGGTGCAGCGGGAAAAGCAGAAGCCCCTGTTCCAGGACATGCCGAATTCGGCGTTGCCGACCCTGGACCTGCTCGACGCGATGCAGGGCGCGCGCGACGCGGTGGGCGCCGAGACGCTGGAGTTCACGTCGCGCCTGATCGAGAAGAAGCTCAAGGATTTCGGCGTGTCGGTGCGCGTGGTGGCGGCGCTGCCGGGACCGGTGATCACGCGCTACGAGGTGGAGCCCGAGCCGGGCGTGAAGGGGGCGCAGGTGGTGGCGCTGTCGCGCGACCTGGCGCGCGCGCTGTCCCTGGTGAGCATCCGCGTCGTCGAGACCATCCCCGGCAAGAACACCATGGCGCTGGAACTTCCCAACGCCAAGCGCCAGACCATCGGGCTCGGCGAGATCCTCGGCTCGCAGGTGTACAACGACGCGCAATCCATGCTCAGCATGGGCCTGGGCAAGGACATCGTCGGCAACCCTGTGGTGGCCGACCTCGCACGCATGCCGCACCTGCTGGTGGCCGGGACCACGGGTTCGGGCAAGTCGGTGGGCATCAACGCGATGATCCTCAGCCTGCTGTACAAGGCCGAGGCGCGCCAGGTGCGCCTGATCATGATCGACCCGAAGATGCTCGAGCTCAGCGTCTACGAAGGCATTCCACACCTGCTGGCGCCGGTGGTCACCGACATGAAGCAGGCCGCCCACGCGCTGAACTGGTGCGTCGGCGAGATGGAGCGGCGCTACCGGGTCATGAGCAAGCTGGGGGTGCGCAACCTGGCCAGCTACAACGCGCGCATCGCCGATGCGACGCAGCGTGGCGAGCACGTCCCGAACCCGCTGTCCCTGACCCCGGAAAGTCCGGAGCCGCTGCAGCACATGCCCTTCATCGTCGTGGTCATCGACGAACTCGCCGACCTGATGATGGTCGTGGGCAAGAAGATCGAGGAACTGATCGCGCGCCTGGCGCAGAAGGCCCGCGCGGCGGGCATCCACCTGATCCTGGCCACGCAGCGGCCCAGCGTCGACGTGATCACCGGGCTGATCAAGGCCAACATCCCGACCCGCATCGCGTTCCAGGTGTCGAGCAAGGTCGACTCGCGCACCATCCTCGACCAGATGGGCGCCGAGAGCCTGCTCGGCATGGGCGACATGCTGTACCTGCCGCCCGGCTCGGGGGCGCCGCAGCGCGTGCATGGTGCCTTCGTCAGCGATGCCGAGGTGCACCGCGTGGTCGAACAGCTGAAGTCGCAGGGCGAACCCGACTACGTGCCCGGCCTGCTCGAGCCGGAGGCGGGGGACGATGGCGACGCGGGCGGCTTCGACGCCGGCGGCGATGCCGAGAGTGATCCGCTGTACGACCAGGCGGTGCAGATCGTGCTGCAGAACCGCAAGGCCTCGATCTCGCTGGTGCAGCGCCACCTGCGCATCGGCTACAACCGCTCCGCACGCCTGCTCGACCAGATGGAAAAGGCCGGGCTGGTATCGTCGCTGTCCAGCAACGGCAACCGCGACATCCTGGTGCCGGCGCGCGGCGAGACCTGAACCGCCGCGCGGCGTCGCGCCGCGCGCAACTTCCGTATCCGCACAGGAGATTGGCATCCATGTTCCGCTTCCCTGCCGAACCCGGCGCGAGCTCCGCGCGCAGGCGCTGCCTGCTCGGGCTGGCGCTGATCGGGCTCGGTGTCGCCGCGCCGCTGCCGGCGCTGGCGGCCGGCGACGACCCGGTGGCGCTGCTGCAGCGCTGGCTGCACGAGACCCACGGCGCGACGGCCGACTTCACGCAGCGCATCGTCGCCGACAAGGGCGGCGCGCCGCAGCTGTCGTCGGGAACCTTCGCCTTCGAGCGCCCCGGACGCTTTCGCTGGGAGTACCTCAAGCCGTACCGCCAGGACATCGTCAGCGACGGCGACACGATCTGGACCTACGACCACGACCTGGACCAGGTCACGATCACCTCGCAGGCGCAGGCGCTCGGCAGCACGCCGGCGGCGTTGCTGTCCGGCGCCGACGTGCAGCGCCTGTTCGCGCTGCAGGCGCTGCCTGCCAGCGACGGATTGCAGTGGGTGCAGGCGACCCCGCGCGCATCCGACAGTTCCTTCGTCTGGGTACGCCTGGGCCTGCGAGACGCCGCGCACGGGGTGGAACTCGTGCAGATGCAGTTGCGCGACGCGTTCCGGCGTACCTCGACCATCCGTTTCACGTCGCAGCGCGTGAATCCGAAGTTCGCGCCGGGCAGCTTCCATTTCACGCCGCCGCCCGGCGCCGCGGTGATCCGCCCCGAGGGTTCCTGAGCGCGGGCGACGCAGTCCCCGCGCGGAGCGCACGATGAGCCGCAGCGCCGATCTGTTCGACGACGACCCGCAGGATCCGGTCGTTTCCACCGCGGCCGCGGCGGGCGAGATCCCGCTGGCCGAGCGCCTGCGTCCGCGACGCATCGACGACGTCGTCGGGCAGTCGCACCTGCTGGGGCAGGGCAGGCCGCTGCGCGTGGCCTTCGACACGCGGCGCCTGCACTCGATGATCCTGTGGGGGCCGCCGGGAGTGGGCAAGACCACGCTGGCGCGACTCATCGCCGAGCGCTTCGGCGCGCGCTTCATCGCCATTTCCGCGGTGCTGGCCGGGGTCAAGGAAATCCGCGACGCCGTCGTGCAGGCGCAGGCGTCGCGCGCGGCCGGGCAGTCGACCCTGGTGTTCGTCGACGAGGTGCACCGCTTCAACAAGAGCCAGCAGGACGCCTTCCTGCCGCACGTCGAGTCGGGCTTGTTCACGTTCATCGGCGCGACCACCGAGAACCCGTCCTTCGAGGTCAACAGCGCGCTGCTGTCGCGCGCCACGGTGTATGTGCTGCAGCCGTTGCAGCCGCCCGAGCTGCAGTTGCTGGCGCGACGCGGACTGCAGGCCGCGGGCGGCCTGGACATCGAGCCCGACGCGCTGCAACTGCTGGCCGAGCATGCCGACGGCGACGGCAGGCGCCTGCTCAACGCGGTGGAGGCGGTGGCGGCGACCGCGCGGGCGCAGCAGCTGGCGCGCGTGGACATGGAGTTGCTGCGCGCCGCGCTGGCCGAGAGCCTGCGGCGCTACGACAAGGGCGGCGACCAGTTCTACGACGTCATCTCGGCGCTGCACAAGTCGGTGCGCGGCAGCGATCCGGACGCCTCGCTGTACTGGATGACCCGCATGCTCGACGGGGGCGTCGACCCGTTGTATATCGGCCGGCGCCTGATCCGCATCGCCAGCGAGGATATCGGGCTGGCCGACCCACGCGCCCTGGGCCTGTGCCTCGACGCGGTCGCGGCCTTCGAGCGCCTGGGCAGCCCGGAGGGCGAACTGGCGCTGGCGCAGGCGGTGCTGTACCTGGCGCTGGCGCCGAAGTCGAACGCCGCCTACGTCGCGGCCGGGCAGGCGCGCGAACTGGTGCGCCGCCACGGCAGCGCGCCGGTTCCGATGCACCTGCGCAATGCACCGACCAGCCTGATGCGCGAAATCGGTGCGGGTGCGCAGTACCGCTACGCGCACGACGAGCCGGGGGCCTTCGCCGCCGGCGAGCGCTACTTCCCGCCGGGCATGCCGGAGGCGCGCTTGTACAAGCCGACTCCGCGCGGGCTGGAGGCGCGCCTGGGCGAGCGCCTGGCCGAGTTGCGGCGACTCAACCGCGAGGCGCGCGCGCAGCCGGACGGAAGCGCGCAAGCGCCCGACGCCGCCGCCGACACCTGAGCACGCCGCCGCCGGTGGAGCCGCGCGGCACGCATCTTGCAGCGGCTTGCACGGGTCTTGCCGGTATCGCCGCGCGGCGGCCACGTGGACGCCGCGACTGATTCGCGGGAGTGGGCCACGGTCAACCACCGAGCCTGCGGGGGAGACGGGTTAATCCCCGTGGTTATCATTACCGGTTAAACCTACAAAGTCGGCACGACCGCGGGTTCTCCCCTGCGGCCTGCCTATCAGGAGACTCATCGGCGTGCCGGGGTCGTGCGTCCGCCCAACAGGCGGGTTCGCGTTCCGGCGGGGGGCGCAGCGGAATCACCTTCCGCGATACCCCGAGGTCAGATGGGTAGCCGCATTGCGTGCACCGTACCCACAAGGACTTTCGGGATGCAAACGTTCATACAGCAGTTAGTCAACGGCCTCGTGCTGGGCAGCATGTATGCCCTCGTCGCGCTGGGCTACACGATGGTCTACGGCATCGTCAACCTGATCAACTTCGCCCACGGCGACGTGATGATGGTCGGTGCGATGACCTCCTACAGCGTATTCCGGTTCCTGCATGCGGTGGCCCCGCACATGCCGTGGCCGCTGGTGCTGGTGATCGCGCTGGTCGGCGCGATGGTCGTGTGCGGAACCCTCAACTACCTCATCGAGCGCCTGGCCTATCGCCGGCTGCGCAACGCGCCGAAGCTGGCGCCGCTGGTCACCGCGATCGGCATGTCGATCTTCCTCGAGACCATGGCGATGGTGATCTGGGGGCGCGACTACAAGGTCTTCCCCGAACTGTTCCCGAACCCGGTCATCAACATCCATGGAGTGGTCATCACGCCGGTGCAGATCGCGATCCTGATCGTCACCGCGGTGCTGCTGATCGGGTTGACCACGCTGATCAACCACACGCGCCTCGGGCGCGCGATGCGCGCCACCGCCGAGAACCCGCGCGTGGCCTCGCTGATGGGGGTCAACCCGAACCTGGTGATCTCCGCCGCCTTCGTCATCGGCGCGGTGCTGGCGGCGGTCGCCGGGATCATGTGGTACGCGAACTTCTCCACCGCGAACTTCTACATGGGCTTCACTCCCGGGCTGAAGGCCTTCACCGCGGCCGTGCTCGGGGGCATCGGCAACATGGGGGGGGCGATGGTCGGCGGCGTGCTGCTGGGAATCATCGAGGTGCTGGGCGCCGGCTACATCGGCACCGTCACGCACGGCCTGTTCGGCAGCAACTACCAGGACATCTTCGCGTTCATCGTGCTGATC
>JAJYTY010000179.1 GCA_021792835.1 Pseudomonadota bacterium
GATCTCCTTCCAGATCACTAGTTTCTCACCCAGCAGGGTGAACGGCACGGGACCGGCGTCGAGCCGCTCCAGGGGCATGAGGGCGTACCAGAACCTGCGAAGTACAGGCTGTTGTGTGACGAGCATGGCCAATCTCCCAAAGCGGTTTCGCAATCCAGGACGGAGCAATGTCCCGCAGGTCGTCCCGCTGACCGCTTCTACTCCGCCGGTCGCGCATGCAAATCGGGTGCCAGGCCAGCCGCGTGCCGCCTGAATCAGTGCACCTCACGCGTTCATGCTGTATACCAAATGGCCACCCTCCGGTGAAGGGGCGCATCCGCGCAGGCTTGGTGCGCTTATGCACCAAGTGCCTCAATAACGCACCATGTCTGGGACGCCTGCGTCAGCGCTGCCCAGGCGCCGACACGCCTGCTAGGGAAGTGGGACGTCGGCTCTTGGCATACGATTTGCTACAAAAGTGCACACCATTTGCAGGAGCTCCCATGAACATTCGCAATACATTGCTCAAGTCCATGCTGACGGGCGCCGTCATGCTGGGCTTCTCGGTGGCCACGCAGGCCGCGGCCTTACCCAAGGTCACCCTTTGCAGCAACTGGTTCGCCGAAGCCGAGCACGGCGGCTTCTATCAGGCCGTTGCAACCGGCTTGTACAGGAAGGCCGGCCTCGATGTCACCGTCAAGATGGGCGGTCCGCAAGTCAACGGCCTGCAACTGCTCGTCGGCGGAAGCTGCGATTTCTACATGGGCTACCCGATCCAGGACATGGTCGCGGTGTCCCACGGCTTGCCGGTCGTGTCCGTGGCCACGAGCTTCCAGAAGGACCCGCAGGCACTGATCGCCCACCAGGGCATCAAGGATCTCGCCGAGCTGAAGGGCAAACCCATCCTGGTCTCGCAGAGCGCGAACACCACCTGGTGGCCGTGGCTGGAGCACAAGTACGGATTCACCAAGTCGCAGCAGCGCCCCTACACCTTCAGCGTCGCGCCCTTCCTGCATGACAAGGACATCTCGCAGCAGGGCTACGTCGGCTCCGAGCCCTTGATGATCGAGAAGGGCGGCGAGAAGCCGGTGGTGTTCCTGCTGTCGGACTTCGGCTGGCCGATGTACGCCGAAACCATCGACACCACCCGCCAGATGATCGACAAGCACCCCGCGTGGGTCGCCGCGTTCGTGAAGGCCTCGCTGGAAGGCTGGAAGTCCTACCTGGCCGATCCGGCGCCGGGCAACGCGCTGATCGTCAAGGACAACCCCGAGGAAACACCGGATCAACTGGAATTCGCTCTGCGCATGCTCAAGAAGTACCAGTTCGTAACCGGCGGGGATGCGAAGACCGGCGGCATCGGCACCATGACAAACAAGCGCTGGAAGGAGATGTTCGACTTCATGGTGCAGAACAAGATGGTGCCGGCCGACTTCGACTATCGGAAGACCGTCGACATGCAGTTCATCGACAAGCTGCACATCATGCCCGACGCGGCCGATCTGGAGCGCTGATGAAGTCCACATCCACCACCCCCGCGATGGCGTTGAGCGACGCGGCAACAGGCACGCTCGACCGCATTCCGGAAGTCGACCTGAGTGGCCTGCACGATCCGCAGGCCCGGCCTGCCATCGACGCTGCTCTGCTGCATGCCGCCGAGACGGTGGGCTTCGTGGTGCTGCGCAACGCGCCGTTCCCGCAGGCCGTGCGCGACCGCGCCTTCGCCGAATCCGCGCGATTCTTCGCGCAATCGCAGGCGGAAAAGACGCGATTGCTGTACAGCGACACCCAGGCCAACCACGGCTTCGTGGCGCTCGGCCAGGAGGCGCTCGACCCCACGCAGCCCGCGGACCGCAAGGAAAGCTTCACCATGCGCGACGTACAGCGCACGGCGAAGCAAAGCGCGCGGTGGCCGGACCCCGAATTCCGCGACGCGGCCTGCGCCATGGACGCCGCGGCCCGCCAGCTCGCGGCCGAGGTGATGGCCGCATTCGGCCGCGAGCTCGGTGTTCCGCCCGACCACTTCGAGCAGCGCCACACCGGGCAGAACCAGACGCTGCGCTATCTCTCCTATCCAGGCACCACCGAGATCGGACAGCCCACGGACGACGCGATCGGCGCCGGCGCGCATACCGACTATGGGAGCGTGACCCTGCTCTGGCAGGACGGCAACGGCGGCCTTGAGGTCCGGCTGCAGGACGGCCGGTGGTTCGCGGTGCCTCCCGACCCCGAGGCCATCGTGCTCAACATCGGCGACCTGCTCGAACGCTGGACCCATGGCCGCCTGCGCTCGACGCTGCACCGCGTGCGCCGCTTCGCGTCGGAGGCGGGGCGCCAGTCCATCGCCTTCTTCAGCGACCCGGACGATGCTGTGCTGATCGAAACGCTGCCGAGCTGCCTGCCCGCTGACGGGGTCTCGCGCTATCCGACGGTCACCGCCGGCGAACACATCGCCGCCAAGCTGGCCGCCACGTACTGAGCGGCCGCTGGGGGTCGCGAGCCCGCGACCTGCGGGCTCATCGAGCCGCCACGGCCAGCGCCAGGCTCCCATCGGCGTCCGCGTCGCGCAGCCACGACGCCACCGCATACGCATCCTGCTGATCCCCGCTCAGCCCCTGCAGGGCATAGGCCTTGCGCCACAGCGAAGGGTAGACCTCCGCGATGACCGAGCGCCCCGGCCTGGGCTCCCAGCCGTCGAAGGGCCAGAAGTGCAGCTTCGGGCCGAGCCGGGAGCGCAGGAAGCGAAGCCACGGAATCCCGGCGTGGGTCGACTTGGCCACCGACCCCTGCACGTCGAAGTGGAACACCGACTTCGCCCGGCTGCGTTCCTCGCAGATGCGCCGCCAGCGCGAACTTCCCGTGCGCTCGGCCCCGTTGCCGCAGACGCCGTCGCGCACGAAGTCCACGTAGGTGTTGGGTTCGTCGGTGGGCCAGTGCGCCTGGAAGTCGTCGAGGAAGGTCGGCCAATCCGGCGCCAGGCGGTGGAACTCGAAGTAGCGCAGCGGGAAAGCGAAGCCGTGATCGATGCCGACCAAGGTCGGCGGCGGTTCAGCCAGGGTCTCGGCGAGCCAGAACGCCAAACCTCGACGCGTCCAGTATTTGCGAGGGCTTGGAGGCGGCTCGACCTCCACCGCCGACGTCCCCGGCGTGGCCTGGTAGACCCGCAGGCCCTTGAGGCTGGACTCGGCGGTCTGCGCGCCCGAGTAGTCGATTCCGATGTAGCGCTGGAAGACCGGCATCGTCAGTCCGCCGTCCCGCGACAGCGCGCGCCATGGCAGACCACCGTCACGGTCGCCCATTCGATGAGAAGTGTCTCCGGCAACGTCGCTCGCAAGGTGCTTTCCGCCCTCGAAAATCGCTCGACCTGATGCTTCTTGCTCGCCCTGCGCCCCTGCGCTGCGGGTCCAGGGCGGAGCGTTCACGCATAAGCTATTGATCGTAAACAAAAATCCCCGGACCTCGCGGCCGGGGATTTTTTGGCAAGTGTGAGAATTTTGGCAACTCAGATGACAACCTGCAAGAACCTCACACATCAATATTCGCCGCCCTCAGCGCATTCGTCTCGATGAAGTCGCGGCGCGGTTCGACCTCGTCGCCCATCAGCATCGTGAACACGCGGTCGGCCTCGATGGCGTCGTCGATCTGCACGCGCAGCAGGCGGCGCACCTGCGGGTCCATCGTGGTCTCCCACAGCTGCCCGGGGTTCATCTCGCCGAGGCCCTTGTAGCGCTGGCGCGAGACGCTGGCTTCGGCCAGGCGCAGCAGCCATTGCATGGCCTCGCGGAAGTCGCCGGCGGCGGCCTGCTTCTGGTTGTCGCCCTGGCCCTTGCTGACCGTGGCGCCGGCGCCCAGCAGGCCGCCGAAGGTCTGCGCGGCCTGCGCCAGCACCGCGTAATCGGCGCCGTGGCAGAAGTCCTCGGTGATCACGCTGGAGCGCACGTTGCCGTGGTGGTGGCGGCTGATGCGCAGCAGCTGCTTGTCGCTGCGCGGGTCGGTCTCGGCGTGCACGGTGGGCGCCACGCCTGCGCCGTGCTGCGCCAGCAGCGCCTGCTGCAGGCTGTGTGCCGAGGCCTGCGCCTGTTCGGGGGTGTCGAGCTGCAGCACGACCCCGTCGGCGATGGCGCGCAGCGCGGCTTCGTCCATGAACGCGCCCAGGCGCTCGATCACGCCTTCGGTCAGCATGTACTGGCGCGCCAGCTGCTGCAGCGACTCGCCGCTGAGCACGCGCGCGTCGGGCTGCTCGCCGGTCGTGATCTGCGCGTCGCGCAGCGCCACCTGCAGCACGTAGGCGTCGAGCTCGTGGCCGTCCTTCAGGTACTGCTCGTCCTTGCCGTGCTTGACCTTGTACAGCGGCGGCTGCGCGATGTAGATGTGCCCGCGCTCGACCAGCTCGGGCATCTGGCGGTACAGGAAGGTCAGCAGCAGGGTGCGGATGTGGGCGCCGTCGACGTCGGCGTCGGTCATGATGATGATGCGGTGGTAGCGCAGCTTGGAGGCGTCGAAGTCGTCCTTGCCGATTCCGGTTCCCAGCGCGGTGATCAGCGTGAGGATTTCGTTGCTGCTCAACAGCTTCTCGTAGCGCGCCTTCTCGACGTTGAGGATCTTGCCGCGCAGCGGCAGGATCGCCTGGAACTTGCGATCGCGCCCCTGCTTGGCGCTGCCTCCGGCGGAGTCGCCCTCGACGATGTAGATCTCGCACAGCGCCGGGTCCTTCTCCTGGCAGTCGGCGAGCTTGCCGGGCAGGCCCATGCCGTCGAGCACGCCCTTGCGCCGCGTCAGTTCGCGCGCCTTGCGCGCGGCCTCGCGGGCGCGCGCGGCGTCGACGATCTTGCCGCAGATGATCTTGGCGTCGTTGGGGTTCTCCAGCAGGAAGTCGGTGAGACTCTTGGCCACCACGTCCTCGACCGGAGCGCGCACCTCGCTGGAAACCAGCTTGTCCTTGGTCTGGCTGGAGAACTTGGGATCGGGCACCTTGACCGACAGCACGCAGCTCAGGCCTTCGCGCATGTCGTCGCCGGTGATCTCGACCTTGGCCTTCTTGGCCAGCTCGTTGTCCTCGATGTACTTGTTGATCACGCGGGTCATCGCCGCGCGCAGCCCGGTCAGGTGCGTGCCGCCGTCACGCTGCGGAATGTTGTTCGTGTAGCACAGCACGTTCTCCGCGTAGCCCTCGTTCCACTGCATCGCCACCTCGCTGACGATGCCGGCGCCGGCCTCGGTGGCCTTCTCGCCCTGCGCGTAGAACACGTTGGGGTGCAGCACGGTCTTGCCGCGGTTGATGTATTCGACGAAGCCCTTGACCCCGCCGGTGTAGGCGAAGTTGTCCTCCTTGCCCTGGCGCTCGTCGACCAGGCGGATCTTCACGCCGTGGTTCAGGAAGGACAGTTCGCGCAGGCGGCGTGCCAGCACGTCGTAGTGGAAGTCCACGCCCTCGAAGATCTCGTCGTCGGGCAGGAAGTGCACCTCGGTGCCGCGCTTGTCGGTCTTGCCCAGCACGCGCATCGGCGACACCTCGACGCCGTCCACCTGTTCCAGGGTGCGGTACTGCACCACGCCGCGCGCGAACTCCAGCACCTGCGTCTGGCCGTCGCGGCGCACCGTCAGGCGCAGCCAGCGCGACAGCGCGTTGACGCAGCTCACGCCCACCCCGTGCAGGCCTCCGGATACCTTGTAGCTGTTCTGGTTGAACTTGCCGCCGGCGTGCAGCTCGGTCAGCGCGATCTCGGCCGCGCTGCGCTTGGGTTCATGCTTGTCGTCGAGCTTGACCCCGGTCGGAATGCCGCGACCGTTGTCGGCCACGCTGATCGAGTTGTCGCTGTGGATGGTCACGACGATGTCGTCGCAATACCCGGCCAGCGCCTCGTCGATGGAGTTGTCGACGACCTCGAACACCAGGTGGTGCAGGCCGGTCCCGTCGGAGGTGTCTCCGATGTACATGCCGGGGCGCTTGCGTACCGCTTCCAGGCCCTCGAGGATCTGGATCGAGGCTTCGCTGTAGGAGGAGGGATTGCTCGGGGTTTCGCTCATGACATTCCCGCTGGGGGGTTCAGATGCGCATCGGCATCACGACATACTTGAAGGAGGCGTCGTCGGGCATCGTGACCAGCACGCTGCTGTTGCCGTCCTGCAGTTCCAGGCTGACGTTGTCGCCTGGGACGTTCGACAGCACGTCGATCAGGTAGGCCACGTTGAAGCCGATCTCGATGGCCTCGCCGCCGTAGTCGACGTCGAGTTCTTCCAGCGCCTCTTCCTGCTCGGCGTTGCTGGAGGAAATGCGCAGCGCCCCGGGCTCGAGCTGCAGGCGCACGCCCTTGAACTTGTCGCTGGTCAGGATGGCCACGCGCTGCAGCGCGCCCAGCAGGCCGGCGCGCGAGATCTGCAGCTGATTGCGATGCCCCTTCGGCACCACGCGCTGGTAGTCGGGGAACTTGCCCTCGACCAGCTTGCTGACCAGTTCCATGTCGCCGAAGGCCACGCGCACCTGGTTGGAGGCGAAGCGCAGCTCCACCGGTTCCGCCGTGTCGCCGAGCAGGCGCAGCAGTTCCATCACCGTCTTGCGCGGCAGGATCGCCTCGCGCCGCTGTTCCGGCCCCTGCGTGGCCGCGCCGACCAGTGCCAGGCGGTGTCCGTCGGTGGCCACCAGGGTCAGTTGTGGCCCCTCGGCGACCAGCAGCAGGCCGTTGAGGTAGTAGCGGATGTCGTGCTGGGCCATCGCGAAGTGCACCAGCCCGAGCATGCGCTTGAGCTGCCCCTGCTCGAGGCGCAGCGCCTGCTCGCTGTAGTCGGCGGCTTCCTTGACCAGCGGGAAGTCCTCGGCCGGCAGGGTCTGCAGCGAGAAACGCGACTTGCCGCACTTGACCTGGAACTTGCCCTCGGCCCATTCCAGCGCGGCCTGCTCGCCGTTCGCGGCACGCAGGATGTCCATCAGCTTGCGTGCATTGACCGTTGTCGCCTGCAGCCCGGCGGCGCCGGACTCATCGCCGAGCGAGCAGCGCATGCGGATCTGGATCTCCATGTCGCTGGTGGTCAGCCCGAGCTCGCCATCGCCCGGCTGGATCAGCACGTTGGCAAGCACCGGCAGGGTCTGGCGCCGTTCCACGATGCCGGCGACTCCCCCGAGACCCTTCAGCAGGGACTCACGCGACATGCTCAGTCTGTTCATTGTCATTGTTCCTTCTCAACATAGGAGTGGTAACAGGAGACGCGAAATTTCGCGGATAAGTCTGTTTCCTGTTGCCATTCAAGC
>JAJYTY010000180.1 GCA_021792835.1 Pseudomonadota bacterium
CCGATGGATCCGGTGAGCATCGCCGCCTCGTCCGACAGGATATCGCCGAACATGTTGCCGGTGACCACGACGTCGAACTTCTTCGGCGCGCGCACCAGCTGCATCGCCGCGTTGTCCACGTACATGTGCTCGAGCTCGATGTCCGGGTACTCCTTGTGCACGTCGATCACGACGTCCTTCCAGAACTGGAAGGTCTCCAGCACGTTGGCCTTGTCGACGCTGGTCACGCGCCCGGCATGCCCGGCTGCCTTGCGGGTGCGCGCGGCGCGGAACGCGACGTGCGCGATGCGCTCGATCTCGGGCCTGCTGTAGCGCATGGTGTCGAAGGCCTCGGGCTGGCCCGCGAAGGCTCCGTCGGGGGCCGCGCGGCGCCCGCGCGGCTGGCCGAAGTAGATGTCCCCGGTCAGTTCGCGCACGATCAGGATGTCGAGTCCCGAGACGACCTCGGGCTTCAGCGATGAAGCCTGCGCGAGTTCCGGATACAGGATCGCCGGGCGCAGGTTGGCGAACAGGCCCAGGTTCTTGCGCAGCCCGAGGATCGCCTGCTCGGGGCGCAGCGCGCGCTCCAGCGTGTCGAAGCGCGGGTCGCCGACGGCGCCGAACAGCACCGCGTCGGCTCGCTGCGCCAGCGCCAGGGTCGCCGGCGGCAGCGGATGGCCGTGGCGCTCGTAGGCGGTACCGCCGACATCGGCGAACTCGAACTCGAGCTCGAGTCCGTCGCCGCGCAGGTGCTCGAGCACCTTGACCGCCTGCTCGATGATTTCGGGGCCGATGCCGTCGCCCGGCAGGACTGCGATATTCATGCTGTTGTCGTGGGATGCCAATGGGATCGAGGGTTCAGAGGATGCGGTGCGCCAGCCACGGCATGCGCGCGATGCGCTCGGCCTCGAAGGCGCGCACCTTGTCCGCCTTGCGCAGCGTCAGGCCGATCTCGTCGAGTCCGCCGACCAGGCAGTTCTTGCGGAACTCCGTGATCTCGAAGGGCAGCTCGCTGCCGTCGGGCTTGATCACGCGCTGGCGCGGCAGGTCGATGGTCAGCGCGTAGCCGACGAAGGCAGCGACCTCGTCGAACAGGCGTGCCACCTCGTGCTCGGGCAACTGGATCGGCAGCAGGCCGGTCTTGAAGCAGTTGTTGAAGAAGATGTCGGCGAAGGACGGCGCGATCACCGCGCGCACGCCCCACTGCTCGATGGCCCACGGCGCATGCTCGCGCGACGAACCGCAGCCGAAGTTCTTGCGCGCCAGCATCACGCTGGCACCCTGGTAGCGCGGCTGGTTGAGCACGAAGTCCGGATTCGGCTTGCGCGAGGCCGGATCCTGCCCGGGCTCGCCGTGGTCGAGATAGCGCCACTCGTCGAACAGGTTCGGACCGAATCCGGTGCGACGGATCGACTTCAGGAACTGCTTGGGGATGATCGCGTCGGTGTCGACGTTCTCGCGGTCGATCGGGACGACCACCCCCTTGTGCACGGTGAAGGCTTGCATGATGGATCGTTGCGCTGGGCTGGGATTCGCGCGCTCAGAGCGCACGCACGTCGACGAAGTGCCCGGCCACGGCGGCCGCCGCGGCCATCGCCGGACTCAGCAGGTGGGTGCGGCCGCCCTGCCCCTGGCGGCCCTCGAAATTGCGGTTCGAGGTCGACGCGCAGCGTTCGCCGGGTTCCAGGCGGTCCGCGTTCATCGCCAGGCACATCGAGCAGCCGGGCTCGCGCCACTCGAAACCCGCGGCGACGAAGATCTTGTCCAGCCCCTCGCGCTCGGCCTGCGCCTTCACCAGCCCCGAACCCGGAACCGCCAGCGCCAGGCGCACGTTCGACGCGATGCGCTTGCCGGCCAGCACCTTGGCCGCCTCGCGCAGGTCCTCGATGCGCGAGTTCGTGCACGAGCCGATGAACACCTTGTCGATGCGGATGTCCGACAGCGGCTTGCCGGGCTGCAGATTCATGTACTCGAGGGCACGCTCCATCGCCGCGCGCTTGACCGGGTCGGGCTGCTTCTCGGGGTCGGGAACGCGCTCGTCGATCGCCGCCACCATCTCCGGCGAGGTGCCCCAGGTCACCTGCGGGCGGATGCGCGAGGCGTCGAGTTCGACGCGCAGGTCGAAGTGCGCGTCCGGGTCCGAATGCAGGCCGCGCCAGTAGCGCTCGGCCTGCTCCCATTCGACGCCGCTCGGCGCGAAGGGGCGTCCCTGGATGTAGCGCACCGTGGTGTCGTCCACGGCCACCAGGCCGGCTCGCGCACCGGCCTCGATGGCCATGTTGCACAGGGTCATGCGCCCTTCCATGCTGAGCGCGCGCACGGCCGGCCCGGCGAACTCGATGGTGCAGCCGGTGCCGCCGGCGGTGCCGATGTGCCCGATGACCGCCAGCGCCAGATCCTTCGCGGTGCAGCCCGGGCCGAGGCTTCCGCCGACCCACACCAGCATGTTCTTCATCTTGCGCGCCAGCAGGGTCTGCGTGGCCAGCACGTGCTCGACCTCGCTGGTGCCGATGCCGAAGGCCAGCGCGCCGAAGGCGCCGTGCGTGCTGGTGTGCGAATCCCCGCACACCACAGTCATCCCCGGCAGCGTCGCGCCCTGCTCGGGGCCGATGACATGCACGATGCCCTGGCGGCGGTCGTTCATCTTGAACTGGGTGATTCCCTGCGCGTCGCAGTTGCGGTCCAGCGTGTCCACCTGCAGGCGCGACACCGGGTCGGCGATTCCCTGTTCGCGCCGGGTCGTCGGCACGTTGTGGTCGGACACCGCGAGGTTGGCGCTGACGCGCCAGATCTTGCGTCCGGCCAGCTCCAGTCCTTCGAAGGCCTGCGGGCTGGTGACTTCGTGCACCAGATGGCGGTCGATGTACAGCAGCGCGGTGCCGTCGGATTCGACGTCGACCACGTGTTCGTCCCAGAGCTTGTCGTAAAGCGTGCGTGCCATCGCGATTGGTCCGTCCCGCTGGGCGGGGATGCGAAAGAAAAAGTGTCCCTCCCGCGGCGCGGGAGGGACACTCGATTCTAAACGGCGCGGCCCGCGCCGTGCGTACGGTTCAGCCCCGCTTGGCCAGCGGCATCACGGTGCGGGTCTGCGCGCCGGTGAACAGCTGGCGCGGGCGCCCGATCTTGTACTCGGGGTCGGAGATCATCTCGTTGAGCTGGGCAATCCAGCCCACGGTACGCGCCAGCGCGAAGATCGCGGTGAACAGCGACACCGGCACGCCGATGGCCTTTTGCACGATGCCGGAGTAGAAGTCCACGTTCGGGTACAGCTTGCGCTGGATGAAGTAGTCGTCCTCGAGGGCGATCTTCTCCAGGGTCATCGCCAGCTTGAACAACGGGTCGTCGTGCAGGCCCAGCGCATCGAGCACTTCGTGGCAGGTCTCGCGCATCAGCTTGGCGCGCGGGTCGTAGTTCTTGTAGACGCGGTGCCCGAAGCCCATCAGGCGCACCGAGGAATTCTTGTCCTTGACCTTCTCGATGAACTCGCCGATCCGCGCCACGCCGCCGTTGGCCTGGATGTCATAGAGCATGTTCAGGCAGGCCTCGTTGGCACCGCCATGCGCGGGACCCCACAGGCAGGCCACGCCGGCGGCGATCGCCGCGAAGGGGTTGGTGCCGCTGGACGCGCACAGCCGCACCGTCGAGGTGGAAGCGTTCTGCTCGTGGTCGGCGTGCAGGATGAAGATGCGGTCCAGCGCGCGCTCGATCACCGGACTCGGCGTGTACTCTTCGCAAGGCGTGGCCCACATCATGCGCATGAAGTTGCCGGCGTAGCTCAGGTTGTTCTGCGGATACATGTACGGCTGGCCCATGTTGTACTTGTAGGCCATGGCCACCAGCGTGGGCATCTTGGCGATCAGCCGGATCGCCGAGATGTCGCGCTGCGACTCGTCGTTCAGGTTGATCGAGTCCGGGTAGAAGGCCGACATCGCGCCCACCAGCCCGGTCAGCACCGCCATCGGGTGGGCGTCGCGACGGAAGCCGCGCAGGAAGAACTGCATCTGCTCGTTGACCATCGTGTGCTGCGTCACGCGGCGCACGAAGTCCTGCTTCTGCGCGACATTGGGCAGCTCGCCGTACAGGATCAGGTAGCAGGTCTCCATGTAGTCGCACTCGACGGCCAGCTGGTCGATGGGGTAGCCGCGATACAGCAGCTCGCCCTTGTCGCCGTCGATGTAGGTGATCGCCGAGTTGCACGACGCGGTGGACAGGAAGCCCGGGTCGTAGGTGAACTTGCCGGTCTGGCCGTACAGCTTGCGGATGTCGATCACGTCCGGACCGACCGATCCCTGGTAGATCGGCAGCTCGATGCTCGGAGAGCCGTCGGAGAAGGACAGCGTGGCTTTGACGTCGGAAGGCTTCATGGTGGGCTCCGGAGGGTGAAGGGACAGCGGCTCGGCAGCCGCGGGGTCATTCGGCTCGCAGCATGGCCAGCAGGCCCAGACGCTGTGCCGCCTGCGCCTGCTCGGGCGCATCGATGTGCCCGAGCAGCAGCGCCAGCAGGGTGTTGTCGTCCAGCTCGAACAACTCCGCCAGCGCGGCGGTCTGCGCCTCGTCGAGCGAGTCGCCGTGACGGTTGAAGAAACGCGTGATCAGCAGGTCGTTCTCCAGCAGCCCGCGGCGCGCGCGCCAGCGCAGCCGCCGCAGCGCGGCGGCGTGGCCGGTGTCATTGGCGCCGTTGCCGCTGCCGGAGTTCGGATTCATCGGGAGTCAGACCGCGCGACGCAGCATCAGGTCCTTGATGCTGCCGATGGCCCGCGTCGGATTGAGCTCCTTCGGGCACACGTCGACGCAGTTCATGATGGTGTGGCAGCGGAACAGCCGGTACGGGTCCTCGAGGTCGTCGAGCCGCGCCCCGGTCGCCTCGTCGCGACTGTCGGCGATGAAGCGATAGGCCTGCAACAGTCCGGCCGGGCCGACGAACTTGTCCGGGTTCCACCAGAAGCTCGGGCACGAGGTGGAGCAGCTGGCGCACAGGATGCACTCGTACAGCCCGTTCAGCACCTCGCGCTGCTCGGGGCTTTGCAGGCGTTCCTTCTCGGGCGGCGGCGTGTCGTTGATCAGGTACGGCTTGACCGAGTGGTACTGCTTGAAGAACTGGGTCATGTCGACGATCAGGTCGCGGATCACCGGCAGCCCGGGCAGCGGCTTGAGCACCACCGGCTCGCTCAGCGTGAGCAGGTTGGTCGTGCAGGTCAGGCCGTTCTTGCCGTTGATGTTCATGCCGTCCGAGCCGCACACGCCCTCGCGGCACGAGCGGCGGAACGCCAGGGTCTCGTCGACGTCGGCCTTGATGCGCATCAGCGCATCGAGCAGCATCTTGTCGTTGTGCTGCAGCTCGACCTCGTAGTCCTGCATGTACGGCCTGGCGTCGCGGTCCGGGTCGTAGCGGTAGATCGAAAACTTCATCTTGCGGGTCATCACGCTCTCCGTGTGCGGGCCGCCGGCGCATCCGCGCCGGCTCCCGGGAATCTCTCGCCGCGGCGGCTCAGAAGGTGCGCGCCTTGGGCTTGAAGGTCTCCACGCTCAGCGGCTTCATCTGCACCGGGCGGTAGGCCAGGCGACTGTCTTCGCGGAACCACAGCGTGTGCTTGAGCCAGTTCGCGTCGTCGCGCTCCTGGAAGTCGCGGTGCGAATGCGCGCCGCGGCTTTCCTTGCGCGCCTCGGCGGAGACGATCGTGGCCTTGGCGGTCTCGATCAGGTTCTCCACCTCCAGCGCCTCGACGCGCGCGGTGTTGAACACCTTCGACTTGTCCTTCAGGTGAATGTGGTGCACCCGCTGCTCGATGCTGTCGATCTGCTCGACCCCTTCCTTGAGCAGGTCGGCGGTGCGGAACACGCCGCAGTGCTTCTGCATGCTCGAGCGGATGGAACCGGCCACGTCCTGGATCGACTCGCCGTCGCGCGAGGCATCCAGGCGCGCCAGGCGCGCCAGCGGCGCGTCGGCGCAGTCGGCCGGCAGGTCCTTGTGGGTGCTGCGCAGCAGTTCGCTGGCGGCGACATGCCGGCCGGCGGAGCGCCCGAAGACCACCAGGTCGAGCAGGGAGTTGGTGCCCAGCCGGTTGGCCCCGTGCACACTGACGCAGGAGCACTCGCCGATCGCGTACAGCCCCTGCACCACCTGCTCGCTGCCGTCGGCGGCGACGGTCAGGACCTGGCTGTGGATGTTGGTCGGGACTCCGCCCATCTGGTAGTGGATGGTCGGCACCACCGGGATCGGCTCCTTCGTGCAGTCCACGTTGGCGAACTTGCGCGCGATCTCGGCGATCGACGGCAGGCGCTTGTGGATGGTCTCGGCCCCGAGGTGATCGAGCTTGAGCAGCACGTAGTCCTTGTGCGGCCCCGCGCCGCGGCCTTCCTTGATCTCCTGGTCCATCGAGCGCGAGACGAAGTCGCGCGGCGCCAGGTCCTTGTAGGTCGGCGCGTAGCGCTCCATGAAACGCTCGCCGTTGGCGTTGAGCAGGATCCCGCCCTCGCCGCGCACGCCCTCGGTGATCAGCACCCCGGCGCCCGCCACCCCGGTGGGGTGGAACTGCCAGAACTCCATGTCCTGCAGCGGCAACCCGGCACGCGCGGCCATGCCGAGGCCGTCGCCGGTGTTGATGTAGGCGTTGGTCGACGCCGCGAAGATGCGCCCGGCGCCGCCGGTGGCCAGCACCGTGGCCTTGGCCTGCAGCACGCTGACCTCGCCGGTCTCCATTTCCATCGCCACCACGCCGAGCACGTCGCCGTCGGCGTCGCGGATCAGGTCCAGCGCCATCCACTCGACGAAGAAATGCGTGCGCGCGGCGACGTTCTGCTGGTACAGCGTGTGCAGCAGCGCGTGCCCGGTGCGGTCGGCGGCCGCGCAGGCGCGCTGCACCGGCTTCTCGCCCAGGTTCGCCGTGTGGCCGCCGAACGGGCGCTGGTAGATCGTTCCGTCCGGGTTGCGGTCGAAGGGCATGCCCATGTGCTCGAGCTCGTACACGGCGCTCGGCGCTTCGCGGCACATGAACTCGATGGCATCCTGGTCACCCAGGTAGTCCGAGCCCTTCACGGTGTCGAACATGTGCCAGTACCAGTTGTCCTCGCTCATGTTGCCCAGCGAGGCCGAAATCCCGCCCTGCGCGGCGACGGTGTGCGAGCGCGTCGGGAACACCTTGGACAGCACGGCCACGTCCAGGCCCTCGCGCGCCAGTTGCAGCGCGCAGCGCAGGCCCGAACCCCCGGCGCCTACGACCACGACGTCGAATTTGCGTTTGTTCC
>JAJYTY010000181.1 GCA_021792835.1 Pseudomonadota bacterium
CGGATGTGTCGCCGGCGTGATGACGCCCAGACGCAGTTGCGCGGCGCTGCTCGCGGTCGCCAGCACGAGGTCCTGGCCCGCGCACAGCGTGGCGGCATCGTCGAGCAGGGAGCCGTCGGACTGCCACGCCAGACAGTAGCCGCGCCGCAGCGTGGCCGTCGGGTCCAGCGCCTGCAGCCGCGCCTGCAGCGTGCCCAGGCCTTGCCTGCGCCGCGCCTGGGCCTGCGCGACCCCCAGGCGCAGGCGATGCTCAAGCGCATCGAGCGCGGCGTCGCGCCGCTGCAGCTCCTGGCGTGGCGTCACCCGCAGACGCGCCTGCCACAGCTGCAGGGGTTGCGCGCGCTGCTGCAGCGCAGCATGCAGCGCCTGGCGCCGCCGCGCCTGCAGGTCGCGCAGGTGCAAGGCTGCCGCCGCCAGCACCCGCGCCGGCGGCGGCAGGCGCAGTTGCAGGCGGTCCAGGCGCTGCTGCTCGCGCCCCAGCCGGACCTGCATGCCGTGGCGCAACGTGCGCGCGCACTGCTGCAACCGGGTCAGCAGCTGCTCGCGCGGCGGAGCGCAGGTCTCGGCGGCCGCGGTGGGGGTGGCGGCGCGCAGGTCGGCGGTGAAATCGGCGATGGTGAAGTCGGTCTCGTGGCCGACCCCGCTGATCACCGGGATCGAGCCCTGGGCCAGCGCATGTGCGAGACCCTCGTCATTGAAGGCCCACAAGTCCTCCAGCGAGCCGCCGCCGCGCACCAGCAGCAGCACGTCGACCTCGGCACGCGCCTGCGCCGTGCGCAGCGCGCGCACCAGCTCGGCCGGCGCGGCCGCTCCCTGCACGCTGGCCGGGTAGATCACCACCCGCACCTGCGGGCTGCGCCGACGCAGCGTCGCCAGCACGTCGTGCAGCGCCGCGGCCTGCGGCGACGTGACGATGCCCACCGTGCGCACTGCGGCCGGCAGCGCGCGCTTGCGCGCCGCACCGAACAGCCCCTGCTCGCGCAGGCGGGCCTTCAGGCGCAGGAATTGCTCCATCAGCGCGCCCTGCCCGAAACGGCGCACCGACTCGACGATCAGTTGCAGGTCGCCACGCGGTTCGTAGATCCCGGGTTCGGCGCGAATCTCCACCCGCACGCCATCGCGCAGCTCGAAGTCGACCAGCGATGCCCGCTGCCGGAACATCACGCAGCGCAACTGCGCGTTCTCGTCGCGCAGCGAGAAATAGCAGTGCCCGCTGGAGGCGCGCGTGAAGCTGCCGATCTCGCCCTGCACCGTCACCACGCCGAAGCGCGCCCACAACGCGTCGGCCAGCGCGCGCACCAGCGCGCCGACGCTCCAGGCCTCGGTGCCGCGCATCTCGGTGTCGCGCATCTCAGGCCCCGCTGAAAGGCAGGCGGGACGCGGCTTTCGAGGCAAGCTGTCCACAAAGCCCGGAAAACACACGGCTTGCCGAAGGGGTCATCCGCAGCGCCTGTTCTTGCCATGCAAGCTCTTGTTTTTCCATGGTTTTTTCATGTTCAAAAAATGGTCACGAAGTTTCAGGGCCTTGATTTGCCACCACTTCGCGCGATCCGGCGCCGCTTGCCCACATTGTTATCCACAGTTTTTCGGGATAACCGGGGGCAAGTCGGGCGCGGCGCCAGCGGTGTGGCGCATTACCATGCGCAGGCATCGACCCGGAGCGCACCTGCGGCCACACGCCGCCAACGCCGCCGGATCCTCCATGGCATGCCGAGATTCTGCACGGGGTTCCCATCTTGCTGAGCATTGTCGAAGCCGCGGGCTGGCCGATCTGGCCGTTGATCCTCTGTTCCATCACCGCGCTGGCCATCGTGCTGGAGCGCCTCGCCAGCCTGCGCACGGCGCGCGTGATCCCACCGCGCCTGCTCGAGGAGGCGCTGGCGGTGTCGGCGGTGGCGCTGCCGCCCCCCGACACGGTCGACAAGCTCGAGCGCAATTCCCCGCTGGGCGCGGTGCTGGCGGCGGGATTTCGCGGTGCACGCCGGCCCCACGCCAGCATGGAAAGCCTTCGCGAGGACATGGAAAACTCAGGGCGCGCGGTCATGCATGGGCTGCAGCGCTACCTCAACGCGCTGGGCACCGTCGCCTCGGCCGCGCCGCTGCTCGGGCTGCTCGGCACGGTGGTCGGGCTGATCGAGATCTTCGGCTCGCAGACGGGCGGCGGCGGCAACCCCCTGCTGCTCGCGCATGGCATCTCGGAAGCGCTGTACAACACGGCGTTCGGACTCATCATCGCGGTGCCTTCGCTGATGTTCTACCGCTATTTCCGCGGCCGCGTGGATGATTTCGGGATCGAGCTGGAGCAGGCCGCACGGCGCCTGGCCACCCACCTGCAGCCCCACATCGAGTCCGGCCGCGCGGCGCGTACCTGACCGACCCCGCACCGGACCCGCGCCCATGAATTTCCAGCGCCCGCGCACCGAGGACCCGGAGATCAACCTGATCCCGCTGATCGACGTGCTGCTGGTCGTGCTGATCTTCCTGATGATCACCACGACCTACTCCAAGTACACGGAACTGAAGATCCAGCTGCCGACGGCCAACGCACCGCCGGCGCAGCACCTGCCCGACAGCATCGTCGTCGGGGTCACCGCGGACGGCAGCTACTCGGTCGACGGCAGCCTGCTGCACGGGCGCGACGTGCCGGCGCTGGTGCAGGCGCTGCGCGGCGTGCTGCATGGGCGCGGCGGCGTCACCCTGGTCATCAGCGCCGACGCGCAGAGCACCCAGCAGTCGGTGGTCAACGTCATGGAGGCGGCCCGGCTGCTGGGTCTGAGCCGGCTGACCTTCGCCACCCAGCGCAGCGACGCGTCGTGAGATCCCCCGGGACCGGGACGGACCCGGCCGGCGGCTGGCCGCGCTGGTGGCTGCGGCGCGGTGCGGCGGCATGTGCGCTTTTGCCGTTGGCGGGCCTGTTCGCGATGCTGGCGCGCCTGCGCCGATTGCTGTGGGACAACGGCTGGCGGCATGCCTGGCGCGCGCCGGTGCCGGTGGTGGTGGTGGGCAATGTCACCGCCGGCGGCAGCGGCAAGACCCCGCTGGTGGCCGCGATCGCGCGCGCCCTGCGCGACGCCGGCTGGCACCCCGGGATCGTGTCGCGCGGCTACGGGCGCAGGCACGACGCGGCCGATCCGCTGCCCGTGCTGCCGGACAGCGCGGCCTCCGACACCGGCGATGAGCCACTGTTGCTGCGCCGGCTGTGCGACTGCCCGGTATGGGTGGGCAGCGACCGCCCCGCGGCGGCCCGCGCGCTGCTGCGCGAGCACCCGCAGGTGGACGTGCTGCTCAGTGACGACGGGCTGCAGCATTTCGCGCTGGCGCGCGACCTGCAGCTGGTGGTGATGGACGCGCGCGGCGTCGGCAACGGCTGGCCGCTGCCGGCCGGCCCGCTGCGCGAATGCCCACGCAGGCCGCGCGACGCCACGCTCGGCCCCGCGCAGGCCGAGGCTCGGGCGCCGCAGCCGTTCTTCGCGCTGCGACGCAGCGCGGGCGCCTTGCGCAACGTCGGCGACGGGCGTGTACTGAGTCTGGGCGAATTCCGCGCGCAATACGCCGCCACGCCGATCAGTGCCGTGGCAGCCATCGGCCACCCGCAGCAATTCTTCGCGATGCTGCGCGACGCCGGGCTGCCGCTGGCGCGCACCGCGACGGTGCGCGACCATCGCGACATTCCCGAGAAGCTGCTGCAGGACTTGCCCGGGCAGGTGCTGACGACGGAAAAGGACGCTCTAAAATGCCGTCGCGGGCAGCCGGGCCTGGAACGCCTGTGGGCGGTGCAATTGCGCCTGGAGGTCGATCCCGCCTTTATCCCATGGTTGCTGGCGCGCCTGCGGCGCGCCGCGTCGAGGTCCCCCGATGGATTCACGTCTGCTTGACCTGCTGGTATGCCCGGTGTGCAAGGGTCCGCTGAACTATGAGCGCGCCGCGCAGGAACTGATCTGCCCGCGCGACCGCCTGGCCTTCCCGATCCGCGACGGCATCGCAGTGATGCTGGTGGAGCAGGCGCGCGACACGCAACCCGCGCCCGCCGGAAGCGACGAGGCATGATCCCTGGCGCAGGATCCGCCGGGATCGGCTTCACGGCGCTGATCCCCGCACGGCGCGCCTCCACGCGCCTGCCCGACAAGCCGCTGGCCGACATCGCCGGCCTGCCGATGGTCGTGCACGTGGCGCGCCGCGCGCAGGCCAGCGGCGCGCGCCTGGTCGTCGTCGCCACCGATGACCAGGCGATCGCCGAGGCCTGCGCGGCGCACGGGGTTCGCGCCGTGCTGACCTGCGCGCACCACGCCAGCGGCACCGATCGCGTGGCCGAGGCCGCCGCCGGCCTCGGGCTCGATGACGAGGACATCGTCGTCAACGTGCAGGGCGATGAACCGCTGATCGACCCCGCGCTGATCCGCGCCTGCGCACAGCACCTGCACGACGACCCGCAGGCGCAGCTGGCCACGGCGGCGCACCCGATCGAGCAGGCCGACGCGATCGTCGACCCGAACGTGGTCAAGGTGGTGCTGGACGCGCGCCAGCGCGCGCTGCTGTTCTCGCGCGCGCCGATCCCCTGGCGCCGCGACCAGTATGCCGCCGCAGGCACGCCGGGACTTCCGCCGCGCCTGCCCTTCCTGCGCCACGTGGGCATCTACGCGTTCCGCATGCGCACGCTGCGCGAATTCGCCGCGCTGGCGCCCTGCGAGCTCGAGGCCGAGGAGGCGCTGGAGCAGTTGCGCGCCCTGTGGCACGGCTGGCGCATCGCCGTGCTGCGTGTCGAGCACGCACCGGCGGCCGGGGTCGACACGCAGCAGGACCTGGAACGGGTGCGTCGCGTGCTCGGCCACGCGGGCGCCGGCTCGTAAGGGCCGCGCGAGGCACGCGTGCTATTCTGAGCGCCCCCAGGGCCGGGCTCCACCCGGCCCGCCCCCCGGGGGGGTCAAGGAAACTTGGGGTGGCCCTGCGTTTCCTTGAGAGCCGGGGGGCGGCAAGCCGCGGCCCGGGGATCGCCTTTGCGCTGCGCGACCAGCGGCCGGCCTTGCGGTCGATGCATTCAAAACCTATTCCAACGACCATATCCGGGAGTCTTCATGCGTTTGATCCTGCTGGGCGCACCTGGCGCAGGCAAAGGCACGCAAGCAGCCAGCCTGTGCGCGCGCTACAACATCCCCCAGATCTCCACCGGCGACATGCTGCGCGCCGCGGTCAAGGCCGGCACGCCGCTGGGCCTGCAGGCGAAAGCGGTGATGGACTCGGGGGCGCTGGTGTCGGACGACATCATCGTGGGCCTGGTGCTCGAGCGCATCCAGCAGCCCGACTGCGCGCGCGGCTTCCTGTTCGACGGCTTCCCGCGCACCATCGCGCAGGCCGAGGCCCTGAAGAAGGCCGGCGTGGCCATCGACTTCGTCGTCGAGTTCGACGTGCCCGACGAGGATATCGTGCAGCGCCTGAGCGGACGCCGCGTGCACCCGGCGTCCGGGCGCGTCTACCACGTCCACTACAACCCGCCGAAGGTTCCCGGCAAGGACGACGCCACCGGCGAGGATCTGGTGCTGCGCGATGACGACCGCGAGGAAACGGTGCGCAAGCGCCTGCAGGTCTACCACGAGCAGACCCGCCCGCTGGTCGACTACTACGCCGGCTGGGCGCGAAGCGGCGATGCGCAAGCGCCCCGGCTGCGCCGCATCGAGGGTACGGGCAGCGTGGAGCAGGTCACGCAGCGCATCGCCGAGGCCTTGCGCTGAGTCGCCGGCGCGGCGTGCGGCACGCGCCGCCGCGCGACATCGGCCGGACCAGCGCCGCCACCCGCGCGCCGTCGCATCGCAGGCCATGTCCTTGATCCCGCAGGATTTCATCCAGGAGCTTCTCGGCCGCGTCGACATCGTCGACGTGGTGGGTCGCTCGGTGCAGCTGAAGAAGGCGGGCGCCAACTACAAGGGGCTGTGCCCCTTCCACACCGAGAAATCGGCTTCGTTCACGGTCAGTCCGTCGAAGCAGTTCTATCACTGCTTCGGCTGCGGCGCGCACGGCAGTGCCATCGGCTTCCTGATGGAGCATGCGGCCCTGGGGTTCCCCGAGGCGGTACGCGAACTCGCCCGCGAAGCCGGCATGGAAGTGCCTCAGCCGCAAGGCGACGAGTCCGAGCAACGCCGCGCCGCCGAGCAGCGCAGCCACAAGGCGCGCCTGCGCGAAGTGCTGGAACAGGCCGAGCGCTTCTACCGCGACCGCCTGCGCTCGAGTCCGCGCGCCATCGAGTACCTCAAGGGGCGCGGGCTCAGCGGGCGCGCCGCCGCGCGTTTCGGGATCGGCTACGCACCCGACGAATGGCAGGGCCTGGAGCGGGTGTTCCCGCATTACGAGGCCGAACTGCTGCTGCAGGCCGGGCTGGTGGTGGCGCGCGACGCGCAGGGCCAGACCGTAGACGCCGAAGCCGCCCGCGCGGCCGCGATCACGCGACGCTACGACCGGCTGCGCGACCGCATCACCTTCCCCATCCGCAACGCCCAGGGGGAGATCATCGGCTTCGGCGGCCGCGTGCTCGACCGCGGCGAGCCGAAGTACCTGAACTCCCCCGAGACCGAGCTGTTCCACAAGGGCGAGGAACTCTACGGGCTGTTCGAGGCGCGCCAGGCCATCCAGCGCCACGGCCAGGCCCTGGTGGTCGAAGGCTACCTCGACGTGGTGGCCCTCGCACAGCACGGGGTCGAGCACGCGGTGGCCACGCTTGGAACGGCATGCACCGCGGAGCACGTGCGCAAGCTGTTCCGCTATTGCGCGCAGGTCGTGTTTTCCTTCGACGGCGATGCCGCCGGACGCCGCGCCGCGGCGCGCGCGATGGAGGCGGCACTGCCGGCGCTGAACGACGAGCGCTCGGTCAAGTTCCTGTTCCTGCCCACGGAGCACGACCCGGACAGCTTCGTGCGCGAGTACGGCGCGGACGCCTTCGAACGCGAGATCGCGCGCGCGCGCCCGCTGTCGGTGTTCCTGCTCGATCATGTCGGCGAGGGCCTGGCGCTGGACACCGCCGAGGGCCGCGCGCAGGCCGTCTCGCGGGCCCGCTCGCTGATGGGACTGCTGCCCGAGTCGGCGTTGAAGGGGCAGATCGCCGGCGAACTGGCGCAGCGCCTGCGCACCTCGGTCGACGAACTGCGCGCGGGCGCCGCGCCGGGTGGCGCCCGCCGC
>JAJYTY010000182.1 GCA_021792835.1 Pseudomonadota bacterium
CAACAATTGAGACAGCGGGCATCGACGTAGGCCTGCCGTAAGGCTTCGCGGCGACAGTGCCTGCGTGAGCGGGCGCGAGGCCCGCCGCAAACGGGGTTCGAGCCCTGCGATCGCCGCCGTGCTCGGGCCGCTCGAGTGGAGAACCTGGCGCAGGCAACGCGCCTGGAAAACTGGAGACAACGATGGACAAGAAGATCAACCCCGCCCCGCTGGGGCTGTCGGGATTCGCGCTGACAACCTGGTTGCTGAGCATGCACAACGCCGGCTGGTTCGGGGCCGAGAACCTGCCGATGGTGCTGGCCTGCGCCTTCGCCTTCGGCGGTACCGCGCAGTTCGTCGCCGGGATCATGGAGGCCTTCGTCGGCAACAGCTTCGGTTTTGTCGCATTCTGCGGGTACGGCGCCTTCTGGTGGTCCTTCGCGCTGTTCGTGGAGTTCTTCGGGAAGGGCGTCACCGGCCCGTTCATCGGCTGGTACCTGCTGCTGTGGGGCGTGTTCACCACCTACATGTGGATCGGGACCTGGAAGAAGGGCAAGGTGCTGATGCTGGTGTTCACCGCGTTGACCGTGACCTTCTACCTGCTGGCCTTCGGCGCGCTGCTGGGCGCCGGTGGGCTGGGCCAGCTGGGCGGCTACTTCGGTCTGCTGACCGCTGCGCTGGCCTTCTACCTGGCCGGCGCCGAGGTGATCAACGAGTCGTGGGGCAGCACGGTCCTGCCGGTCTGATCCAGGCCGCGGCCTGCGCCGCGGCGCAATGAAAACGGCCCCGCAATGCGGGGCCGTTTGCCTGGTGCGGCCAGGTGCGGGTGGCTTCAGAACTTGTAGCTGAGAGCCACTCCCACCAGGTCCTGGCTCATGCTGAGGGTCTCGGGCAGTTGCCCGACCACCTGGCCGTTGGTCCCGAGTTCCGGCGCATAGCCGTCCACCGAGTTCTTCAGCGCGTGCACGTAGTCGCCCGAGATGTCGACCTTGCGACTGATCGCATAGGTGAAGCCGAGCGCCACGTGATCCTGCACGACCCCCGGTGCGATGGTGTTGAAGAACACATTGCGCGAGCTGACCGGGTTGTCGCCGTGGTTCCATCCGGCGCGCAGGGTCAGCTTGTCGCTGTAGGCCCACTCCGCGCCCAGCTTGAACACCGTGACGTCGCTCCAGCCGAAGCCGGCGCCTCCGGGTGCGCCGAGCAGCGGCGCGGACATGCCCTGCGCCAGCATCATCAGTGGCGACGAGGAATTGGCGATCGACGAGACCTGGCTGTACAGGATGCGCTCGACGTCGGCGGCGACCGTCCAAGTCGGCGTCGCCTTCCACGACACGCCGACTCCATAGTTGGCCGGGATGTCGAAGCTGCCGCCGTCGGCGAACAGGCCCTCGTAGGCGCTGAAGCTGCTCATGTGAATCTTTGGCTGGAAGGTCGCTCCCAGCGAAAGCCCCGGAGCGACCTGGCCGATCCAGCCGATGCGCACGCCTACCCCGTTCGACGAACCATGGCCGGGGCCCGTCAGGCTCGCCGGGTCGATGCTGAATTGCGAACGCGCAAAGTTGTTCAGCCCGTTGGCGCGGAAGATCTGGTGTACCAGGTCCAGCGCGATGCCGATGGTGTTGTCCGGGGTCACGCGCCACGCGAAGCTCGGGCTGATGAAGGTCTGCTCCAGGTCGACGCCGGCGCCGGGCAGCAGCCCGGTGCGCTGGTCCATCTGGTTGTAGCCCGAGTTCATGCCGCCGTTGCCGTACACGCTGATGCCCACCGACATGTCGGGGCTGATCATGTGGTTGTAGCCCAGCTCCGGAATCAGGAAGTTGCTCTGGGCGTTGCCGCTGTACGTGGTGCCATCGATCCGCGCGGTGCGGTCGGGGCGGAACACGGTCAGGCCGACATCGAGGCGGTTGCCCACCAGGGCCATTCCGGCCGGGTTGGTCGCCGCCGCCAATGCGTCCTGCGGCAAGGCGATGCCCACTCCGCCCATGCCCACCGAGCGAACGCTGTAACCGGGCTGGAAATAGCCGTCGGTGGCGTGGGCCAGTCCGGGCAGCAGCGCCATGCCGACGCAGGCCGCGGCGCAGGCTGCCGCCAGTCGATTCTTACGCATAACTAGATCTCCCCTCCAGGAATCGGGTGCAGGTGCCCGATTTCTCGGGCGGCGCGGGCGCGTGCGGTCAGTCGCCGCCGCCTCCGCTGTCGTCAAAATACTGAAACCCGGTAGCAGTATTTATCGCCGATCCTAGATACTCCGCGTGTTGCAGGCATCCAGTTTTGCCGCGATGGCAGGGTCGGGCTTTTTGTGCTAGGCATGTTGCATCCTGTCACATGTGAATCGCACCCGTCCAGCGTGCGCGAGGGGCCGGCTCCGCGAGCCTGCGGGCCGGCAGCCAGGCCTCAGGACTGCGGAGGCACGTAGCCGGCGGGGCGCTCGGCGCCTTCGCCGAAGAAGTAGCGCTCCATCTGCCGCGCCAGGTACTGGCGCGCGCTGGCGTCGGCCAGGTTCAGGCGGTTCTCGTTGACCAGCATGGTCTGGTGCTTCAGCCAGCCTTGCCAGGCTTCCTTCGACACGTTGTCGAAGATGCGCTTGCCCAGCTCTCCGGGGTAGGGCTGGAAGTCGAGGCCCGGCGCTTCGTGGCCGAGCTTGATGCAATTCACCATGCGGGTCATCGGGAAATCCTGTGGAACGTGACTGGGAAGGGCGGCAGCGGGTGCCGCGCAGATCATTGCAGACGCTTGACCAGCACGCGCGAGCGGCGCTGGTCGTTGTAGCGCTGGCGACGCGCCTCGGGTAGCCAGCCGGGATCCACGGGCACGAAACCCCGCTTGAGGAACCAGTGCATGGTGCGCGTGGTCAGCACGAAGATGCTCTCCAGGCGCAGCGCGCGCGCCTGCTGCTCGATGCGCCGCAGGATGCGCTCGCCGTCGCCCTGGCCTTGCGCCACCTCGGCCACCGTCAGAGCGGCCATCTCGCCGGTGCGGGCTTCCGGGTACGGGTACAGCGCGGCGCAGCCGAAGATCACCCCGTCGTGCTCGAGCACGGTGTAGTTGCCGATGTCGCGCTCGATCTCGGTGCGACTGCGCTTGACCAGCACGCCTTCGGTCTCCAGCGGCTCGATCAGTTGCAGGATGCCGCCGACATCGTCGGCGGTGGCCTGGCGCAGGTGTTCGAGGTGCTCGTCGGCGATCATCGTGCCGACGCCGTCGTGCGTGAACAGCTCGAGCAGCAGCGCGCCGTCGAGCGAGAAGCCGGTGATGTGCGCGCGCCCGACGCCGCCACGGCAGGCGCGCACCGCGTGGCGCAGGTAGAACGCGGTATCGGTGGGCTGCTGCGGGTCGGGCAGCCGGGCCAGCAGGCTTTCCGCCTGCGCCACCGTCAGTTCCGAGACCAGCTGGCCGTCGTCGCCCAACACGCCGTCGACCTCGGTGATCAACAGCAGCTTGTGGGCCTTGACCGCCACCGCGACGCTGCTCGCCACATCCTCCATGCTCAGGTTGAAGGCCTCGCCGGTCGGCGAGAAACCGAAGGGCGACACCAGCACCACGGCGCCGTACTCGAGCGCGCGCTGGATGGTCGGAGCGTCGACCTTGCGCACCAGTCCGGTGTGCTGGAAGTCCAGGCCGTCGATCACCCCGACCGGGCGCGCGGTGATGAAGTTGCCCGACACCACGCGCACCGTGGCGCCGGCCATCGGCGTATTCGGCAGGCCTTGCGAGAAGGTGGCCTCGATCTCGAAGCGCAACTGCCCGGCGGCTTCCTGCGCCGCGTCCAGCGCCACTTCGTCGGTGACGCGCATGCCGTGGCTGAAGTTCGAGCTGACCCCCTTTTCGCGCAACTGCTCCTCGATCTGCGGGCGAAATCCGTGCACCAGCACGATGCGCACGCCCATCGCGGACAGCAGCGCGACGTCCTGCACCAGTTCGTTGAGCTTGCCGGCGGCGATGAGTTCGCCGGCGATGGCGACGACGAACACCTTGCCGCGATGGGCATGGATGTACGGCGCCACGGAGCGCAGCCACTGGACGAATTGGGAAGGGTCGGAGGACATTCGCACCATTATCCGGGAATGAACGAGAATTGTCGTTTTTCGCCACGGGGCCAACCCGCCTCCGAGCCGCATGCAGCCTCCAGCAAGCGCCGACGCTGGCGCGGGCGCGGCGCCAGGCTCGCCGCGCGCGCGCCGCGGCGCCGCGCCGGTCGCGCCGAACCCCATCCCGCCATTGCGTTTTCCCGCCGAGCTGCCGGTCAGCGCGCGGCGCGAGGACATCGCGCGCGCGATGTCCGGGCACCAGGTGGTGATCGTGTGCGGAGAGACCGGCTCGGGCAAGACCACGCAGCTGCCGAAGATCGCGCTGCAACTGGGGCGTGGGGCAGGCGCGGGCGGGCAGGGGCTGATCGGGCACACGCAACCGCGGCGCCTGGCCGCGGTCAGCGTGGCGCGGCGCATCGCGCAGGAACTGGGAAGCCCGCTCGGCGAGCACGTGGGATTCAAGGTGCGTTTCGCCGACCGGCTGCAGCCCGGAGCCTCGGTGAAGCTGATGACCGACGGCATCCTGCTGGCCGAGACGCAGCGCGACCCGCTGCTGCGGGCCTACGACACGCTGATCATCGACGAGGCCCACGAGCGCAGCCTGAACATCGATTTCCTGCTCGGCTACCTGCGCGAGCTGCTGCCGCGGCGCCCCGACCTGAAGCTGCTCATCACCTCCGCCACCATCGACGCCGAGCGCTTCGCGCGGCACTTCGCGTCGGCGGCCGGGCCGGCGCCGGTGATCGAGGTCTCCGGCCGCCTGTACCCGGTGGAGATCCGCTGGCGCCCGCTGCTCGAGCCCGCTGCCACGCAGTCCCCGGCGGTCTCCGGGGTCGCCACGGCGCGCGAGCCGCGCGAACTCAACCAGGCGGTGTGCGACGCGGTGGACGAACTCTGGCGCGCCGGCAGCGGCGACATCCTGGTGTTCCTGCCCGGCGAGCGCGAGATCCGCGACTGCGCCGAGGCGCTGCGCAAGCACCACCTGGAGACGGCGCGCCGCGGCGTGGAGATCCTGCCCCTGTTCGCGCGCCTGTCGCAGGCCGAGCAGGACCGCGTGTTCGACAGCGGCGGCGCGTCGCGACGCGTCGTGCTGTCGACCAACGTCGCCGAGACCTCGCTGACCGTGCCGGGAATCCGCTATGTGATCGATTCCGGTCTGGCGCGGGTCAAGCGCTACAGCTTTCGCCAGAAGGTCGAGCAGTTGCAGGTGGAGCCGATCAGCCAGGCCGCGGCCAACCAGCGCGCGGGGCGCTGCGGGCGGGTCGCCGACGGCATCTGCATCCGCCTGTACGACGAGGCCGACTTCCAGGTGCGACCACGCTTCACCGACCCCGAGATCCTGCGCTCGTCGCTGGCCTCGGTGATCCTGCGCATGCAGGCGCTGGGATTGCAGGCGGTGGAACAGTTTCCCTTCATCGACCCGCCCCAGCGCAAGGCCATCGCCGACGGCTACCAGCTGCTGGGCGAGCTCGGCGCGGTCGACTCCGTCAACCGTCTGAGCGAGATCGGGCGACAGCTCGCGCTGCTTCCGCTGGATCCCCGGCTCGGGCGCATGATCCTCGAGGCCAGGCGCCAGCAGGCGCTGGCCGAGGTGCTGGTGATCGCGTCGGCGCTGGCGGTGCAGGACCCGCGCGAGCGCCCGCAGGAGCGCCAGGAGGCAGCGGACGCCGCGCATCGGCGCTTCGTAGAGGGCTCCTCGGAGCTGGCGGGCTGGCTCAAGCTGTGGCAGCACTACCACGAGCTGGTGGCGCACAAGAAGTCCAACCGCAAGCTGCAGGAACAGCTGCGTGCCGAGTTCCTGTCGCCGCTGCGAATGCGCGAGTGGCACGACGTGCACAGCCAGCTGCACACCTTGGTGGCCGAACATGGCTGGCGCCTGAACACGGCGCCGGCCAGCGACGAGCAACTGCACCTGAGCCTGCTCGCCGGGCTGCTGGGCAACGTCGGCTGCAAGGCCGACGACGGCCCCCATTACCTGGGCGCGCGCGGCATCCGCTTCCTCATCCACCCGGCCTCGCCGCTGGGGCGCAAGGCCGGGCGCTGGGTGATGGCGGCCGAGCTGGTGCAGACCACGCGTCTGTACGCGCGCCAGGTGGCGCGCATCGAGCCGCAATGGATCGAGCGCGTCGGCGCGCACCTGCTGCAGCGCAGCCTGCACGACCCGCACTGGGAGAAGAAGCCGGCCCAGGTCAGCGCCTTCGAGCGCGCCACGCTGTACGGCCTGGTCGTGTACCAGCAGCGCCGCGTCGACTACGGCCGCGTCGATCCGGTGCTGGCGCGCGAGATGTTCATCCGCCACGCGCTGGTCGGCGGCGAGTGGGAATCGCGCTGGGCCTTCCTGCGCCACAACCGCGCGCTGGTCGAGCAGATCGAGGATCTGGAACAGCGCTCGCGGCGTCGGGACCTGCTGGTCGACGACGCCCTGATCGAGGCCTTCTACGACCGCTTCGTGCCGGCCGAGGTGCACAGCGGGGCGAGCTTCGACGCCTGGTATCGCAAGGCGCAGGCGCAGCAGCCGCGCCTGCTGTTCCTCGAGCGCGAGGAGCTGATGCGCCACCAGGCCGCCGGAATCACCACCGAGGCCTTTCCGACGCGCTTGCGCATTGCCGGGCTCGAACTGGGCCTGAGCTACAGCTTCGACCCCGGCGGGACGCGCGACGGCGTCACCGTCGAGGTGCCTCTGGAGGCGCTGAACCAGCTCCCCGAGCAGCGCCTGCAATGGCTGGTTCCGGGCATGCTGGCGGACAAGATCGCGGCGTTGCTGAAGACCCTGCCGCAGCGCCAGCGCGCACGCCTGGTACCGCTGCCGGCCACGGCGCAGCGCTTCGCGCAGAGCCTGAGCGATCCGCAACGCTACGCGCAGCAGCCCTTGCTGGATGCGCTGCGCGAACTGGTGCGCCAGGACACCGGGCTGCTTCCCGAGGCCGAGCATTTCCGCGCCGAAGCGCTCGACGCGCACCTGCTGTTCAACATCCGCGTGGTCGACGCGCAGGGTCGCCAGCTCGGCATGGGGCGCAACCTGGCGCGCCTGCGCGCAGAACTGGGCGGGGCCGCGCGCGAAGCCTTCCAGGCCGCCGCGCGCGCGCTGCCCG
>JAJYTY010000183.1 GCA_021792835.1 Pseudomonadota bacterium
CCGGCCTTTGCGCGCTGCTCCGCCGTGAGCACCGTGGTGATGTAGCCCATGTTGGAAATCGAGGGCTCGACCACCGCGGCATAACCGATCCCGTACAGTCGCCCGGCCGCCCGCGCCTGTGCGCGCCGCGCCTGGAGTTCCTGCAGTCCGCCGTCGCGCTCGGCGATTTCCAGGGCTGCTTGGTAGTCGCCCGAGTCGAGCAGCGCGCCTGCGGCCGCCCGATACGGAAAGGCGCCGCTCGGCACGAAGTTGCGCCGGTAGACCTTCAACGGGTCCAAGCCGAGCTCGATGGCGATTCGCTGCATCAGGCGCTCGAGCGCGAAATACACCTGGGGTCCGCCGAAGCCGCGCACCAGCCCCGCCGGAGTCTTGTTGGTGAGAACCACTCGATTGCGCACGGCAAGGTTCTCGATGGCGTAAGCGCCTGTCAGACAGCCATGCATGCGGTAGAACGTGGCCGGCTCGGGTGCGCGCAGATAGCCTCCGCAATCGTCGACCTGGTCGTAGGACAAGGCGCTGATGCGACCGTCCGATTCCACCGCGGCCTCGATGTGGCACAGCCGAGCGGTCGCCGACGTGGCGGCCGAGAGGTGTTCCAGGCGGTCCTCCACCCACTTCACCGGGGCCCTCGCCTTGCGTGCCGCCAGGCACATCAGCACGACGGAGGTAAACACACTTTGCTTGACCCCGAAGCTGCCCCCCGAATGCCGGGGCGTGCGGTGCCGCAAGCGCGTCCCGGGCACCTTCAGCGCCAGCGCCATCACTGCGTGCAGCGAAAACGGCCCCATGAAATTCGACATCACGTCGTAAGTACCGTCGTCCGGCTGGTATTCGGCAATCACCACGCCACATTCGATCGGCGTGCAGGAGTTGCGCGGATACCTCACCTTCATAGACACGCGGTGGGGCGCCGACTCGAACGCCCCCTCGGGGTCTCCATAGCGGAAGCTGCGGTCACTCACCACGTTGCTGCCCACGGCCGGGTGCAGCACGGGCGCATGCTCGAGCATGGCCTGCTCGATATCGACCACCGCGTCGAGGACCTCGTAGTCGACACGCACCAGGTCTGCAGCGTCCTCGGCCAGCGCCCGCGTCCGCGCGACGACCACGGCGACCGGCTCGCCGACATAGCGCACCCGATCGACCGCGAGACACCAATGTTCCATCGGCTGCTTGACACCGACGATGAAGGCCTGAGACCAGTCGCGAACGTCCTGCGCGGTGAGAACGGCGCGCACGCCATCGGCGGCCTGCGCCGCCGCAGCGTCGAGCGCCTTCACGATCGCGTGCGCATGGGGGGATCGCACCACCGCGGCGTACAGCATCCCTGGCCTTCCGCCGAGATCGTCGGCGTACTGTCCTCGTCCGCTCAGCAGCGCGGCATCCTCGAAGCGCTCGATGCTGCGCCCTAGCCAAGGGCTCGTGGTCTCAGCTGGCGTCGTAGCGACCTCTTGCTTCATGCGTAGCTCCCTGCCTGACAACGGCCTCGCGGCCGCCGCCGTTCATGCACCTTCGTATCGCGGCAAGTCCCTGGCTGCAGCCTACACCGCATCGAGGTTGCCTCGAGTTTCGGGGACCAGCGCCGCGCCGATCAGAAACAGCACGCTGAGCCCGACCAGGAAGGCCGCCAGGGTCATGGGCAACTGTGCCGGCGTACGGGCAGTCAGCGAGACGAAGGTCGGCAGCATGCCTCCCAGCGCGAAACCGAGATTCCACGAGAGTCCGGTCCCGGTGGCGCGAATCGCGGTCGGGAAGCGCTCGTTCAGGAAAATGAGAATCGGCGCGTAGCTGGCGCTTCCAAGCATGCCCAGAAGGATCGCATAGGTTCCCAGCATCGTCACGTCGTGTGTGCGCACCATGGCCAGGTACAGCGCGGGGAACGCGAACAGGCGCAGTACTCCAACCGTGAGGAAGGTCCTCTTGCGTCCGAACACCTCACTCAACTGCCCGGTAAGCACGGAAGCGACGATCACGCCCACGCTGGCAAGCAGCAGGATCGGGCCGATCGACGAAACCGGGGTATGCGTGACCATCTTCAGATAGGTCGGCAGGTAGCCCGAAGTGAGGTAGTAGCCACCGCCGCCGCCAATGGTGAGCAGCAGATTGACCAGCAACACACCGCGCCACTTGCTCGAGAACACCTCGCCGACCGGAGTCTTGCCGGCTCGCGGCTGCGCTTGCCGATGCCCCTGCTCACGCGCCCACAGCGGAGACTCCTCCAGCTTGTTGAACACAAGCAAGCCCAGGAACGAGCTGAGAATTCCGGTGAAGAACATGCAACGCCAGCCCCACACCGCGAAGGACTCTCCGGTGAAAAGGTGATTCATGATCAGGTAGACCAGCGAGGCGAACAACGCACCCAGGCCGGCGCCGCCTCCACCGATCATGCCCGACACGAGGCCTCTCCACTTGGCGGGTACCGACTCGGTGGCGATGGTGTGGGTCGATGCGACCACGCCACCGACGAATACCCCCTGCACAAGACGTAGTGCGATCAGAATCAGCGGGGCCGCCAGGCCAACCTGCGCGACCGTCGGCAGCAGACCGAACATCGCGGTGGCGATCCCCACGCCGACCACGGCGATGATCATTGCGCGCTTGCGCCCATGCCGGTCCGCGTAGGAGCCGAAAATCGCGGAACCGACGGGACGCATGAGCAGGGTGACCGCGAAGGACGCGTACACGCCAGCCAGGGAAAGCATCGGGTGTTCCGATGGAAAGAACAACTTGCCTACCACTGGCGCCACGTACAGCAGCACGAACAGGTCGAATAGGTCGAGACCCCATCCGATGCACGAAGCGCTCACCGCGGTGAGGATCTGTCCCGGACTGGCCGCCGGCTGCGCGGAATCGCGCAGGTAAGACGCGTTTGCCGACATGCTTGTCTCCTGCTTTCGTTGTAGGAATGGCAGGAGTTTGGAACCAGTACGCGCTTCGGCGGTAACGCAAGGGTCCGGAGTTGGACCGGATCATCCGGAGACTTACCAGATCGTCCGGTACTTTGCGTGCTGCGTCGCAGCAAACGCTGCATTCAGCGCGCGTCGGGGCGGCCGTTTTCGGGGGCTGCTCGCGACTCGAAGAGGTCCACGACCCGGCGGTAGTCGCTGGGGGTGATTCCCAGGTGCTGGCGGAAGAATCTGGAGAAATGCCCGGGCGCGGCGAAGCCCAGGTCGTGGGCAACCGTCGCAACCGAGTCGGTACCGGACGTGAGTCGACGCACGGCGGCTTCGAATCGAAGCACGTTGGAATACACCAGCGGTGTGACCTGGGTATCGCGTTGGAACAGCGCGAAAAAGTGCGCCCGGGACAGGCCACTGCGACGCGCAAGCGCAGGGACGTCGAACTCGTGAGCCACGTCCTCGCGCATCAGTGCGATCGCACGGCGAATACGCGGATCCATCGCCGCGGGCGGCTTCAGGCGAAGGCGACTGACGAAATCGCGCCAACTCCCCAGGCATTCGATCACCGAGACGATGAGATTGAACAGCAAGTCCTCCATGCGCGCCTGCGAAAGCTCGTCCGCCCACCACATCTCGAGCACGAATTCCTCCACCATGCGCTGCGTGCGCGGCGTGATGGCGACGAATTGCCGGGCAAAGAAATGCGGATGAGCCGACACCAGCAGCGTGCGCTGCAAATCGGCCAGCCAGGCAGGCTCGACGTAAAGCGCGAGGATCAGCGTGCGCTCGCCTTCCGGCGCGGTGTGCACGTAGGCGTGATGTTCCCAAGCGTTGACCAGCACTGCGGTCTGGTCGGTCAGCGGCGCAAGCTCGCCACGCACGCGAAAGGCGCCGTCGGCGCCTCCCGCCTTGAGCAGGATATGGCAATGGTGATGCGCATGTCCGACCAGCGGCGCGTCCATGTCCAGCAGCGCGACACGGCCGAATCGTCCCTGGAAGATCTTGACGGCGGAGGACATGGCGAGGGCCGCTTTGCGAGTTCGCTGGCCGGCAGCCTGATGCTGACAGCTAACTTACCAATCGTAGCAAAGCCCCGCGCACGCGTCGCCTAGGTTTTCAGGCCTGGACGGGGAGGCCTTGCGACTGCTCATCAGTGGTTTCCCAAGGATCCGGCGCTGCGCCTGCGCGCTGGCCAAGCATTTCGTGAGCGATTTTCTCCGCCACCATGATCGTCGGCACGTTGGTATTCGCGGTGGGCAATCTAGGCATCAGGGATGCGTCGACCACGCGCAAGCCCTTCACCCCGTGTACCCGCCCCTGGGGGTCGGTCACCGCCTGCTGGTCGCTAGCTGCACCCATGCGGCAAGTTCCGCTGGGATGCCAGACGCCGAACACGTTGCGCCGCACCATCCGCAACAGCCCCGCCTCGTCGTCGACCAGCGCGTCCAGCGGAGCCTCGCCCGCGAACATCCGCCGCAGCAAGGCACGGCGGGCGCCACGCGGTTGCACGTCGAGTACGCCAGCCACCGCAGCGGTCAAGATCCGATTGCGCCACCCGAGGCGGCTGAGCGCGCGCACGCGCGGCGAGAACACTGCCGGGAACAGTTCGCCGGGACCCGCCTGCAGCGGCGACCCGCGCAGCGCCCGCTCGAGAAAACGCACGCCCGCCATCAGCCGTGCCGCATCGCGCGGGTCGTCGAGCAGATTGAGCTCGACCCTCGGATGGCGCTGCGGATCTGGCGATTCCAGGCGCAGGCTTCCGCGTGAATAGGGCCGGTTGCACCAGAGGAAGAACAACCCCAGCCGATTCCCCAGCGCGTGCCACGATGCGCGTCCGGCGCTGGACAGATACAGGTCCTGCTCCTCGCAGTCCGGCAGCCCTGAACTCAGGCGTGCCGCGGTCATGCTGGCTCGGCGCATGCGCTCGGGAAACCGCCAACGTGGCTCGAGGTACTGACAGAAGGTCAGTGCCGGATGGTCCTGCAGATTGGCACCCACCCCGCGCAAGTCGTGCACGAGGGGAATTCCCAGTTCCCGCAGATGCTCGCCCGGGCCGATGCCGGCACGCATCAGCAGAGCCGGAGACTGAAGTGCGCCGGCACTGAGGATGATCTCACGTGCCGCGATTCGCAGCAGGCGACCATCGGTGGTGCGAGCCAGTGCTGCGCGCGCCTGCCTCCCTTCAAGTTCGAGGCCCTGGACCGTCGTGCGCGCGAAGATGCGCAGGTTGGGCCGCCTGCGTGTGACCGGATCGAGGTAGGCCATGGCTGCCGAGACCCTGCGGTCATACAGGTTCGAGAACGCCGCGGGGAATACACCGTCGCCGGGCTCGGCGTTCTGGTCCAGCAGTAGCGGCAGTCCCTGACGCCGCAGGGCATCGGCGAAAGCGGTGCAGAACGGGGGCCAGGACTCGGGAAAGATGCGCCGGATCGGTAGCGGCCCGCTGCGTCCGTGCAACGGTCCGTCGAAATCGACATCGCGCTCGAGCCGTCGAAAGAAAGGGAGCACGTCGCGCCAACCCCAGCCACTGGCGCCCAGCGCCTCCCATTCGTCGTAATCGCGCGCAAACCCCCGGTTCGCCGCCTGAACGTTGATGCTGGATCCGCCCCCGACCACCCGCGCCTGCTCGTAGCGGCGCGCCAGCGAGTCTCGCGTGGCGCGGACTTCGAGTCCGGGCCAGGTCCATGTGTCACCCTGGAACAGCGGAAGTGGATAGCTATCGAGGATTTCCGGGGGGACGCGCTCCGGGGGGGTGTCCTCCCCCGCCTCGACAAGCGCGACGCGCAGTCGGGAATCCTCCGACAAGCGACTCGCCAGCACGCACCCGGCGGACCCCGCGCCGATGATCACGACGTCGAAGTCGCCGATTTCCATCGCCAGGCCACTCATTCCTCGCACTCCCGCACACGATCCTGACGCAGCCCCTCCCAGCGCCGACCGATCCGGTCGTGCTCGAAGCCGAGCAGGTCGAGCACGCGTCCGACACTGTGATCGACGATGTCGTCGACGCTGCGCGGATGCGCGTAGAAGGCGGGAACCGGCGGCATGACGATACCGCCCATTTCCGTGACGCTGCACATGTTGCGCAGATGCGCAAGGTTCAACGGGGTCTCGCGCGCCACCAGCACGAGCCTCCGGCGCTCCTTGAGCACGACGTCGGCGGCACGTGCGATCAGGTTGTCGGCCAGCCCGTGGGCGATCGACGCCAGGGTCTTCATCGAGCATGGGGCGACGATCATGCCCGCGGTCAGGAACGAGCCGCTGGCCACTGCGGCGCCGATGTCGCGCACCTTGTAGCAGACATCGGCGAGCGCCTCGATCTCGCCGCGCTTGAGCCCGAGTTCGTGCGCGGCGGTCAGCGCGCCCGAGTCGGACACGATCAGGTGGGTCTGGGCCTGCCCGCCCGCGCGCAGCGCCTGCAGCAGGCGCACCCCAAGGATCGCACCGCTGGCGCCCGAGATGCCGACGATGACCTTGCGCGTGCCACTCATGACTCATCCGATCCAGTGTGCAGCGTCGAACGCCTCGAAGGCTCGCAGGTCGCGCGCCGGGTCGACATCGTCCTCGCCGGGAATGCGCACGCGGGTGAACACATGTGCCTCGTAGACCACCGGGCGCGTCGCGTCGAGGCCCATCTTGGCGCTGATGCCCTGGTGGCGCAACGCCGACGGGTCATCTCCGGGTGGCATGCCCACCGTGGTCGATGGATCGAGCACCGATCCTTGCGCACCACCGATGACCACCAGATCGCGATCCGCCTGGAAGCGTGTGGCCACCGCCCACTCGACCTCGGCGGGGTCGTGCACGTTCACGTCGGTATCGACCACGACCACCTGCTTGATGTCGTAATGCGCGCCGAAGGCCGCGAGGATCACGTTCTTGGCCTCTCCCTCGCGCTTCTTGTCGAACTGCACGTACAGGTGGTAGCGCCCCACGCCTCCGACGGAGAGATGCACATCCGTCACCCTCGGGTGGCTGCGCTGAAGCAACGAAAGCAGCGAGGCCTCGCGGGGAATCGAGCCCAGCAGCAGATGCTCCATC
>JAJYTY010000184.1 GCA_021792835.1 Pseudomonadota bacterium
GTCGACTATGGGTTCCGGCTGCCGTCGGCGCTGGACAACCGGCCGCTGAAGTTCCAGGAGTTCGAGACCAAGATGCGCCAGGTGGTGTTCGTCTCGGCCACCCCGGCACAGTATGAGCAGCAGCATGCCGACGCGGTGGTCGAGCAGCTGGTGCGTCCGACAGGGCTGGTCGACCCGGAGATCGAGGTGCGGCCGGCGTCCACGCAGGTCGACGACCTGCTCGGCGAGATCCGCTTGCGCGTGGAGGCCGGCGAGCGGGTGCTGGTGACCACGCTGACCAAGCGCATGGCCGAGCAGCTCACCGAATACCTCGGCGACAACGGCGTGAAGGTGCGCTACCTGCACTCCGACATCGATACCGTGGAGCGGGTGGAGATCATCCGCGACCTGCGCCTGGGCCAGTTCGACGTGCTGGTGGGCATCAACCTGCTGCGCGAGGGCCTGGACATCCCGGAGGTCTCGCTGGTGACGATTCTCGACGCCGACAAGGAGGGCTTCCTGCGCTCCGAGCGTTCGCTGATCCAGACCATCGGGCGCGCCGCGCGCAACGTGCACGGCAAGGCGATCCTGTACGCCGATGCGCAGACCGACTCGATGCGCGCCGCCATTGGCGAGACCGAGCGCCGGCGCGCGCGCCAGATCGAGTTCAACCGCGAACACGGCATCACGCCGCGCGGCATCCGCAAGGAGGTGCGCGAGCTGATCGACGGCGTGTTCGACGCCTCCGGCGCCGACGCGCGTGCCCAGGCGCGCGCCGACGAGGAACACGCGCGCCTGGAAAGCCTGGACGAGAAGGATGTGGCGCGCGAGATCCGGCGCCTGGAAAAGCGCATGATCGAGCACGCGCGCAACCTGGAGTTCGAGCAGGCCGCGCGCGTGCGCGACCAGCTCGCCGAATTGCGCCGACGCGTGTTCGGCGCCGGCTTCGACCACGACCAGGACGCACGCAACGCCTAGGTGGTCGTGGACGCCGCGTCGTTGCGCTGCGCGTGTACAGTGTCGGATCGATCCCTCCGGCCCGCCCGCACCCCGATGACCGCCGAGAATTCCCGTTACGCCGTGCTGTTTTGCTGCATGGGCAACATCTGCCGCTCCCCGAGCGCGCATGGCGTGTTGCGCGCGGCGGCGGAGCAGGCCGGCCTGCTGGAGCAGCTGCGCATCGACTCGGCGGGCACCCACGGCTACCACGTCGGCGAACCGCCCGATGCGCGCGCGCAGCGCCATGCGTCGCGCCGCGGGATCGACCTGAGCGGCTTGCGCGCGCGCCAGGTGGAGACGGCCGACTTCGAGCGCTTCGACCTGATCGTGGCGATGGACCACGACAACCTCGAACTGTTGCGCCAGGCCTGCCCGCCGCAGCTGCAGCACAAGCTGCGCCTGATGATGAGTTTCGCGCCGCGCGCCGGCAGCGACATCGTGCCCGATCCCTACTACGGCGGCGCGCAGGGCTTCGAGCGCGTGCTCGACCTGCTCGAGACCGCCTGTGCCGGGCTGCTCGGGCATGTGCAGGCGCAGCTGCAGCTGCGCGCGCTGCAGGCGGCGCTGCCGCGCTGAGGTCGGCTCGGGCCTGCTCAGGGGCCGATCGACGGCGTGGCGGCGAGGCCGGGCGCCGGCTGCTGCGGGTCGCGGCGCAGCGGCGCGTGCTCGCGGAGTTCGTCGAACTGCTGCTGCACCATCGGGGTCTCGCGCCGCAGGTGCGCGGCGATGGCCGCGCGCAGGCGCGGCTCGGCGATCCAGTGCGCCGAGACACATTGCGCCGGCAGCAGTCCGCGAGCCATCTTGTGACTGCCCTGCGCGCCCCCCTCGAAGGCCTCGTAGCCGTTTTCCAGGCAGAACTGCAGCGGCTCGTAGTAGCACAGCTCGAAGTGCAGCAGCGGCACGTGGCGCAGCGCGCCCCAGTAGCGCCCGTAGGCGCGTCGCAGGGCCGGGTCCAGCACGATCAGCGAGCAGGCGATGTCCTCGCCGTGAAGGCTGGCGACGATCAGCAGCAGATGCTCGCCCAACTGCTCCCCGGCGCGCAGGAAGAAGTCCAGGTTCAGGTACGGCATCGACCCATGCTCGGCATAGGTCTGTTCGTAGCAGCGCAGGAACAGCTCCCACGCGCCGCGGTCGATGGCGGCGCCCTGCAGGCGCCGCAGTTGCACTCCGGATTCGCGCACCTTGCGGCGTTCCTGGCGCAGCTTCTTGCGCTTGTCGTGGTTCATCGCGCCGACGAAGGCGTCGAAGTCGGGCCACGGCGGCTGCGCCTGGCGCCAGTGGAACTGCAGCGTGCGCCGCAGCAGCAGCCCGGCGTGCTCGCAAAGCTCCTCTTCGCCAGGGGCGAGGAACAGCAGGTGCAGCGACGACACGCCCGTGGAGCGCGCCAGTTGCAGCAAGGCCCGCAGCAGCGCCTGGCGGGCCGGCACGTCGCGCCCGAGCAGGCGCGCGCCGCCGACCGGCGTGAACGGCGTGGCCAGCAGCAGCTTGGGGTAGTAGGGCAGGCCGCAGCGCTCGTGGGCATCGGCCCAGGCCCAGTCGAACACGTACTCCCCCATCGAGTGCCCCTTGGCATAGACCACGCAGGCCGCGGCGAGCGCCCCGGCGCCATCGCGCAGGTGCAGTACCAGCGCCTGCCAGCCGCTTGCCGGCACCGCGCAGCCGCTGGCCTGCAGCGCCTGCAGCCAGGCGTGGCGCTGGAACACCGTGGTGCCGGGTGTGGCCGCGACCAGTGCGTCCCACTCCCCGGGATCCACCGTTTCGAGCCCTTCGGTGACGTCGATGCGAAAATCCGCTTCCATGCCCCTGTCCATCGCGATTGCCCAATTCAATCCCAGCGTCGGCGACCTTGCCGGCAATGCGCGTGCCATCGAGCAACTGGCCGCGCAGGCCCACGCGCAGGGCGCCCGCTTGTTGCTGACCCCGGAGCTGGCGCTGACCGGCTACCCGCCCGAGGACCTGCTGCTGCGCCCGGCGTTCATGCGGGCGGTGGCGCAGAGCCTGCGCGAGCTGGCGCTGCGCCTGCGGCACCTCGAGGGCATGGCGCTGGTCGTCGGCCATCCGCATGTGCCGGGTGCCGTCGCCGACGAGCGTACCCCATCGACGCAGCGCCCGCTGCGCTGGAACGCGGCGTCGCTGCTGCGCGGCGGGCGCGTCGAGGCGACCTACGGCAAGCTCGAACTTCCCAACTACCAGGTGTTCGACGAGCGGCGCTACTTCGCCAGCGGCGGCGAGCCGGTGGTGTTCGACTGCGAGGGCGTGCGCCTGGGCATCAATGTGTGCGAGGACGCGTGGTTCCCCGAAGCCCCCCGGCGCGCCCGCGAGGCCGGCGCGCAGGTGCTGCTGGTGCTCAACGCCTCGCCGTTCCATCTGGGCAAGAGCGGTGAACGCGAGGAGATGATGCGACGGCGCTGCCGCGAGACCGGCATGGCGCTGGTGTTCGCGCATGGCGTGGGAGGGCAGGACGAACTGGTGTTCGACGGGGGCTCCTTCGTGCTCGACGCCGGCGGCGAGGCCTGCCTGCGCGCGCCCCAGTTCGAGGAGCGCCTGCTGCTGGCGCGCTTCGACGGTGCTCGGCCCGTTCCCGGCGAGATCGCTGCGCCGGCGTCGTTGCACCGGCAGGCCTGGTCGGCGCTGGTCACCGGCACCCGCGATTACGTGCGCAAGAACGGCTTCCCCGGAGTGCTCATCGGCCTGTCCGGAGGCGTCGATTCGGCGCTGGTGCTGGCCATCGCGGTGGACGCGCTGGGCCCGCGGAACGTATACACGGTGATGATGCCGTCGCCCTACACGGCGCCGATCTCCCTCGAGGACGCGCGGGAAATGGCGCGACGCCTCGGCGTGCGCCACGACGAGGTCGACATCGCGCCGATGTTCGACAGCTTTCGTGCCGTGCTGCGCCCGCTGCTGCATGCGCGCGATGGCGACACCACCGAGGAGAACCTGCAGGCGCGCATCCGCGGCATGCTGTTGATGGCGTTGTCGAACAACAGCGGCTCGATGGTCCTGACCACCGGCAACAAGAGCGAGATGGCCACCGGCTACGCAACCCTGTACGGCGACATGGTCGGGGGCTTCGCGGTGATCAAGGACGTGCGCAAGACCCTCGTGTGGGAGCTGGCGCGCTGGCGCAACCAGCAGGCCGCGCAGGCCGGGCAGCCCGAGCCGATCCCGCGGCGCATCATCGAGCGGCCCCCGTCGGCCGAACTGCGCCCCGACCAGCTCGACCAGGACAGCCTGCCGCCCTACGAGGTGCTGGACGCGATTCTCGAGGCCTACATGGAAAACGACCGCAGCGTGGAGGACATGCTGGCGCAGGGGCTTCCGGCGGCCGCCATCGAGCGCGTGCTGGGATTGCTGCGCGTGGCCGAATACAAGCGACGCCAGGCACCGCCCGGGGTGCGCATCACCCACCGTGCCTTCGGGCGTGACTGGCGCTACCCGATCACCTCACGCTGGCGCGAGGAGAGCGAGGCACACGCCGCGGCGCTCGCCGCGGCACGTCGCGAGTCCTGATCGGTTACAGTGAAAGACGAAGCGGCGGCCGTGACGGCGGCGCGTCGCGCAGCCATTCAGCGAGGAAAACCATGAAACAGATCACCGCGATCATCAAGCCGTTCAAGCTCGACGAGGTACGCGAGGCGCTCGCCGAGGTCGGGGTCACCGGTCTGACCGTCACCGAGGTCAAGGGCTTCGGGCGCCAGAAAGGCCACACCGAGCTGTATCGCGGTGCCGAATACGTGGTGGACTTCCTGCCGAAGGTGAAGATCGAGGTGGTCGTCAAGGACGACCAGGTGGAGCCGGCCATCGACGCCATCGTCAAGTCCGCGCGCACCGGCAAGATCGGCGACGGCAAGATCTTCGTCACCAGTGTCGAGCAGGTGATCCGCATCCGCACCAGCGAGACCGGCGAAGCCGCCGTGTAGCCCGCGGCCCGGGCCGCGCGAGGCACGGCCCGGGGGCCCTCAGATGGTTTCGCGCATGCGCCACCACGGATCCTCGGACACCGGCTGCGCGCCGCTCATGCGCTCGAGCAGGCGCTCGGGGTCGTCGTCGACCAGCAGCAGCCCGAGCACCTCGGGGCGCACGAATTCCTGTTCATGGGTCTGCGACAGGAAGTCCAGCAGGCCGTCGTAGTAGCCCCGCACGTTGAGCAGGCCCACCGGCTTGTTGTGGTAGCCGAGCTGGCGCCAGGTCCAGACCTCGAACAGTTCCTCGAGGGTGCCCAGGCCGCCTGGAAGCGCGACGAAGCCATCCGCGAAATCGGCCATCATCTTCTTGCGCTGGTGCATGGTCTGCACCACGTGCAGTTCGCTCAGGCCGGCGTGCCCGACCTCGCGGCGCATCAGCAGTTCGGTGGTCACGCCGATCACGCGGGCGCCTGCCGCCAGCGCCGCGTCCGCGGTGACGTTCATCAGGCCGACGCTGCCGCCGCCGTAGACCATGGTCATGGCGCGCGCCGCGATGGTCCGGCCCAGGCGGGTCGCCGTCTGTTCATATAGCGGGTCCGCGCCGACGCGCGAACCACAATAGACACAAAGGGAATGCATGGTGGAGCACAAGCGGATTGCGCGGATGGCGCGATAGGCCGCGACGCGGCCCAGGATCACAGCCAGCGCGGGAACAGCACCAGCGCCCAGGTGCCGGCGCACAGCACCGAGGTTAGCAGCACCGCGGCGCTTCCGAGGTCCTTGGCCTGACGGCTGAGTTCGTTGCGTTCGAGGGAAATGCGGTCCACCGCGCATTCCAGCGAGGTGTTGAGCAACTCGACGATCGGCACCAGCAGCACCGAGCCGCCCAGCAGCGCGCGCTGCACGCCGTCGTGCCCCAGCCACAGCCCCAGCGGAAGCAGCAGCAGGGCCAGCAGCCCCTCCTGTCGCAGCGCCGATTCGGTGCGCCAGGCGGCGCGCAGGCCGCGCAGCGAGTTGCGCAGCGCGCCCAGTGCGCGCGTGACTCCGGAGGTCTTGTAGGGCGACGCGCTGTGCAAGGCGGTGCTCGTGGGGGCGCGGGGTCAACGCGCGGGAGCCGCTTCGTCCCAGCTCTCGGGGTCGGCGGCGCGGCGCAGTTGCTGCAGGAACTGCTCGGTCGCGCGCTCCCAGCTGAAGCGGCGCGCGTGTGCCACCGCGTTGTGGCGCGGAATGCGCAGCGCCTCGATGCAGGCGCTGCGCAGGTCCTCGTGCAGCACCCCGGCAGGGGCGTCGCCGATCACGTCCAGCGGGCCGCTCACAGGGTAGGCCGCCACCGGGCAGCCGCAGGCCAGCGCCTCCACCAGCACGAGGCCGAAGGTGTCGGTGCGACTGGGGAAGACGAACACGTCGGCTCCCGAGTACACCTCGGCCAGGCGATCCGGCGACAGCACGCCGAGAAAGCGCACCTCGGGGTGGCGGCGGCGGATGCGCTCGAGTTCCGGTCCCTCGCCGACCACCCACTTGGTGCCCGGCAGGTCGAGGTCGACGAAAGCGTCGACGTTCTTCTCCACCGCGACGCGCCCCACGTACAGGAACACCGGGGGCTTGCCGTCCAGGCGTTGTCCGGGGCGCGGATGGAAGATTCCCGGGTCGACCCCGCGCGACCAGATCTCCAGGTGCCGCAGTCCATGCGCGGCGAGGTCGTCGCGCACCACCCGGGTGGGCACCAGGGTGGTGCGCGCGGCGCCGTGAAACCAGCGCAGGTAGGCGTAGGTCCAGCCCAGCGGGATGCCGAAGCGCGCTTTCACGTATTCGGGAAATCGCGTGTGATAGGCACTGGTCAGCGCGATGCCCATGCGCAGCGCGGCGCGCCGCGCCGCCAGTCCGAGCGGGCCCTCGGTGGCGACGTGCACGACGTCGGGGTCGAAACGCCGGATGCTCGCCAGCACCGAGCGGTACGGGCGCCAGCTGAGACGGAT
>JAJYTY010000185.1 GCA_021792835.1 Pseudomonadota bacterium
AGCGCTTGAAGCGGCGGATGGTCATGTTCTCGCCGATCTTGCCGATCAGCGTGGTGCGCTGCGCCTCCACGCTCGCGCCGTCGACCTCCAGCGCGGACAGCGCGGCCACGTCGGCCGGATCGCGCTCGGCGACCAGGCGCGCCAGCATCTTGCCGAAGGCCAGGAAGTCGTCGTTCTTGGCCACGAAATCGGTTTCGCAGTTGATCTCGACCATGGCGCCCACGTCGCCGTCGATGTGCACGGCCACGATGCCCTCGGCCGTCACGCGCGACGCGGCCTTGCTGGCCTTGCTGCCCAGCTTGACGCGCAGCAGTTCCTCGGCGCGCCCCATGTCGCCCTCGGCCTCGGTCAGGGCCTTCTTGCACTCCATCATCGGGGCGTCGGTCTTGGCGCGAAGTTCAGCGACCATGGATGCGGTGATTGCCGCCATAAATGCACTCCTGATTCGATCCTGAATTGAACAAGGGGGCTGCGAGCAGCCCCCCTTCGATACCTGGCGGGCGACCTAGCGGTCGGCCCGGCGGGGCCGTCAGGCCGCGGGCGGCTCGTCGGCCACCTCGACGAATTCGGCGCTTTCCTCGCCGGAGGCCTGCACGGTCTCGCTCAGCGCGTCGTTGCGGCCCTCGAGGATCGCGTCGGCGACACCGCGGCAGTACAGCGCCACCGCCTTGCCCGAGTCGTCATTGCCCGGAATCACGTGATCGATGCCGATCGGCGAGTGATTGGTGTCGACCACGCCGATGATCGGGATGCCCAGCATGTGGGCTTCCTCGACGGCAATCTTGTGATAGCCGACGTCGATCACGAACATCGCGTCGGGCAGCGCGCTCATGTCCTGGATGCCGCCGATGGACTTCTCCAGCTTGACCAGCTCGCGCTGGAACATCAGCTGTTCCTTCTTGGTCATGTGCTCCAGCGCGCCTTCGGCGATCTGGGTCTGCATGTCCTTGAGCTTCTTGATCGATCCCTTGACCGTCTTGAAGTTGGTCAGCATGCCGCCCAGCCAGCGCGCGTTCACGAAGGGCATGCCGCAGCGCTGCGCCTCCGTCTGCACGATCTCGCCGGCCTGACGCTTGGTGCCGACGAACAGGATGGTGCCGCGGCGCGCCGCCATCTGGCGCGCGTACTTGCACGCGTCCTGGAACATCGGCAACGTCTTCTCGAGGTTGACGATGTGGATCTTGTTGCGATGGCCGAAAATGTACGGAGCCATCTTCGGGTTCCAGAACCGGGTCTGGTGGCCGAAGTGCACACCGGCCTCGAGCATTTCACGCATGGAAGCGGACATGGGTCATTCCTAGGTTGGGTCTCAAATCCGGCCCACAACCGGGCGCGTCACCGGGCGCGCAGCCTGCGCCGTCCCGACACGTCGCCCGGCACCTGGCGGGGCCGGTTCGCGAATTTCGCCACGCGGCATCGCAATGCCTATTGCAATGGCAATGCCTGCGCGGCGGTCCGTCGGCAGGCCGGACCGACGCCCGGGGTCGACAAAACTTTCGCATTATAGACCCGAAACCCTGCTGCATCGCAGCGTGAATCCGCGCGGGCGGGCCCGGGCCGCCCCCCCTACGAGGCGGCGCGCTGGCGCACCGCCTCGAACAGGCACACGCCGGCGGCGACCGACACGTTCAGGCTGTCCACGCTGCCCAGCATGGGAATGTGCACCAGCTCGTCGCAACCCTCGCGCACCAGTCGGCGCAGGCCGCTGCCCTCGGCACCGAGCACCAGCGCCAGCGGGCCGCGCAGATCACTGTGGAACACGCTGGCCGGGGCCTCGCCGGCGGCGCCGACCACGCGCACTCCGCGCTCGCGCAGACCCGCAAGCGCGCGTGCCATGTTGGTCACCATCAGGTAGGGCACGGTATCGGCCGCGCCACTGGCCACCTTGGCCGCCGCCGGCGTCAGCCCCACCGCGCGATCCTTCGGGGCGAACACCGCATGCGCTCCCGCGGCGTCGGCGCTGCGCAGCATGGCACCGAGATTGTGCGGGTCGGTGACCCCGTCGAGCCCGAGCAGCAGCGGCGAATCGCCCGCGCCGTCGAGCACCGCGTCCAGCGTGGTCGGTTGCGCCAGCGCCTCCACGCGCGCCACGACTCCCTGGTGGCGGCGCTCGCCGACCAGCGCGTCCAGGCGCGCCCCCGGTACCGTCTGCGCCTGCACCCCGGCCTGTTCGGCGCGCAGCAGCAGCTGGCGCATGCGCGCATCGTGGCGCGACGCGTCGACCAGCAGTTCGCGCACGCTTTGCGGGGCCACGCGCAAGCGCGCACCGACCGCGTGGAAGCCATACAGCAGCTTCAGGCTCATGGGATGGAGGGCAAGGGTTCGGAATCCGCGCGCCTGCCTCGCAGCACCCGGCCGGCTTGAAGTTCCAGCACGGCGTCGCAACGCGACGCCAGCTGGGAATCGTGGGTCACCAGCACCAGCGTCGTGCCCTGCTGGCGCTGCAACTCGAACAGCAGATCGATGATGCGCGCTCCAGTGGCCGCGTCCAGGTTTCCGGTCGGCTCGTCCGCCAGCAGCAGTCGCGGGTGCGTGACGAAGGCGCGTGCCAGCGCCACGCGCTGCTGCTCGCCCCCCGACAACACGCCCGGCCGACGGTGTTCGCGCCCGCCCAGCCCGACGCGCCCGAGCATGTCGCGCGCACGCCGCAGCGACTGCGGCTCGGCGCCCGCGATGTCCAGCGCCAGGGACACATTGTGCAACGCATCCAGGTGCTCGATCAGCTGGAAATTCTGGAACACGAATCCCATGCGCGCGGCGCGCAGCGCGGCACGCCCGTCCTCGTCCAGCGAGTACAGATCCATGCCGTCGATCCACACCTTGCCCGCGCTCGGCAGGTCGAGTCCGGCCAGCAGCCCCAGCAAGGTCGACTTGCCCGAGCCCGACGGGCCGACAATGGCCAGGCTGCTACCAGCGGGGACCTCGAGGTCGATGTCGTCGAGCACCACCAGCTCGCCGCCGGCGTCGCTCACCGTCTTGCGCAGTTGCTGGGCGACAATGGAAGTCGATGGAAATTTCGAGGACATGGCATGCGACGTAGATGGGCTCTCATTCTAGGAACTGTGCTGCTGGGACTGGCGGCGTGGGGCGGCGGCAACGCGATGGCCGCCGGCAAGCCCGTGCTGCTGGTCATGGGCGACAGCCTGTCGGCCGGATACGGGCTGGACACCGGCAGCGGCTGGGTGGCGCTGCTGCAAAAGCGCCTGCACGACAGACACATGGACTGGAGGGTGGTCAACGCCAGCATCAGTGGCGAGACCACGGCCGGCGGGCTCAGCCGCCTGCCGGCGCTGCTGGGGCGCGACAGCCCGAAGGTGGTGGTGGTCGAACTCGGCGGCAACGACGCGCTGCGCGGCCTGTCGCTGGCCGCGACCGAGTCCAACCTGCGTTCCATCGTCAGCGCCTGCCAGTTGTCCGGCGCGCGCGTGCTGATCGTGGGCATGCGCATTCCGCCGAACTACGGCCCCGCGTACACGAAGGGCTTCGAGGCCATCTTCCCGCAGGTCGCGCAATGGCAGCACGCGGCGCTGGTGCCCTTCCTGCTGGCGGGAGTCGTCGGACACCCCGACTGGTTCCAGTCCGACAACATCCACCCCACGGCGCGCGCGCAGCCGGTCATGCTCGACACCGTGTGGTCGCAGCTCAAGCCGTTGCTGCAGCAGGCCGCCGGCAAGGGACGATGAACCCGCACCCCGTCGAGGCCGGTGACGCGCTGGCTCGACTGCGCGAGTTCGACGCCGTGCTCGACGTGCGCAGCCCCGGCGAGTTCGCGCTCGACCACCTTCCGGGCGCGGCCAACTGGTGGGTACTGGACGACGCCGAGCGGGCGCGCGTGGGGACCTTGTACAAGCAGGAGGGATCCTTCGAGGCCAAGCGCCTGGGGGCCGCGCTGGTGGCGCGCAACATCGCGCTGCACCTCGAGCGTTCGGCGCAAGCCTGGCCTCGCCGGCAGCGGGTGCTGGTGTACTGCTGGCGCGGCGGCAACCGCTCCGGCGCGATGTCGCACGTGCTTGCGCAGATCGGCTTCCCGGTCAGCCTGGTGCAGGGCGGCTACAAGGCCCTGCGCGCGGCACTGGTGCAACGGCTCGCGCTCCTGGCCCAGGCGCAGCGTCTGGTCGTGTTGTGCGGCCCCACCGGCTGCGGCAAGAGCCGGCTGCTGCTGGCGCTGCACGCGCGCGGCGCGCAGGTGCTGGACCTGGAACGCCTGGCCGCGCACCGCGGCTCGGTGCTCGGCGCCATGACCGACGAGCCGCAGCCCACGCAAAAGGCCTTCGAGACCCGCATCTGGGAACGCATGCGCGACTTCGATCCGCTGCGCCCGGTGTTCGTCGAGAGCGAAAGCCGCCGGATCGGACGCCTGCAGGTCCCGCCGGCCCTGATCGAGCGCATGCGCGCCTCGGAATGCCTGAGCCTGCAGGCCGCACCCGAGGTACGCGTGCAGGTGCTGCTCGGCGACTACGCCGACATGCGCGCCGACCCCGAGGAGCTGCAGCGACGGCTGCGCACGCTGCACGAGCTGCGCGGGGCGCAGGCGGTGACGCGCTGGCAGCGCATGGCCGCCAGCGGCGAGTTCGCCGAACTCACGCGCGAACTCCTCGAACAGCACTATGACCCCAGCTATGGCGCGTCCATGCAGCGCAACTACCAGCAGTTCGCGCAGGCCGCGTCGATGCAGGTGACGCACGCCGAGGCCTTCGACGAACTGGCGGCGCGGGTGCTGCGGCACTTCGACCCGGCCGGCGCGACGGCGCTTGCGCAGCCGGCCTGATGCAGCCCGCGGCCGCTGCTCAGCCGCGGCCGCGTACCGCCCGCAGCAGACCCTGCAGCACCTGCAGCGGGCTGGGGACGAAGTGCTCGGCGACGGCGCGCCCGCCGACCGCTCCGGTCAGGCCGGAAGCTAGGCCGCGGCCAGGCTCGCGCCGGCCGCCTCGGTGCGGGCGCGCGCCGCGACCTCGAACAGGCCGCGCGCATCCAGGCGCCGGTGGCGCGGATCGCTCATCGCCTGGCGCCACGCGCGCGCTCCCGGCGCGCCCTTCCACAGGCCCAGCATGTGGCGCACCACGGCGAACGGCGCCACGTGCTCCGCCGCCATGCGCTCGCAATAGGCGAGCATCGCGGCCTCGACGCCCTGCGCGTCGACCGGCGGGGTCAGCTCGCGGCCGAAATAGTCCCGATCCCAGCCGGCCAGCCAGCCCGGGCGCTGGTAGGCCTCGCGACCGACCATCACGCCATCGACATGGCACAGGTGCTCGCGCATCTGCACATCGTCACGCACCCCTCCGTTGAGCACGATGCGCAGATCCGGGAACTCGCGCTTGAGCCGGTATGCGAATTCGGGACGCAGCGGCGGGATCTCGCGGTTGTCCTTCGGACTGAGCCCGTCCAGCCAGGCGTTGCGGGCATGCACGATGAACACCTCGCAGCCGCCCTGCGCCACCGTGCCCACGAAGTCGCGCACGAAGCCGTAGTCCTCGATGCGATCGATGCCGACGCGATGCTTGACCGTCACCGGCAGGCCATCGCCCACCGCGTCACGCATCGCCGCCACGCAGTCGCGCACCAGCGCCGGCTCCGCCATCAGGCAGGCGCCGAAGGCGCCGCGCTGCACCCGCGGACTGGGACAGCCGCAGTTCAGGTTGACCTCCGCGTATCCCCAGCGCAGCGCCAGGCGCGCGCATTCGCCCAGCGCCTGCGGCTCGCTGCCCCCCAGCTGGAGCGCGACCGGCTGCTCCGCGGGGTCGAAGTCCAGATGCCGCGCCTGGTCGCCGAACAGCAGCGCACCGGTGGTGATCATCTCGGTATACAGCCGGGCATGACGGCTGAGCTGACGATGGAAGTAGCGGCAGTGGCGATCGGTCCAGTCGAGCATCGGCGCGACGCAGGCACGCCATGTCGCCGCGCCATCGGCGGCGACCGGGTCGGCGCAGCCGCGCGTCGCGGCCGTGGTCACGGATGCGGGCATGCTCATCGGCATGGGACTCGGAACCGGAATCGGCATCGAAATCGGCATCGAAATCCGAATTGGATACGGGAATCCATCCGGTCCGGATTATCGGGCGACTCGCCGGCAAGCGCCGCGCGCGCCAAAGACAAAAGCCCGTCTACTTGTTTTTCACAGGTAGACGGGCTGGAAGGGGAGCCTGACGATGTCCTACTTTCACACGCGAATGCGCACTATCATCGGCGCTGAGGCGTTTCACGGTCCTGTTCGGGATGGGAAGGAGTGGTTCCACCTCGCTATGGTCATCAGGCGTAACTGGTGGGTTGCGGCATTGTTGTTGGTATTTCCGCAACCGGAATTCGGGAGCTGACAATCCGGGGTGAGCCGGGATTTGCGATTGGATCGGTCCAGATCAAGGTTATAGGATCAAGCCTCACGGGCAATTAGTACTGGTTAGCTCAACGCATTGCTGCGCTTCCACACCCAGCCTATCAACGTTGTAGTCTTCAACGACCCTTCAGGGGGATCGAGTCCCCAGGGAAGCCTTATCTTGAGGCGAGTTTCCCGCTTAGATGCTTTCAGCGGTTATCTCTTCCGCACATAGCTACCCGGCGATGCCACTGGCGTGACAACCGGTACACCAGGGGTGCGTCCACTCCGGTCCTCTCGTACTAGGAGCAGGCCCTCTCAAGCTTCCAGCGCCCACGGAAGATAGGGACAAAACTGTCTCACGACGTTTTAAACCCAGCTCACGTACCTCTTTAAATGGCGAACAGCCATACCCTTGGGACCGGCTACAGCCCCAGGATGAGATGAGCCGACATCGAGGTGCCAAACACCGCCGTCG
>JAJYTY010000011.1 GCA_021792835.1 Pseudomonadota bacterium
CTCCAATCCCTGACCGCGCTCGATGCGCTGCTCGAGGCGCGCCGGGATGGCCGGCTCGACGACGCCGCCAAGATCGAGGAGGTCCTCGACGGAGTGCTGCGGCGCAAGTTCACCGCGGCGCAGGCGCTTGATCTCTTCGGCGCCATCACCGAGCGGCGCCGCGCGATCCAGGATCTGCAGGCGGCAGCCGGGCAGCAGGCCTGACCACTCCCGAGGAACGAATCCATGAGCGAATCCCAGAACAACCTGCAGGGCTCCCCGGGCGGCGCGCGCCGTGCGGGCGGTCGGCCGACCAGCTACCGCGTCGAGTTTTCGGAGCGCGCCCGCGAACTGCGCCGGCAGGGCGCGACCGACAAGGACCTGGCGACGGTTTTCGGAGTGTCCGAGTCGACGCTGAACAAGTGGAAGATCGATCACCCCGAGTTTTCGGAGTCCCTTCGGGGTGCCGCGACCTCCGAGGCGTCCGTCGACGTCGCGCCTGCGCAGGACGCTGTCTGGCAGTCCGGGAGCACCCCGGCCGACGTGCCGCAGGCGACCTACTACGCCCAGCTGCTGGCCGTGCGACGGCGCGTCACGCGAGAAGGCCGCTTCGTGCAGGTCGCCATCGCGATCACCCACGGCCCGTGCGCCGGCGCCGTCGTCGTCGACTCGCTCCCGGACAGCCTGAGCTTCGGCAGCCGCCTGGTCAGGTTGACCGGTGCGCTCGGTGGCCAGGGCTGCGCCATCGACGGCTGCGTCGGCGCCAAGTGCCGGATCAGGGTCAGCCACGCCATGATCGGCGACGGCGCGCGCCTGGTGATCGCCCAGGCGGACGCGATCTGAGCTCCCACGGCCAGCACCATCCTCGACACCATCCACCCGAGCAGCATGCTCGACCACCGCGAAGGAATGACCATGAACACATCCACGAAGAACCACGCCGCGGCTGCGGTGATCCGGCGCATGGCCGCCCGCGACCGCCTGGCGGCGCAGTTGGCCGAGCACATCGGCACCTTCGATCACGCCGACATGGACGAGCAGCAGGTCGCCGCCTATGGCTGCCGAAGGCTCGGCCTGAAGGTGCCGCGCGGCCACGAATCGACGGCGCTGAGCGTGTACTTGCGCACGCACCAGGCGGCAGGAGATCGCGGCGCTGCCGAGCCTGGGGCCATGGACGGTGGCGATTGGCTGGACAAGCAAGCCGCGGCGCTGGGCCGCTGACGGGTGCAGGTGCTGCCATGCCCTTACCGTGCTCCCTCCAGGCGCTCTGGCGCGCGTCTCGTGCCCGCTGGGCCTATTGGCGCGCCCGGCACTCCGCCGCGGCCCGGCGCAACGCCGAAATTGCCCGCTTCAGCCCCCGCTACGACCCGCGCATGCATCGCTGCCGGCGCCGCTGATCGACAGGACACGCCCGACCATGACGACAAAGCCGAAGACCATCCCTGCCAGCAGCAACCATGGCGCCGTCGCGGCGCCGGCCGAGCACCAGGCGGACCCGAAAGCCCGAGCGAAGACCTCGGGACGCCTCACCGCCGAGGGCATCTTGCCGCTGGCGATCATTGCCCAGGCCTACGGCAAAGGCTTGGCCGGCGAGGAAATCGACCTGATCGCGATGCACGAGCAGATTGTGACGACTGGACGGGCAGCGAGCGACGGCAAGCTCGGTGCCGCCGAGCAGCTACTCCAGGCGCAGGCACTGACCCTGAACGCCATCTTCGCCGAACTGGCCCGGCGGGCCGCCATGAACATGGGCGCCCACCTCGACGCGGCCGAGACGTACATGCGGCTCGCGCTCAAGGCCCAGGCGCAGAGCCGAGCAACCCTGCAGACGCTCATCGAGGCCAAGAATCCGCGCGCCGTCACCTTCATGCGGCAGGCGAACGTCGCGCAGCAGCAGGTGGTGAACAACGGCACGCAGCCGTCGTCCGAGCCTCGTGCGCGCGGGCGCGAGAAAGCGGAAAGCCGCGAAAACGAACTTTTACAGGACAGGACCCATGAGCAAGTCACGCTGGACGCCGGAGCGCCGGGCCAGGGCCGCAGAAGCCATCCGCCGGTGGAAGCCATGGGAGCGGTCGACGGGCCCACGCACTGAGGAGGGCAAGGCGAGGGCCTCGCAGAACGCGGTCACGCATGGCCTGAGCACCGGGGCCATGCGGAAGGCGCTCAAGCAGGTCCGCGAGATGCTGCGTGAGCAGCGCCGGCAGCACGTCGAGTTGACATCGGAGCGCGACGGCTGACAGGCGCGCTGCGCTGGTACGCAAGGATGCAGTACGCAGCGAGGTACGCAGCGAAACGACCCCTACGGAGCGGCAGGTCGTCGAGGCCAAGGGCCAAGGTTACCGGCGTGGTTACCACCGGATCGACGCTGCTGGCGCCGGTAACCGTGGCATCCGCCGCCGGCGTGTTGGCCGATGCGCCCACTTGCGACCGGCCCCGCGATCGTGCCGATTGGGGGTGCCGGAGGCCTGGCGGCTCGATTGACGCCGTCGACGTCGTTGCCTATCCTGCCCGCCGACGTCTGTCTTGGCTGGACGCGCGTCTCTGTCGTCGGGTGCGACTGGCTGCAGAGATCCGCCTCGGGCCTTCGAAACGCTTCTTGGCTGCCATGGATAAGGCCCTGGTTTCACGCATCCTCGAGGAACTGCTGCCGTTCGAGTGCGACGAGTGCGGCTACGAGTTCGAGCGCACGCTCGCCGAGTATTTCGACATCGGTGTGCGCTGCCCGAAGTGCTCGGCGGCCCTTCCTTTGGACGAAGCCGAGCTCGAAAACATCATGATGACGCTCGCGCTGGTCCATGACTACGACCTCTACGATCAGCGGGACGTGCCGCCCACGTTGCGGAAGATCCTGGGCCTGGACAAGCCGCCGAGGTAGTCGGCTACGGGCGCACCGGGAACGCCACGCAGGATGCGGCTGAGGCACGGTACAGCCCACGGAGCGCCCGCAGGCCGAGGCGTCTGATTTGTTACCGTCGAAACCGTGGCAAATCAGGTAGTTACAGCCGAAAAGGCGCTCCGAAAGTAACCGGTTTCTGACCAGATACTGACCGTCCGTCTTGCCGATGACCTGCGGGCCACGTCGGCCAACGACGGATGCGGACCCTTGCGGCCGCTCCAGTGACGTAGCCGGCGCTAGCAGCTCGTGACTGAGTGGCCACCTAGTCCCGATATTCGTGAAACGCGTCCCAGGCCTTGAGCCACTCGCCATTCCATGCGCGCAGTTCATTAACCGTCCTGAAGGCACTGCCGATTTGCGCTTCCTTGACATGCTGCTTGTCGCGCAGCCATTCCGCAAACCTCACGGGATTCCACTGGCGCCCTTCCCTGCTGCCGAGCTGGGCTCGCTTCACGATGGCGCCTTCCAGGGACTTCGGCGTGCCCCTCTCCAGGTATTTTCCCAGCGTCGACCTCCTCCACTCCTTGGGCCACAGGGACCCAAATGCAAAGGCGATCTGCGCCGTCGTCAGTGGTTCCGGCAGGGACTCGCCGCTGTGGTTCAGCTGTTGCACCTCGTCAGGCGGCGATGGCATTGCCTGAGGTGCGTCCCGGTCGCCGCCCGGCTCTCCGACCACTTCAAAGCCAGGTGGTGCCTCGGCGGATGCAGGCACGATGCGCGGATCAACGGCCCCCAGCGCCACGAACAGGGCGGCACTCTCGAAGCCGGCTGCCGTCAATGTCTGAGCAAGCTCCGACGCTGTCCGAGCGCCTGCGGAAACGCTCGCCAAGGCCTTGAGGATCTCGCCGATCGCACTGGTGGCATCCGTGAACTCGTGGAGACCCTGATCCGTCCAGAAGACGAAGGGCGGAAGCTTGTCGCGCTCGGCCAGCAGGCAGAGCGTCTTCGCGGAATCCGCTTCGCTGGCCCCGGTGGCGCGTTGTATGGCGCCGAGCGTGTCGGCCACAGAAATGAATCCGTGCTCGGCGTCCGTCAAAAGCGATTCGATGGAGTTGGACACTGCTGCGCTCCTTCACGCGCTCGCCTTCGATTCGGGGCGCCAGGCAGGCGGGTGAAGGTTCCCGCTTTTCCCGCCGTCGCGGTAGCCTGGCACGAACTGTGAGCCATTGCAGCGCTACGCCGCGGCTCCGCGAATTGGTGTCACCTTGGCCGAGCGCTTCCTGTTGAGCAGGTCGAGCAGAGCCTGCAGCGCGGCGCGCTTCTCGGCGAGGTAGTCGTGGTCATCGTAGTGACGGTCCTGCACGCCGCCCAGGCCGTGGCTCTGCAGCTGGGCGCGGATCTCGCGGCCGACGCCGAGCGACGCCAGCGCCGTCTCGATGCCCGAACGCAGCCGCTTGGGCTCGAAGGCCTCGATCTTGTCGCCGATGGCCTCCGCCTCCAGCCGGGCGAGCACCGCGGGTGTGATCGCCTTGCCGTCCACAGTGAACACGTCGGGTGCGCCATTGAACGCCTTGAGCGCAGTCTTGGCGTCGGCCAGCAGCGGGACAACATGGCGCCGGGCCTCGCTCCTGCGTCCCTTCGGGTCGTGCAGCACGATGCGGTCGGCGTGCACGTCCTCGCGCTTGAGGCGCAGCAGCTGGGCGATGCGCTGCCCGCCGGTCAAGAGGTGCAGGCGCATCAGTGCGCCCGTGGTGCCCTCGGCCGCCTTGGCGATGGTCCAGAAGGTGCGCAGCTCGGCCACAGTCATGGGGCGCTTGTCCGCTCGCGCCGGCGTGGCGCGGATGGTGGCCAGCGGGTTGGCCGTGACGTGGAACGCCTCGAACTTCACCGGGATCTCCGGATCGGTCGCGGCGAGCATCGCGGTGCGGAAGGCCGCGTGCGCGTAGCTGCGCACCTTCCCGGGCTCGCGCACCTTGCCTCGCTCATGGAGCTTGCGCAGCCCGGTCACGAAATCCGCCGAGGTCGCCGCATGCGCCGGCTTGGCCGCCAGATCCTCATTCGCAGCCAGGAACCGCTGCAGCGTCGACTCGGCGTCGCGCGCGTCCAGCTTCTGGCGCTGCTTGAGCAGCTCGACGTAGGCCGTGAACAGGGCCTCCACGGTCTTGGCCTTCAGCGATTCGGTCACGGCCTTGCGGCGCACCTTCTCGGCGGCCTGCTCGCGGCGCTGCTCGGCCGGGTTCACGCCTCCATCCACCAGGGCCTTCAGCCTGGCGGCTTCCTGGCGGGCGCCGCGCTGCACCTCGACACGCTGGCCGGTGCCCCGGTCGGTCGTCCAGATCGTCTCCAACGGCCAGACGTCCGGGCTGCCGATGGTGACGCGCACGGAACCGCCATCGATCCAGCCCTGGAACACGTAGGCCCGGGCGCCCTTGGCCGTGACGCGCAGGCCGAGCCCGGGCTGCTTGCCGTCCCAGTAGATCGCCTGGTGCTTCCCGGCCGGGCAAACGAACTCGGCCACCCGGCCCGCGGTGAAGTTCTCGCGCTTGCCCACAGTGCCCTCCTCGACGTCATGTCATGGCCGTGTAATGGCATTGTAGGCACTTTGAGGAATACTTGGGAACAACAGGGGAGCGCTCGAAAGCCCTTCAATCCTTGCTTTCCGGGCGATCAATCGAAAAACGGGAACGCATGGCAACATCCAGGAATGGCGCCCATGGCGGACTCATAATCCGTTGGTTGCGGGTTCGAGCCCCGCAGGGCCCACCATCACGCGCAGCGACAACCACTTCGCTCCAGTGGAGCAGCTCTCGTGCGTCACGGTCCCTTGTCGGCGCAGGAGCCAGATGAAGGGGTGTGCCGCATGGGCGCTCCTTCGCGCGCTGGCTTTCAGTTCCGAGCGCCAGGCAGGCGAGTGAAAGCCCCGCTGTCCCTCCGTCGGGGTGGCATGGCGCGAACGGTCAGGCCTCGATGCGTACCACAGCCCTGGCGCCGACCGCCTGTGCGTAGCGCTGGACCGTGCGCAGCGAGGGTGGCCGCCGGCCGCTTTCCAGGCGGGCCACCACGCTCTGCGTCGTGCCCATGCGCTGCGCCACCTCGGCCTGGGACAGTCCGGCGCGGGCACGTGCCGAAATCAACTCCCGAGCGATGGCGAACTCATCGGCCACGGCGTCGTACTCAGCCTGGACGTCGGGCCTGGCGATCAGCTCGGCCTTCATCTGCTTCAGGGACTTCATCGCATGGCCTCCAGGCGCGTGCGCGCGGTCTCGATGGCCGCGCGCGGGGTTGTTCGCGTCTTCTTCACGAACACATGGAGCACGATCAGCGTGCGGCCCTGCACGGCGGCATACACCCCGCGGGCGATGCCGGCGCGCCCCTGCATGCGCATCTCCCACAGCTTGCCCTCGATCGGGCGCACATGGGGCATGCCGACCTGCTGCGGCCCGAAGTCCTCCAGCAACTCGGCGATGCGCAGGAAGCGAGCCTGCATGTCCGACGGCAGCGCGCGCAGCTCGGGCTCCGCAGCCGGGTGGATCTGCACCGTCCATGAAGCCATTTTATCGCATTTTTGCTATTCCCATGCAGAGGGCATCGCGCATCGTTGCCCGAGCACTCCCGCCACGGCCCCATGGACCGTCCGTCACGTTGCTCGCCGGCACCGTGTCGATGCCCGAGCGTAGACGCTTGGCGTCGAAGTCGTCGATCTGGTCGCCGATCGCCTCCGACTCCATGCGGCCAGGCGCCGATGGCGAGACAGCCTTGCCGTTGGCCCGGCGGCAAGACACGAAGCAGCCGCGCACCCGCTCGGTGCCGACAGGCCCGAACCTCAAGAAGCACACTGGATATGGCCCATCGCGCGCCCCCGCTTACCTTATGTAAGACCCGGTCGGCAATTTTCTGAATATTCTTCGCGGTTCGACGCAAACCGGACATATTGCCCCGCGGTGTCGCGCATCGATCCGGCGCGCGACCGGCTATGCTCGGCCCGAAATGCACAATGAGGAGGACCCTGCGCATGGACACCGCTTCAGGCTGCACGATCTGCCGTGACGGAAGCGACGCGCCGCTGGAATTCAGTTTCGCCTACCAGCCGATCGTCCACCTGGGGTCGCGCACCATCTACGCGCGCGAGGCGCTGGTCCGGGGGCCGCAGGGAGAGTCGGCGGGCTCGGTGCTGCAGCGCATCGACGACGCCAACCGCTACCGCTTCGACCAGGCCTGCCGCGTGCGCGCCATCGAGTCGGCCTGCGAATCCGGGCTGCGCGAGCGTGACCACGAGCGGCTGTCGATCAACTTCCTGCCGCACGCGGTGTACCGTCCGGAGGTGTGCATCCAGACCACCTTGCGCACCGCGCGCGAACACCGGCTCGACGTGCGCGACATCATCTTCGAGGTCACCGAGGGCGAGCGCATCGACGACGGTCCGTGGTTCGCCGAGATCCTGCGCGAATACCGGCGCCAGGGATTCCTCACCGCGATCGACGATTTCGGCGCGGGATTCGCCGGGCTGCGCCTGCTGACGGACTTCCAGCCCGACCTGATCAAGCTCGACATGGACCTGGTGCGCAACGTCGATACGCTGCCGCCGCGCCAGGCCATCGCGCGTTCGGTGATCCGCCTGGCGCAGGAACTGGGGATCGCGCTGGTCGCCGAAGGCGTGGAAAGCGCCGGCGAACGCGACTTCTTCCTGCACGAGGGGGTCGAGCCGTTCCAGGGCTACCTGTTCGCGCGGCCGCAGTTGCGCGCGCTGGCGAACGCGGCCCACTGCACCTGACCCACAACCCCCACGCGTGCCGCGCGGCGCGCGGCTTTCGGCCACAGGCCATCGATGCACGAGGCGGGACGCCCGGCACTGCCAGAACAACACCAGGAGACAAGAAACATGCGCAGATTCGTCCCCCCGCATCATCCCGCGCGCTCACGCCGGCCTGGCGCGAGCCACGGCATCGCCGTGGTGCTGGCACTGGCCGCGGCGGGAATCGCCCATGCGGGGCCGGCGCCGACCGCGGCGGCCTCGGCGCCCGCGGTCCCGGTGGCGCCCGCCGCCTCCGCCCCGGCGGTGCAGTTGCAGACGGTGGTCGTGCACAGCGGGGCCATCGAGGGCTTCCGGGCGCCGCCGCGGCACTCCTACGTGATTCCCGGGCAGATCCTGCGCGACGAGCCGGCCTCGCAGTTGCCCGAGGCCATCGCGCGCAACCTGCCGGGAGCCGCGCTGACCCACGAGCAGGGCAATGACATGCAACCGACCCTGCGTTTCAACGGCTTTGCCGCGTCACCGCTGCTCGGCACCCCGCAGGGCCTGTCGGTGTTCCAGGACGGGGTGCGAATCAACGAGCCCTTCGGCGACACGGTGAACTGGGACCTGATTCCCACCAACGCGATCCGTTCGATCTCGCTGGTGCCCTACGCCGACCCCGTGTTCGGGCTCAACACGCTGGGCGGCGCGGTGCTGCTGCGCACCTTCGACGGCAACAGCGCCCCCGGCGGCGAGGTCGGGATCGAGGCCGGCAGCTTCGGCAGGACCTCGGAGCAGGCACGCTTCGGCGGCAGCCATGGTGACTGGAGCTATTTCATCGCGGCGCACAACCAGCACGAGAACGGCTTCGCGCCGTACAACCCGAGCAGCAACCGCACGCTGTTCGCGAAGGCCACGCGCGATGCGGAGGGCAACCGCCTGGACCTGAGCTACACCTTCGCCCAGAGCCACCTGTCGGGTTCGCAGACCCTGCCGCAGGAATGGATGAACACCCCGACGGACATCTACACGGTGCCCGACCACATCGACAACCAGCTCAATTTCTTCAACATCGGCGACACCCAGGTGCTGTCGAAACACTGGCAGCTGACCGGGCGCGTGTACCTTCGCAACAGCGACCAGAGCGGTTTCAACAGCAACGTCAACAACAACTACGACGGCAGCACGCCGAGCCTGAGCAACCCTGTCGCGAACAATGTGATCAACGGGCTGCAACAGCAGGCCCGCGGGATCACGCTGGCGATTCGCAACGACCGCGCACTGGCCGGCATGCCCAACGTGCTCACGGCCGGCGTCGACTACGACCACCAGACGGTGGACTACACGCAGGCGCAGCAGGCGGCCACCTTCAACGCCCAGCGCTACACGCTGGGAATCGGGCCCTTCGACCAGTCATTGGTCAACCTCGGCGTGCACAACATCTACCGGGGCTTCTACGTGACCGAGAAGCTGTCACCGCGGCGCTGGATCGACCTTACGGCCGGCGGGCGCTACGAACAGGCCCGCGTCGACATGCACGACCGTCTCGGCGGCGCGCTCGGTGGAAACCACGACTACTCGCGCTTCAACCCCGAGGTCGGCGTGGACCTGCATTTCACGCCGCGCGCTTCCTATTTCCTGCGATTCGCGCAAGGCATGCGGGTGCCGATGCCGGTGGAGCTGACCTGCGCCAGCCCGACGGCGCCGTGCACCCTGCCCAACGTGCTGGTGGCCGACCCCTCGCTGCAGCCGGAGATCGCCCACACCGCGCAGGCCGGCGCGGTATGGCGCATGTCCGGGCTGCGGGTGCGGGCGATGTACACGCGCACCCAGCTCGACAACGCACTGCAGTTCATCAGCCTGGCCAGCATGACCCAGGGCTACTTCACCAACATCCCGCAGGAGCTGTTTCGCACCGCGACCCTGGACCTGAGCGGCGGTAGCGACCGCTGGCAATGGACGGCCTCGCTGAGCCACACCCTGGCCACCTACCAGTCGGCCTTCCTGGAACAGAGCGCGAACAACTCGAGCGCCGACGCCAGCGGCAACATCCAGGTGCAGCCGGGCGACCACCTGCCCAACCTGCCGACCTGGAGCGCCACGGTGTCCGCGCAGTACACGCCGAGCGAGCGCTGGGCACTGCGCGGCCAGGTCGTCGGCTACAGCGACCGCTACGCCCAGGGCGACGAGAACAACCAGGACGTGCACGGCACGGTGGGGGGCTTCGCCGTGGTCAACGTCGGCGCGCGCTACAAGGTCGACCGGCATTGGCGCGTCGACCTGTCGGTGCACAACCTGTTCAACCGGGTCTACGCCGATTTCGGGCAGCTCGGGCAGAACGAGTTCACCGGCCCGGATCGCAGCTTCAGCAGCAATCCGGGCGCCTGGCGCAACACCCAGTTCGTCGCCCCGGGGGCGCCGCGCGGGATGTGGCTGGGCCTGAGCTACGCCTGGGACTGACTCAGCGCCCCGATGGGCCGTAGCGGCGCATTTGTTCGCGCTGCTGCGGGGTCAGCACCTCGCGGATCTGCTGCGCCGTCTCGAGGCGGTTGCGCAGCATCTGCAACCGCAGGTCGGACATCGCCTTGGCGGTCTTCATCACCGCGTCGATGTCGACCTTGGAGTGGTCGAAGTCCTGCCAGTGCGACAGCATCAGCGTGTGCATGTCGGTCATCAAGGCCCACTGCTTCTTCGACTGCGACTGCTCGATGGCCTCGATCCTGTGCTGCTGGGCTTCGCTGAGCTGCAGGCGGCCCAGTCCTGAGCCCCAGGGTCCGAAGCCCCCCATCATCCACGGGCCCATGCCGCCCAGGCCGGCGCCCCAGCCGCCCATCATGCCGGGGCCCCAGCCGCCGCCACCCTGCCAGCCGGGGCCGCCGCCCGCGCCGCCATGCCATTCGCCCGGTCCGTAGCCGCCGCCCCAGCCGGGCCCGTTCATCATGCCGGGGCCCATGCCGTAGCCGCAGCCGTAGCCGCGGCCATGGCCTGGCCCGTAGCCCGCTCCCGGAACGTAGCCGGGAGCCGCGGCGGCAGCCGCCGCGCCGCTGGCTGCCGGCGCGGCCTGCACCGGCGCTGCGGCAAGGCCCAGCGCCAACAGGGGCGCGGCCGCCAGCATGCACAAGGTACGTTGGTTCACGATGTTCATGATGCTCTCCTTCTGGGTGATGCGGGTTGCGGCGCCGGACATGGCGCAGACTGGCCCTCCTCCCGGAGGGCGGCATGCGCAGGCCCTCCGCGGCGCCTGTCAGCGCCCCCGCAGGTCGGCGCGCCGGCGCTTGTACTCGTCGGCGTCGATCTCTCCACGCGCGTAGCGCTCGTCGAGAATGTCCAGCGCGTCGCGCGAGGCGTGGCGGCGACCGCGCCGGGAGTCGAAGGCGTCGCGCAGCGGGCCGATCGCGAACACCACGACCAGCACGAGCAGCAGCAGCATGAACAAGCCGCCGAAACCCCCGCCCATGCCATAGCCCATGCCGTAGCCCCAGCCGCCAGGATGTCCGTACCACATGGTTTTCGAGCCTCCAGTCGCTCTCGTACCCATACGGTAGTCCGGCTCGCGACGGGTGCCCTTGATCTGCCCCAACAATGCGCGCCGGCGGCGCGCGCCACGCAGCAAGCCAAGGGGCGCCGCGGTTGGCGCCGCGGCTATGCGGCGGCGGCCAGGCGGCGCGGCAGTTGCGCCGGGGACAGCGGGCGCGAGTACCACCAGCCCTGCCCCAGGTCGCAGCCGAGCTCGCGGCTGATGCGCGCCTGCGCCGGCAGCTCGATCCCCTCGGCAACGACCTGCATGTGCAGGCGGTGCGCCATCGACACGACCGCGTGGGCGATGGTGCGCGAGCGCTCGCAGGCTGCAAGCCCCTGCACCAGCGACGCGTCGAGCTTGAGGCTGTGAGGGCGCAGTTGCGCCAGCATCGCCAGGTTGGAGTAGCCGGTGCCGAAATCGTCGATCGAGATGCGCAGCCCGCTGTCGGCGAGTTGCGCGAGGTGATCCGCCACGCGCTCGGGCCAGCGGCTCACCGTGCGCTCGGTGATCTCCAGGGTCATGGCCTCGCAGGGCAGGCCGATGTCGTGCAGGTACCGCACCCACAGCTGGGTGGTGGGGCGCGAGGCCAGTTGCATCTGGGTCACGTTGACCCCCACGCGCACCTCGCTTGCGCTGCCGCGACGCAGGCGCAGGCATTCGTCGGCCGCGGCGCGGAACACCCAGTCGCCGATGTCCAGGATCAGGCCGCTGTCCTCGGCCAGCCCGATGAAGCGCTGCGGCTCGATGCTGCCCAGGCTCGGATGCTCCCAGCGCAGCAGTGCCTCGAAGGATCGGGTCGCGCCGTCCTCGACGCTGCAGATGGGCTGGTACACGAGATGGAACTGGTCGCGCGCGAGCGCATGCCGCAATTCATGCTGCAGCATGCGCTCGTGCGCGGGTGCGCGGCGCGCCGCGCCGGGGACCCCGGTTCGGCGCGCCGGGCCGCGGCAAAGCGCGGCGGGAAGGCGCATCAGTGGTCGCCCGAATGCGACGACTGGTCGCCGCCCTGCGGGTTGCGGCTGGACTCCGACAGCTGCGACATGAAGTCGCCCTGGATGTTCAGCAGCGCGCTGCCGGCCGAGGAACCCAGGATCAGTGAACGGCTTCCCATCACGTAGTAGCCGGTTCCGCTCAGGCTCAGCGGGGTCCCGGTCAGGCTCAGGCTCAGCGAGGGCGCCTCGAGAATGAATGGCGCCGGCTGCGCGCCGGCAACCTCGCTCCACGTGATCGGCGCGGCCGAGTTCTGCAGCAGGGTCGCGCTCGGCAGGTAGTAGGCGCCGTGGCCGTCGTCGAAGCTGACGTCGTTCTGGCCGGCCGCGACGCCGCTCGGGGAGCTCATGCTCCAGGAAGTCGGCGCGGGTGTCACGCACATCGCCAGACTGCCCAGCGAGTCGTCGCTGCGGTTGGACACGGACAGCGCGCCGAGGTCGAAGCGCAGCGGGAATTCCCCACTGGGGCACCCGGCCACGCCCTCGGTGTGCGAGGGCGGCGCATAGCCATTCCACGCCGGGACGGCGCCGGCCGGCGCCAGCGCCGCGTTGAACTCGGTCAGCAAGCCGCTGCCGGTGTTGATGCCGCCGCCCTGGATCGAGTAGGCCTGCTGGGTCGACAGGCCCGTCGGCAGGGAGCCGATCTTGGCGCGGAACTGGTAGCTGTTGTGCGCGGCGTCCTGCACGTCGAGCTTGAGCAGGTTGCCCACCAGGGTCCCCGACACTGCGTGGTCGCTGGATGTCACGTTGCCCCCGGCGTCGACGCTGACGGCGGTGTCCACCAGCACCTCGGCGGCGTTGGGGGTGGGCGTTGCGCCGCTGCCGCCGCCGGTGTTGACCGCGACGTCCACCGGAGTCTCGGCGATCACCGCCTGGAGCTCATAGGTGCCGGGCACCACGCTCTGCACGTTGGCGTCGAGCACATCGCCGAGGTCCAGCTCCGGGCCGAAGCGCGGGTCGGCGAGGATCGCCGTCTGCAGCATGGGCAACTGCGAGCAGGTGCCGCCGAGTTCGGCGGCTGCGGCCGCCAGCGTCGTCGACGCCGAATTGCCCGCACCGAGGGTGGCATTGGCGGCGATCAGCCCTGCCAGGTCGACCGTCGACGACACCGTCACCGACGGCGTGCAGTAGCCGTCGCCGACCGCCTTCACGGCGGCGGCGATGGCCAGGATGTCGTTGCGGTAGCTGGCCAGCGTGACGGCGTAGCCGGCCGGCGTCAGCCCACTGAAACTTCCACCGTGGGTCTGTGCGTACACCGCCAGCGCGGCCGTGGTCACCGGGCTGATGTCCAGGTCCGGCAGGTTGGTGGTGGTCAGCGCGCCGACGGCGGCCAGCATGTCGGACTGCCCGAGGTAGCTGGTCAGTTCGAGCGAGGCGCCGCTGGAGGTGGCCTGCGGGTCGGCGGCATTGGCGAAGATCGGCACGCTGCCGCTGGGCAGGCTGACGTTGATGGTGAATCCGCCCTGCGCGTTGGCGCTGATGCTGCCGATGGTCGTGCCGCCGTCTGCCAGCGGCTTGCCTGCGGTGATGGTGACGGTGGCCCCGGCCATCGGCGCGTCGATCGCGGTACCGCTGAACGAGGAGCTGGCCGGCACTCCGCCGCTGCCGCCGCCGCCGCCACAGCCCGCCAGGGCGAGCGCGACGGCCGCGGCGGCCGGCAGCAACACGAAACGCAGTCGACGGGACTGTCGGGACTTGTGTCGGGGCTTGGATGGATGTTGCATCGTGGACTCCCTGATCGATGGTGATGTGAGCGGGGCGCGGCGAGGATGTCGCGTCGACGCAATCTTAGATGGGAAAAATTCCCAGTCAAATTCTTTTTTCTGCTACATTCGTTTGCAACGACCCACCCGACACGAAACACCTCCCACGATCATGGGACGCCGCACCACCCCGCTGTCAGCAGCCGCGCACCCGAAACTCGGGCCGGGCGCCGCGCAGGAGGCACTGCGCGCGTGGGCGCGCGTGCAGGCGCCGCTGTGCCGCCTGCTGCTGGGGACCGGGGTCGACTACGGACAGGCCGCCGCCGAGCTGCGCGAGGTGTTTCTCGAGCAGGCGCATGCGCAACTGCAGCGCAGCGCGGCACCGGACACCGATTCGGCGCTGAGCCTGTTGTCCGGAGTGCACCGCAAGGACGTACGGCGCTGGCGCACGCAGGGGCAGCGGCCGTCCGCCCGCGCCCCCATGTCCATCGGCGCGCAGGTGTTCGCGCGCTGGGCCGCGCTGCCCGGCTACCGCGGGCGCGACCGCCGGCCGCTGCCGCTGCCGCGCACCGGCGAGCCGCCATCCTTCGAGGCGCTGACCCGCCTGGTCACGCGCGACGTGCACCCGTTCACGGTGCTGCAGGAGATGGCCCGCAAGGGGCTGGTCGCCACCGAAGTGCGCGATGGCGTGGAAACCGTGTTGCCGCGACGCGACGGCGCGGTGCCGGTCGCCGACCTGCAGGAACTGCTCGAGGTACTGGCGATGAACCTTGCCGACCATGCCGCCGCCGCGGTCGCCAATCTCGACGGCCAGGCACCGCGACTGGAGCAAAGCGTGTTCGCCGACGGACTCAGCGCGGCATCGACGCAGCGCCTGGCGCTCCTGGCGCGCCGGCTGTGGGAACGCGCCCGCACGGAGATGGTGGCCGAGGCCCTCAAGTGCCTGGAAAGCGACCGCGGTGACACGGCGGCCGACCGTCGTATACGCTTCGGCGCCTACTACTGGAACACCCCGGGCGACGAAACGGCCGACGCGGCACCGACCCGAGCCCCGCAACCGATCGAATCCGAGGAACCGACGTGATGTCCGATCTTCTGCACAGCGCGCGCCGCGCGGCCCTGCTCGCGGCCATGGCATGCGCCGCGATCGCGCTGGCCTCGTGCGGCGGCGGAGCCGCCGCGGTCGCGCTGGTCGGTGGCGTCGGCACCGGCGGCACCGGCATCACCTTCGGCACCGTGGTCGGGCTGGGCAGCGTCATCGTCGACGGCCGCAGCTACAGCAGCGCCACGCCCACCTACTACAGCGCCTCCGGCACCACCGGAGACCAGGCGACGAATTCGCAGGCGGTGGAACTGGGCGCACGAGTCGAGGTGCAACTGGGCTCGGGCCAGCAGCCCAGCAGCCTGCTGATCCAGCCCGAACTGCAGGGAACCGCCACGCAGATCACGTCCACGTCGATGCTGGTCGACGGCGTGCGCGTGCTGGTCAACACCAACGCGGCCGCCGGCCCGGTGACCTTCTACTCCGGGCTCACGGGCCTGACTTCCGGTGCCGCGCCGCTGAGCACTTCGGCCTCCGACCAGGTGGAGGTGCACGGCGCCTACGGCGAGGACGCCTCCGGCCCGTACATCTTCGCCACGCTGGTCGAGCAGCTGCCCGCGTCGAACGCGGTCACCCGCATCACCGGCATCGTCGGCTCGGTGGCTCCACAGTCGATCAGCGTCGCCGGGATCACGATTCCCCTCGGCACCGGCACCACGGTGATCGCGCCGCCTGGCGTCACGCTGGGCGCCGGCGAGCTGGTCCATGCGTGGAACAGCGCCGGCAGCTGGGTGGTGCGCGTGCAGGCCCTGGGATCCTTCACCGGGCCGGTGCAAGTGGCCGGCGTGGCCTATGGCATCGGCCCATCCGGCTTCACGGTCTCGGGCATCCCGGTCGACACCGCCTCGCTGAGCGCCGGCGCGCAGACTCCCCAGCAGGGGGACTATGTCGTGGTCGGCGGCGTCGGCAACGGCCAGGGCACCTTGCTCGCGCAGGCATTGACGGTGTTCTCCGCATCGAATCCGGCGCAGGTCGACATCCGCGGCACGATCACCGGCTACGTCGGCACCTCCAGCTTCCAGGTGCGCGGCGTGCCGATCGACGCGTCGAACTTCTGTTCGCAGAACCCCTCGATCTGCGGCGGCAATCAGCTGGGCAACGGGGTCTACGTGGACATCCAGGGCCAGGTCGCGCAACCGGACGGCAACGTGGTCCGGGCCGGCAGCGTGCAGATCGCGCCGCTCGACGGCGAGACCGTCGACCTGCAGGGCACGATCTCCCAGGTGTCCGGCAGCGGCCAGTTCACGCTGCAGTGGCAACCCGAACAGGACGGTGTCCAGGCGACCTACTACCCGGTGGTCACGATCGCCGGCAACTGCGCCTTCGTCAACGGCACGCTGTCGGGCCTGGCGGTGGGCACGGCGGTCGAGGTCGAGGGCACCTACCAGAACGGGTCGCTCAGCGCCTACACCGTGAAGTTCCTGCAGGCCGGGGGCGCCGAGGGCAGCGGCACGCAGGATGTCTCCGGCCGGGTCTACGACTGGAACAGCGCCGCCTCCACCTTCATGCTCGAGGGCAACGCGCTGACCGTGCCGTCCGGGGTGAGCATCCCCGCCGGATTCGGCAACGGCTTGCAGGTGGAGGTCAGCTTCACGCCCTCGGGCTCGGGCGCCAGCGGCACGGTGAAGAGCATTTCCGTCGACCACTGAGCAACCGTGGACTCCTTCTCGATGAATACCGCTTCCCCCGAAACCGTCCGGGCCCCTGACGACGACCCCTGGGCCGACTGGCTGCTGCACGAGCGCAGCGCCGGCGACCCTGTGTACGAGATGCGCATCCAGGCGCGCGTGGCCGGCTACATCGACCACGCGCTGCAACGCCTGCCGCAGACCACGCCGACCAGCCTGCTGGACTTCGGCTGCGGCGACGGCGCGCTCGGGCTGCGCGCGCTGCAGCGCTGGCCCTCGCTGCGCGTGGTGTTCGCCGATCCCTCGCTGGAGTTGCTGCGGCGCGCCAGCGCGCGCGCCGAGGCAGCTGGCGTGCACGCGCACAGCAGCTTCGTGCAACTGGGGCCGCGCGGCCTGGAAGAACTGCCCGATGCGAGCTTCGACGCCGTGGTCACGCGTTCGGCGCTGGCCTACGTATCCGACAAGCCGCGGCTGCTGGCGCAATGGCACAGGCTGCTTCGCGCCGGTGGCGCGATCTCGCTGGCCGAGCCGATCTTCCGCGACGAGGCGGTCGCGGCGTGCGCGCAGCGCGCCGCGCTGGAGCATGCCGCCGACGACGATGCGTCGCGCCTGCTGCGCCTGCTGCACCGCTGGCGCGCCCACCAGTTTCCCGACACCGAGCAGGCGCTGGCCGAAAGCTGCCACTGCAATTTCTCCGAGCGCGACCTGTTCGCCTGGGCGGCGCAGGCCGGCTTCGGGGACCTGCGCCTGGAGCTGCACATCGAGTCGGGTCCCAGCCTGGCGCCGGACTGGGATCGCTTCACGCGCCACACCCCGCACCCCTACGCGAAAAGCCTGCGCGACGTGCTCGACTGGGAGTGCGGCGCCGAGGAGCGCACCCTGCTCGAGGGCCTGCTGCGGCACAGCTGGGAACAGGGGCGCATCGTCTCGGTCGAGCGCATGGCCTACCTGAGCGCGCGGCGCCCCTGAGCGCGCGGGATCCTGGCGGCTGCGGCTCGGCGGGCTTAAGCTTTCGGGTGGTGCGCGGCCCGTCGCGCCGCGCCGCATCCCAGGGCTTCCGATGACTTCGATCCGCTATCTTTGGACCCCTCCCGAGCCGGCCTCGGTGGCCGTGCAGGGTACCGACGCGCGCCTGCCGGTGCAGCGCCTGTTCTTCGTCGGGCGCAACTACCACGCCCATGCCGTCGAGATGGGCCGTCCGGTGGATGCCAAGCGTGATCGCCCCTTCTACTTCACCAAGTCGCCGACCGCCCTGGTCGCCTCGGGGGCCCGCGTGCCCTTCCCGCAATCCACCACGAACTACCAGCACGAAATGGAACTGGTGCTGGCGCTGGGCTCCGGCGGCTGCGACATCGCGCCGGAGAAGGCGCACGAACTCGTCTACGGCTACGCCTGCGGGCTCGACATGACCCGCCGCGACCTGCAGACGGTGGCAAAGGAGCAGGGCAAGCCGTGGGACACCGGGAAGGACTTCGAGGATTCCGCGGTGATCTCGCCGATCGTGCCGATGCCCGGCACGGTGCTCGAACGCGGGCGCATCGAACTGCGCGTGGACGGCACCGCGCGCCAGGACTCGGACCTGTCCAACATGATCTGGGGAGTGCGCGATCTCATCGCCGACCTGTCGCGCCTGTACCACTTGCGCGCCGGCGACCTGATCTACGCCGGCACGCCCGAAGGCGTGGGAGCGGTACGCGCGGGCCAGCGCATCGAGGGCAGCATCGAGGGGGTGGGTTCCATCTCCCTTCAGCTCGAGGAGATCCCGGCGTGAAGCTGTACAGCTATTTCCGCAGCGGCACCTCGCACCGCCTGCGCATCGCGCTGGCCCTCAAGGGCCTGAAGCCCGACTATGTCCCGGTGGACCTGCTGCACGACCAGCAGGCCTCGCCGCAGTACCGTGCGCTGAACCCGCAGGGGCTGGTGCCCGCGCTGGAAGTCGACGGCCAGGTGCTGACCCAGTCGCCGGCGATCATCGAATGGCTCGACGAGCGTTATCCGCAGCCGCCGTTGCTTCCGCGCGACGCCGTGTCGCGCGCCCGCGTGCGCGCGCTGGCCGCGGTGGTCGGCTGCGACATGCACCCGCTGAACAACCGGCGGGTCGTCAACTATCTCAAGCGCGAGCTGGGCTGCGACGACGTCGCGGTCGACACCTGGTGCGGTACGTGGATGAGCGCCGGCTTCGACGCGCTGGACGCACTGCTGGCGGCCGACCGCGAACGCGGCCGCTTCAGTTTCGGCGATGCACCGACGGTGGCCGACGTCTACCTGGTGCCGCAGCTGACCACCGCCAGGCGCTACCACGTGGATGTCGCGCGCTGGCCGCGGCTGCTCGAGGTCGAGGCCGCGTGCCTGGAGCTCGCGCCATTCCGCGAGGCCGCGCCCGCGGCGCAGCCGGACGCGCCGAGACCATGAGCTCCACGCGCGTCGTGGCGGGAGCACGCGCATGACCGTGCTGCCCGCGCTGGGCCTGTTCCTCGGATTCGCGCTGGTCGCGTCGTTCACGCCCGGTCCGGCGGTGATGCTCGCGGTGCACAACGCCATGCACTTCGGCTGGCGCCGCGCCGTGTGGTCGTCGCTGGGCAACATCAGCGGGCTGCTCGTGCTCAGCAGTCTCAGCGCGCTGGGCATCAACGCGGTGCTGCAGAGTTCGGCCTCCGCGTTCGGCCTGATGAAGACCGTCGGCGCGGCCTACCTGATCTGGCTGGGTGTGCAGCAGTGGCGCCGTGCCGCCGTCGCGCCCGGCGCTGCGGCCGTGGACGACCCCGCCGCGGCGACCGACCCGGCCCTGCCCCGGGCCACGGCGTCGCGGCGCGTGCTGTACCGGCGTGGCCTCGGGGTGGCACTGACCAACCCGAAGGCGATCGCCTTCGTCGCCGCGCTGTTCCCGCAGTTCCTGCGGGCCGGCGAGCCGATGGCGCCGCAATACCTGCTGCTCACCGCGACCTTCATGGTGGTGTCGCTGTTCGCGCTGAGCTGCTATGCCGGGCTGGCGGTGCTGGCACGCCGCCCGCTGCGACGCTATTTCGCGGCAGGATGGCCCCAGCGCATGGGCGCCATGGTGTTCTGCGGCTTCGGGCTGGCGCTGTTGCGCCTGCACCGGCGCTGATGCGGTGCCTGGCACGCCGGAAGGGAGGGAATGGACCCCGTGCGTTGCATCCAATAACATCCGTCTCGAAACGATACATCGTCGTGGTCAACCCGGCATCGAGTCATCGCGTTTGCCACCAGGGAGCCTTATGCTCGCGATGGGGGCTCGCGCGCGCGAATTGCCGAGGTACCCCAGAGTCGCGCTTCAGGACTCGTCCCGCGACACCGCATTTGCTTGAACGCCCGCAACAAACCTAACCATTCATTCCTACATAGGGGATCGTGATGAAGCGTCACCTGTTGACCACCGCGCCGGCCGTGCTGGCGCTCGCCGTGCTCGGCACCCTGGGCGGCTGCGCCTCCAGCAGCAAGCCCACCGCGCCGGTGCAAGCCGCCGCCCCGGCGCCGGCGAGCAACGCCAACTCGGCGCAAAGCAGCGTCGCCGCGGTGCAGGCTCCGGCCGAGGAAAACCTCGGCCCGGCGCCGAACGTGCCGCGCAGCGTGTTCTTCGCCTTCGACAAGTACAACATCGAGAAGCAATACCGTCCGGTGATCGAGGACAACGCCCAGTACCTGACCGGCCACCCGAGCGCGCACGTGCAGCTGCAGGGCAACACCGACGCCCGCGGCAGCCGCGAGTACAACCTGGCGCTGGGCCAGAAGCGTGCCGACGCGGTGATGAACGCGATGGAACTGCTGGGTGCCAAGCCTTCGCAGATGGAAGCCATCAGCTTCGGCAAGGAAAAGCCGAAGGCGCTGGGCACCACCGCCGCCGACTACGCCGAGAACCGCCGCGTCGACATCGTCTACCAACGCTGATCACCCCCGCGCCCGCGCTTGTCGCGGGCACGCCGAACCCGCGCCGGCCGCGCCAGGCCCGCGCGGGTTTTTGCTGGCCGGCGCGCGGGCGTGCTGCGTCGCACAAGGCGTCCGTGGGATAATGTCGGCTGCATGCAGACGGCGGCGCTCGATCAATGACCTATTCGGTCAAGGAAATCTTCTATACCCTGCAAGGCGAAGGAGCGCAGGCGGGGATGCCCGCGGTATTCTGTCGCTTCGCCGGATGCAACCTGTGGAGCGGGCGTGAGTCCGACCGCGAGCAGGCGGTGTGCCGTTTCTGCGACACGGATTTCGTCGGCACCGATGGCGATGGCGGCGGTCGTTTCGCCGACGCCTCGCGCCTGGCCGATGCGGTGCGCTCGCACTGGCCCGTCACGCAAGGCCAGGGCCTGTGCGTGCTGACCGGTGGCGAGCCGCTGCTGCAGGTGGACCGCGCGCTGGTTGATGCCTTGCACGAGCGCGGGATGCGCGTGGCGGTCGAGACCAACGGCAGCCTGCCCGCGCCGCCGGGAATCGACTGGATCTGCGTCAGCCCGAAGGCCGGCGCGGCGCTGGTGCAGCGTCGCGGCGACGAGATCAAGGTGGTCGTGCCGCAGCCCGGGCTCGATCTGGACGAACTGGCACAGCTGGACTTCGGGCAGCGCCTGCTGCAGCCGATGGACGGGCCGTTGCTGCGTGACAACACACAGTGGGCGCTGCGCCAGTGCCTGCGCGATCCGCGCTGGCGCCTGAGCCTGCAGACCCACAAGCTGCTGGGCATCCGCTGACGGCAGCACCGGCAGTGCGCGGGCCGCCCCCGCCCGCGCGACACCGACGACACGATGGGGGCGCTGCCGAATCCGAATCTCTCTGGCTCTTCGAGGACACGCGCACGATGAACGACCCTACCCAGGCACCCGCAGAACCGACCACGGTCGTACAGCGCTACAGCGATCTCGCGCTGGACCCGCGACTGTTGCGAGCGGTTGCGGACATGGGGTATGAGACACTGACGCCGATCCAGCAGCGGGCGATTCCCGTCGTGCTGGCCGGACACGACATGATGGGCGCCGCGCAGACCGGAACCGGCAAGACCGCCGCGTTCACGCTGCCGATCCTGCAGCGCCTGCTGCCGCTGGCCAGCACCAGCGTGTCGCCGGCGCGCCACCCGGTGCGCGCGCTGATCCTGGCGCCGACCCGTGAGCTCGCCGACCAGGTCTACGCCAACGTGCACGCCTATGCGCGCCACACGCCGCTGCGCAGCACCTGCGTGTTCGGGGGCATGGACATGGCACCGCAGACTGCCGCGCTGCGCCAGGGCGTCGAGGTGCTGGTGGCCACTCCGGGCCGCCTGCTCGACCACCTGGAGGCGAAGACGGTGAACCTGTCGCAGGTGCAGTGCGTCGTGCTCGACGAGGCCGATCGCATGCTCGACATCGGCTTCCTGCCCGACCTGCAGCGCATCCTCGCCTACCTGCCGACGCAGCGCACCACCCTGCTGTTCTCGGCCACCTTCTCACCCGAGATCCGGCGCCTGGCGCAGAGCTACCTGCACGACCCGGTGACGGTGGAGGTGGCGCGTCCCAACGCCACCGCGACCAATGTCGAGCAGATCATCTACAAGGTGCCGGAGGACCTCAAGCACGCCGCGCTGCTGCAGGTGCTGCGCGAGCACGCGCTGCGACAGACCATCGTGTTCGTCAACAGCCGCCTCGGCGCCGGACGCCTGGCGCGCATGCTCGAACGCGACGGCCTGAAGGCCCAGGCGATGCACGGCGACAAGTCCCAGGCCGAGCGCCTGGCCACGCTCGACGCCTTCAAGCGCAACGAGGTGGAGGTGCTGGTGGCCACCGACGTGGCCGCGCGCGGTCTCGACATCGCCGAGCTGCCGGGTGTGATCAACTACGACGTGCCGTTCAACGCCGAGGACTATGTGCACCGCATCGGGCGCACCGGTCGCGCCGGCGCGTCGGGGCTGGCCATCACGCTGGCCAGCGAGCGCGATTCACGCGGACTGGCCGACATCGAGAAGCTCATCAAGCGCAAGATCGAGCCGCGCGAGCTCGAGGTGCGTGCGCCGCGCCGCCTGCCGCGCGCACCGCGCGACTCCGGGCTCGGCAACTCGCCCGTGCGTACGGCCGCTCCGAGCAGGGCTTCGCAGGATCCGTGGTTCGACAAGCCCTACGAGGTTGACCCCAACGCCGCGCCGGCATGGGACGAGCAGGTTGCGGCGCGCACCAATGCGCCGGCGGGCAACATCCGCACGCGGCGCAAGGTCGCGGCGCTGCTCGGCGGCAAGCCGGCCGGCGCCAAGTAGCCGCGCCCGCTGGCAGGCTGTCAGGCTGTCAGGCGCGGCGTGGCGCCGCGTCGCTCCAGCTCCGACGCCGTTGCGGCCACTGCGCCAGCGCAGACTCCAGCACCTCGGACACAGTCTGTCCGCTCGCCTGCAGGCCCAGCGCGCGCGCCGCGTCGCACAAGGCCCGCGCTCCCGGCACGAAGGCCGCGGCGCCTTCGCTTTTCGACAGCTTGCGTCCTTGCGCGTCGCGCAGCAGCGGCAGGTGCAGATAGCGCGGCGTGGGCAGCCCGAGCGCGCGCTGCAGCAGGATCTGCCGCGGCGTCGACTCGGCCAGGTCCTCGCCGCGAACCACGTCGCTGACCTGCTGCGCGGCGTCGTCCACCACCACGGCGAGCTGGTAGGCCCAGTCGCCATCGGCGCGGCGCAGCACGAAGTCGCCTACCTCGAGATCGACACGCTGCGACTGCTCCCCGAGTCGCTCGCAATACCAGCGCACATGGGCCGCCTCACCGTCCGGCACGCGCAGGCGCCATGCCCGCACCGGGCCTCGCGGGCCGCCACGGCAGCTTCCCGGGTAGACGAGTTCGCCGCCGGGGCCGCGGCGCGCGCCGCGCAGCCGCAGTTCGCGCCGCGAACAGCTGCAGGCGTAGGCGTCGCGCTGCAGCAGCAGGCGCTGCAGCGCCTGCTCGTAGGCCTCGCCGCGCCGCGATTGCAGCCAGATCTCGCCCTGCGGATGCAGGCCGCAGTCGGCGAGCTGGCTCAGGATCTGCCGCGCGGCACCCGGCACGCTGCGCTGGCTGTCGACATCCTCGATGCGCACCAGCCAGTGCCCGCCCTGCGCCCGGGCGTCCAGCCACGAACCCAGCGCGGCCGCCAGCGAGCCGGCGTGCAGCGGACCGCTCGGCGACGGCGCGAAGCGCCCGATGCAGGTGCTCACACCCGCCGTGCAGCCCAGCTGCCCACGCTGCGCCGGCGCGGACTCACACCCGCAGGTAGTGGTCGACCAGCATCGCCGCGAACAGCAGGGACAGGTAGACGATCGAGTAGCGGAACATCGATCGCGCCAGCGCGTCGCTGTACTTGCTTAGCAGCTGCCACGCATAGGCGATGAACACGCCGCCGAGCACGATCGCGCTGGCCGCGTAGATCAACCCGGCGCTGTGCATCGCCCACGGCATCAGGCTGACCGCGCCCAGCAGCACCGTGTACAGCAGCGCGTGCAGCCGGGTGTAGCGCGAGCCGTGGGTGACCGGAAGCATCGGCAGCCCGGACTTGCGGTAGTCCTCGGTGCGGTACAGCGCCAGCGACCAGAAGTGCGGCGGGGTCCACAGGAAGATGATCAGGAACAGGATCAGCGCCTCGGCGGAGACCGAGTTGGTCATGGCCGCCCAGCCCAGCACCGGCGGCATCGCGCCCGAAGCGCCCCCGATGACGATGTTCTGCGGGGTCGCCGGTTTCAGCAGCACCGTGTAGATGACTGCGTAGCCGATGAAGGTGCCGAAGGTCAGCCACATGGTCAGCGGGTTGACCTGGGTGTACAGCAGCAGCATGCCGATGCTGCAAAGGACCGCGGCGAACACCAGGATCTGCGCCGTACCCAGTTCGCCGGTGGCCGATGGGCGCCACGCGGTGCGCCGCATCGCTGCGTCGATCTTCTGCTCCACCAGGCAGTTGAAGGCGGCCGCGGCGCCGGCGACCAGCCAGATGCCGATGGTGGCGAACACCAGCGGGCGCCACGCGGGCAGTCCGGGGCGCGCCAGGAACATGCCGATGACCGCGCAGAACACGATCAGTTGCACCACCCTGGGCTTGGTCAGGGCGTAGAACTGCGCCGCCGCGCGCAGCGGCCCCGAAGTGTGGGGAAGGCTGGTGGTTTTCATGAGTCGACTCGAATGCGTTGCATCACTGGTGGCGAAGGTGCAGCATACTGCTGTCGCGGCATGCGCTGGGTGCGCCATGCGGCAGCCGTGAGCAGCAGCACCATGAGCGCGGCGAAGCCGTTGTGCAAGACCGCCGGCACCAGCGGATGCTGCAGCAGCACCAGGCTGATCCCCAGCCCGATCTGCACCAGCAGAGCCAGCACCAGCCACGCGGCCAGGCTGCGCAGCTCGCGCGCGCGCGCCATCGTCGCTGCGGCGGCCAGGATCAGCGCCGATGCGACGACCGCGAACAGGCGGTGCGCCCAATGGATGGCAATCAGCGCCTGCAAGGTGATGGCCGAGCCGTCGGGCATGCGTCCGAGATCACGCCACATCGTGAACCCGGCGCTCCAGTCGGCCGGCGGGTTCCAGCTGCCGTTGCAGGTGGGGAAGCCCGAGCAGGCCAGCGCGGCGTAGTTGGTACTCACCCAGCCGCCCAGGAAGATCTGCACCAGCAGTCCCAGCAGCGCGACGCGCGTGAGCACGCGCGCGGCCTTGCCCGCATCCACCGGGCGCAGCTCCGGACGGTTGCGCATCCAGAACCATGCCGCGAGCAGCAGCAGGATGATGCCGCCCATCAGATGCAAGGTGACGATCAGCGGCTTGAGCAGCAACGTGACCGTCCAGGCGCCGAACATTCCCTGCACGATCACCCAGGCAAGCAGCAGCAGCGGCAAGCCCGTACGCATGGCCTGACCCCGCCTGCGTGCCCAGATCGCCCGGGCAGCCATGACCGCGATCAGGGTGCCGATGATGGTCGCGACATAGCGGTGGATCATCTCCACCCAGGCCTTGAAGGGACTGACGTTGCCGCTGTCCCCGCCCTCCTGCTTCACGGCCTCGTGGATCTGCACATGCGCCTGGGCCGGCGTGAGGCGGCCGTAGCAGCCGGGCCAGTCGGGGCAGCCGAGCCCGGCGTCGGTCAGGCGCACGAAGGCCCCGAACATGATCAGGTCCATGGTCAGGAACACGAGCAGCGCGACCAGCCTGGACCAGCGCATGCGCATGCCGGCCCACACCACCAGCAGCAGGCCTGCCAGCCACATGCCGGCCTGCAGCCAGTGCAGCGAGAACAGCCACACCGTGGGGACGGCCTGGTACAGGTTGCTGACCAGGTTCGACGGAAGCGAAGGACTCATGATGACTTTCCCGCCGGGGCCGCGACGGCGACGCCCGGACTCTGCGGCAGCGGCTGCAGACGCCGCGCCTTCCAGGACTGCGTGTTGTAGAGCAGCTTGTTGAACACGCCCAGTGCGCGCGCCGGATCGAATCCGGACGCGAAGCGAAGCATCAGGTTGCCCAGCGGGTCCACCAGCCACATCGGCCCCTGCAGGCTCTCGCCGCGGGCCAGCGGCAGCCAGCGGCGCAGCTCGGCCGGGTCGGCGCGCAGCATCACGGTCCCCGCGGCCGGCGCGAACACCCCCGGGTTGACCGCGGCGTCGTCGGTGATCAGCCACACGCGGGCTACGCGGTACTGGTCGTTGCCCGCAGCCATGTAGAACTGTCGCATGTCGTACAGCAACTGCTGGCAGGCCGGATCGCAGGCCGCGGGCGCGGCCACCAGCATCAGCCAGTAGCCGTTGAGGGAACGCAGGTCGAAGGGATGGCCGTCCAGCGTGCGCAGGTGCAGGGCCGGCACCGGGCGCTGCGGCTGCACGAGTTCGCCGTAGGGCGGCTTGCGCCCCGGGTGCTGCACCAGTCCGACGTACAGCGTGGCCGCCAGCGGAATCAGCACGACAACGGCCAGCAAGGTCAAGGCGATGCGCAGACGCGGCCCGCGCCCTCGCCCCTGCCCCTGGCGCAACTGCAGCGGCGGGCTCATGCCCGGGCTCCCTGCGCGGCCCGGCGGCGCCTGAGCAGCGTGCGCGTGGTGAAGAACACCAGCAGGCCGATGCAGGTCGCGCACATCGCGAACCACTGGAAGGCATAGCCGTAATTGGTCTGCATGCCGAGATCGGGAGCGGGCCAGTCGCGCACCAGCCCGTCATGGGCGGCTCCGAACTGCTGCACCACGTAGGGCAGCAGCCGGATATGGTGGTAGTCGGCGAACTGGTCCAGTTGCAGGTTCTGGCGCAGCACGGCGCCAGGTGGGTCCTTCTGGAACGACAGCATCTGCGACGGCGCGGGCGCAAGGCGCCCGTGCACGTCGACGGTGCCCGGCGGAGTCGGCACCGGCGGCACCAGCATCGGTGCATGCACATCCGGGCCGGCCCAGCCGCGCAGCACCATCACCCAGGTGTCGGAGGACTGCAGGCGCAGCGGGGTCAGCACCCAGAAACCGCTGACCCCACGGTACAGGCGATTCTGCAGGTACACGGTCCACTTGGGCGCCCACTGACCGCGCGCGAGCACCGGCCGCCACTCGTTGCGCGCGAAGTCGAGCCCCTGCGGCGGCAGCGCCCGTGGGGGCATGTGCTCGCGGCTGGCGATGCGCGCGGCCAGCGCCTGCTTGTAGTGAGCACGGTCGAGCTGCCACACGCCCAGGCGCGCCAGCAGGGCGATCACCAGCAGGCCGCCGATCACGGTCAAGATTTCCCGCGGTCGCAGGCCGGGAGCCGCACGATCCGGTGCAGCTGGTGGGACAATCGGCTTCGACATCATCCCTTCATCCAAGCGGGAGCCAACCCTTGCAATTCGTGGTCATCATCGCCTTCGTGCTCATCATCGGCAGCCTGTTCTCCGGGCTGTACTTCGTGATGAAGGACAAGGGCAAGTCCAATCGCGCCGTCACCGCGCTGACCTTCCGGGTCGGCTTCTCGATCCTGCTGTTCCTGTTCATCCTGTTCAGCTACAGGATGGGATGGATCCATCCGAGCGGGCTTCCCCTGAGCTCGAACTGAGGCGGCGCCGCGCCGGCCCCGCGCAGGGGCCCCGCCGCGGCCGGGGATCGATGCATGGTGGCGCACGCCGCCGCGGGGCTCGGCCCGCGGCGCGGTCGAATCCTCAGAGCCAGTACACCAGCACGTACAGCAGCAGCCACACCACGTCCACGAAGTGCCAGTACCAGGCGGCGCCTTCGAAGGCGAAGTGGTGATCGGGCTTGAAGTCCCCGCGGATCATGCGGTAGAGCACGACCGACAGCATCGTCGCGCCGAGGAACACGTGGAAGCCGTGGAACCCGGTCAACATGAAGAAGGTCGCGCCGTAGATCCCCGAGTGCAGGGTCAGGCCCAGCTCGGTGTAGGCGTGGTGGTACTCGAAGCCCTGCATGATCAGGAAGGTCACGCCCAGCAGGATGGTCAGCGCCAGCCAGAAGATCGCGTTCTTGCGATGGTCGGCGCGGACCGCGTGGTGCGAGATCGTCAGGGTCACACCCGAGCTGAGCAGCAGTGCGGTGTTGATGGTCGGGATGGGCCACGGGTCCATCGCCTTCACGGCCGGGATCAGGCCGCTCGGCCCGGTAGTCGGCCAGGTGGCCTGGAAATGCGGCCACAGCACCTGGCTGTGCAACGCGGCCAGGTCGGGCAGCGCCCACACCCGGGCGTAGTACAGCGCGCCGAAGAACGACGCGAAGAACATCACCTCGGAGAAGATGAACCAGCTCATGCTCCAGCGGAAGGACGTGTCCACCGCCTGGTTGTGCATGCCGCCCTCGCTTTCCGAGATGGTGCGGCCGAACCACTTGTACAGGGTCCCGATGAACCCGAGCAGGCCGACGAGCAGCAGCCACTGCGCGTGCGGCACGCCGTTGAACCAGAAACCGGCCCCGAAAGCCATCAGCACAAGGGCCGTGGCCGCCATCACCGGATAGGGCGATGGACTCGGAACGAAATAACCCGAGGGTTGGCTGGATGTCGACATAGATGTCTTCCTCGACTTTAGGGGTGACCGGTTGAAACGACCCAATGGACGATGATCATCAGCAGGCCGACGAACAGCGCGGCGGCGACCAGCCCGGCGATGACGATGTGGACGATGTTCAGGTTGGCGAAGTCGCGCTCGCGGTCCTTGCCCTTGCGCACGCCGAGGAAGGCCCAGAACACGGCCTTGAAGGCGCTGAGGAACGAGCCCATGGTGTGTGTGCGTAGCGCCTCAGCAGGCGTGGCGTGGATTGCGAGCGCGGGCGCTCACAGCACGGTCCAGCGCAGGATGAACCCGATGAGCAGCGCCAGCGCGACGCTCAGCGTGATCAGGGCCAGGCGCAGGTTGCTGCGGCGCTGCTCGGGAGAAAGTCGGTGCATGACTGGATTGTGCGTCGTGGACGGCAGCGCGCGTTCAGCTGTCCGCGCCCGACGGCGGGTAATTTCCGCCATTCTTCTTCAGGGTCGCCTCCGTGGACTTGACCCAGGCCTGGTACTGGTCCAGCGGCAGCACCTTGACGACGATCGGCATGAAGGCGTGGCCCTTGCCGCAGATCTGCGCGCACTGGCCGTAGTAGGTGCCGGGCTTGTCGACCTTGAACCAGGTCTCGCGGGTCTCGCCGGGGATCGCGTCCATCTGCACGCCGAAGGCCGGCACGTACCAGCCGTGCAGCACGTCGGCCGCGGTGGTCATGATGCGGACCTTCTCGTTGACCGGCACGACCAGCGGATGGTCGACCTGCAGCAGGTAGTGGTTGGTCTTGGGCTCCTTGCCGTAGATCTCCGCCATCGGCGTGGTCAGCGTGGAGTAGAAGGAAATCCCCTTGCCCGGACCGTCGAGGTAGTCGTAGCCCCACTTCCACTGGTAGCCGGTGACCTTCACGGTCAGGAAGGAATGCGCAACGTCCTCCTGCGCCAGCACCACCTTGGTCGCCGGAATCACCATGCCGATCACGATCAGCAGCGGGATCACGGTCCAGATGATTTCCACCACCGTGCTTTCGTGGAACTTGGCGGGCACGGCCCCCTTGGACTTGCGGAACTTGATCGCCGAATAGAACATCGCGCCGAACACCAGCAAGCCGATGGCCAGGCAGATCAGCATGACCATGTAGTTCAGCGAGCGCTGGTCGAAGGCGATGCTGGTGACCGGCTGCTGGAAGTCGATGCCGTTGACCTGCGGCCCCCCGGGCAGGCTCTGGACCTGTGCGGCGAATGCCGTCGAGACGAACGAGGCCGAAGCCAGCGTCGCATAGTGCTTCAGTTTCATCTTCGATGTCACCTTATGGAAAGAATGCATGCAGTTCGTCTCGGCGTCGTCACGCGGCGATCAAGGCCTGGCGCAACTCGCGCGCCAGGCGTTCCCGGCGCTCGGGGCGGGTGTAGCGGCCGACGAAGGCCTTCGTCCCCGCGGCGCTGAACACGATCAGCCCGTTGTCGTGCATCAGGATGCGGGTCTGCCGCGTGGGCAGGGACGCGCGCTCGATGCGCCCGGCGCACTCCCATTCCACGAGCACTTGCTGCTCGCCGAACTCGACGCGCTCGCGGTCCGTCGCGTGGCGGGCATACGCGAGCAGGGCTCCCGCCATCACCAGCAGTTCGAGGACCGTGAACGGCGGCACCAGCCGCGCTCCGCTGAACCAGCACAGCGCCGCCACCAGCAGCGACAGCAGCGACAACGACGCGAAGAAGGCCAGCAACTGGCGCGGGCTGATCGAGCAGTTGCGCTTGCTCAGCCAGACGTGCGCCTCGGCCTGCGCCTGGCGCGCACCGAAGTCGAGCGTATCCGTCCACTGCGCAGCCATGGCTGGTGCCTTGTCTCCAAAAAGACACGCACTGGGCGTGCCGATGAATGCAACGATGCGTGCGATGCGCGCGCCGCGACGCGACTTCGCGCAACTCGCCGTGGGCGAGCGCATGCCTGGAGCGCACAGCCGCCATGCAGCCGCGCTCGTCGTGCCATTATAGGGACGCCCCCGCCGCCCGCCGACGCGAAGCGCGCCATCGCCGGGCATTTTGCGTCGTGTCAACGCGCCGTACCAGCTATCTCGTTCCGCGGATACAACATGCACCGCGATTTCGACGCGCGCCCCGGGAGCCGGGCGCGGCCGCAAATCTTGCACGACTCGGCGCCGCTACGCGCCCCGGGATTACCCTGAGCCCGCGGCGGGAGCCGGTCGAAGTACGCGGTGGAACCCGTGGGCGGGAAGGCCGCTTGGCGCGCTCAGCGCGGGCGCGAGCGCCCGCGCCCGCCGATCTGCTCGATGCCGATGCTGGCCACTCCCTGCTCGGCGCGGCTGGTCGTCGGCTTGAAGGCGTGCCCGTAGACCAGCTCGAAGCTGAGTTCGACCTGGCCGTGCGACGACGCGCCGGCGCGCGCCTGCAGCCGCTCCCGCAGGCGCTGCCAGGCGCGCGGCGTGCGCAGGCCCTGGCCGATCGCCGCGTGCGGCGCGCGCCCGAGTTGCGCCAGCTCGCGCAGGGCGGCATCGGCGTCGCCCCAGCGCAGGCGCAGCAATTCCATGTCCATCACCGGCTCGGCGAAACCCTGCGCCACCAGCAGGTCCCCGAGGTCATGCATGTCGGTCCATGACGGCGCCTCGCACCCCGCTTCCAGCATGCCGGGCTCGCGCAACTCGCGCAGCGTGTCCGGACCGAAGGTGGTGAACATCAGCACGCCATCGGGCAGCAGCAGCCGGTTCCACGCCGCGAACAGCGACGCGGCATCGTCCGCCCAGCCGACGGCGAGGTTGGACCACAGCAGTTGCGCCGCGGCTGCGACTCCGGCCGGCGCCTCGTGCAGCGCGCCGCAGGCGACATCGATGGCGGGCGCGGCGCGCAGGCGCTGCAGCCAGCCGCGCGCGGCGTGGCGCGCGCGCGCCGCCTCGGCCAGGCGCGGCGACGGCTCGATGCCCACGATGCGCGCCTGAGGGTATTGCGCGCGCAGCAGGGCCAGGCCGTCGCCCCAGGCGCATCCGAGGTCGAGCACCTGCGCGGGTTGCAGGCGCAGCAGCGGCAGGCGCTCGGCCATGCGCCTGGCCGCCTCCTGCCACAGGAATGGGGCCTCGTGGCGCGCCAGGCGGTCGCGCGCGATGCGCACGCGGGCGTCGGATTCGGAGGGCTTCGCGGACATGGTGGGAGGGCAGGACCGGGCGCGCATGACGCGGCGCGCCCGGGGTCTTCACGCGCGCGCGCGGCGCGGCCCGGGCCGCTCCCGCACTATAGCGGCATGCTCCGGACCCCGCCCTGGTTGCGCGACGTGGCACGACTGCCGCGGGCGCTGCTGCCCGACGGCCGCTGCCGGCTGTGCGCGCTTGCCAGCCGGGCGCCGCTGTGCAGCGCGTGCCAGTGCGCCATGCGCCGCGCGCCGGCATGGAGCTGCGAGCGCTGTGCGGTCGAACTGCCGGCGCCGGCGGTCTGCTGCGGCGCCTGCGCGTTGCGCCCGCCGGCCTTCGCGCGCACCGTGGCCTGGGGCGACTACGCTGCGCCGCTGGACCGCCTGGTGGCCCGTATCAAGCATGGCGAGGACCCGGTGCTCGCGCGCTGGCTGGGACGACTGCTGGCCCGCAGCCTGCGCGCGCGCTGGCCGTCCCGGCAACTGGCAGCTGCACACGTGCTGCCGATGCCGATGACGCCGGCGGCGCTGCGCCGACGCGGCTACAACCAGGCCTGGGAGCTCGCTCTCGGCCTCGCGCGCGAACTAGGCTGGAGCGCCGACTGCCGACAACTGCTGCGCCGGCGCGAGGGGCCGGCGCAAAGCAGCCTGCCGCTCGCGCGGCGCGGGGCCAACGTGCGCGGAGCCTTCGAGGTGCGCGCGTTGCCGCGCGGCACGCGCGTGCTGCTGGTCGACGACGTCATGACCAGCGGCGCCAGTGCCGAGCACGCGGCGCGCGCGCTGCTGCGCGCCGGTGCGGCCGAGGTCGCGGTGGCGGTACTGCTGAGAACCCCGCCGCCGCCCTGGGTCTGAGCCGGCGCCGACCCCCGCTGCGCGCGGGCGGCCTGATAGGCTTGCCGCCCATCATGTTCCACATCGTGCTCGTACGGCCCGAGATCCCGCCGAACACCGGCAACGTGATCCGCCTGGCCGCCAACACCGGTTGCCGGCTGCACCTGGTACGCCCGCTGGGCTTCCAGCTCGACGACGCGCGCATGCGCCGCGCCGGACTCGACTATCACGAATGGGCACGCATGCAGGTGCATGAATCGTGGCCGGACCTGCGTGCCCACGCCGCGTCGCAAGGTGGCGCGATGTGGGCGTTCACGACCCGCGCCGAATGCCTGCTGCCGCAGGCGCGACTGCGAGCCGGCGACTGGCTGGTGTTCGGTGCCGAGAGTGCCGGGCTGCCCGACGAGGTGCTCGAAGACTTCGCCCCGTCGCAGCGCCTGCGCCTGCCCATGCGCCCGGGCCAGCGCAGCCTGAACCTGTCCAATGCGGTCGCCGTGGCGACCTTCGAGGCCTGGCGCCAGCAGGGCTGGGAAGGCGCCGTGTAGCGTCGCGGGGCCGGGCGCAGCGCGGACCTGGGGGCCGTCACTCAAGGAAACGCCGGGCCGCCCCAAGTCTCCTTGACCCCCTCGGGGGGCGGGCCGGGCGCAGCGCGGCCCTGGGGGCCGTAGTCACAACCCCGAGAAGTCCGGCTTGCGCTTGGCCAGGAAGGCACCGAAGGCCTCCTTCGCGGCCGGGCCCTGCAGCATGCGTGCGAAGTGCCAGGCCTCGTCGGCCATGGTGGCGTGCACCGCCTCGCGCAGGCCCTTGCGCAGCAACTGCTTGGTCAGCACCAGCGAGGCCTGCGGCTTCGCCGCCAGCTTGCGCGCCTGCGCCTGCGCGTAGTCGCGCAGCTCCTCCGGCGGCAGCACGCGGTTGGCCAGACCGATGGCCAGCGCGTCGTCGGCGCCGAAAGGCTCGCCGAACATCAGCATCTCGGCCGCCGCCGCCGGCCCGACACGCAGCGGCAGCAGCAGGCTGGAAGCCGCCTCCGGCGACAGCCCGAGGTTGACGAAAGGCACCGAGAACAAGGCGTTGTCGCCGCAATAGACGAAGTCGCAGTGCAGCAGCATGGTGGTGCCGATCCCCACCGCGGGGCCGCCTACGGCGGCGATCACCGGCTTCGGGAAATCCGCCAGCGTGCGCAGGAAGTCGAACACCGGGGTGTCGAGCCCGCCGGGTGGGCGCTGCAGGAACTCGCTGACGTCGTTGCCCGACGTGAACAGGTCCTGCTGCCCCTGCAGCACCACCACGCGTACCGCGTCGTCGCCGGCGGCCTGCTGCAGTTCGCGGTGCAGCAGCGCATACATCTCCTGCGTGATGGCGTTCTTCTTGTCGACCCGGTTGAAGGTCAGGGTCAGGACGCCAGCTTCGCGCAGCGCGAGGATCGGTTCCATGGTTCAGACCCGCTCGAAGATGCCGGCCGCGCCCTGGCCGGTGCCCACGCACATCGTGACCATGCCGTACTTCAGCTGGCGCCGGCGCATGCCGTACAGGGTCGTGCAGGCGCGGATCGCGCCGGTGGCGCCCAGCGGATGGCCCAGCGCGATCGCGCCGCCCAGCGGGTTGACCCGCGCCGGGTCCAGCCCGCAGGTGTCGATGACCGCCAGCGACTGCGCCGCGAAAGCCTCGTTGAGTTCGATCCAGCCCATGTCGTCGAGCTTGAGACCGGCCAGCTTCAGCGCCGCCGGAATCGCCTCGATGGGGCCGATTCCCATGATCTCCGGCGGCACGCCGCGCGACGCGAAACTGACGAAGCGCGCCAGCGGCTGCAGCCCGAAGCGCTTGACCGCCGACTCCGAGGCCAGGAGCAGCGCGCCGGCGCCGTCGGAGGTCTGCGAACTGTTGCCGGCGGTCACCGTGCCCAGCCCGGTGGCCTTGCCGGTCGGGTCCTTCGGCGACGCGAACACCGGGCGCAGCTTGCCCAGCGCCTGCAGCGAGGTGTCGGCGCGCGGGCCCTCGTCGACCTCGACCAGGCGACGCGACTCGCGCACCACGCCGCCGCGCAGATCGGCGCCACGATCGACCGCCTCGAAGGGCGCGATCTCGTCGGCGAACTCGCCGGCGGCGATTCCCGCCAGCGCACGCTGGTGCGACTGCAGCGCGAACTCGTCCTGGCGCTCGCGCGAGACTTTCCAGCGCTGCGCCACCTTCTCGGCCGTCAGGCCCATGCCGTAGGCGATTCCGATGTTCTCGTCGCGCTCGAAGATGCGCGGGTTGAACGACGGCTTGTTGCCGGTCATCGGCACCAGGCTCATGCTTTCGGCGCCGCCGGCCAGCACGACCTCGGCCTCGCCGACCCGGATGCGGTCGGCGGCCATCTGGATCGCCGTCAGGCCCGACGCGCAGAAGCGGTTCACCGTGACCCCGCCGACGCTGTCCGGCAGCCCGGCCAGCAGCGCCGCGGTGCGCGCCATGTTCAGGCCCTGTTCGGCCTCGGGCATCGCGCAGCCGATGACCGCGTCCTCGATGGCCTTCGGGTCAAGGCCCGGCACCTGCGCCAGCGCGGCGCGGATGGCATGGATCAGCAGGTCGTCGGGACGGGTGTTGCGGAACACCCCGCGATGCGACTTGCCGATCGGGGTTCGCGCGGCGGCGACGATGTAGGCGTCCTGGACTTGTTTGGACATCATGTTCTCCGGATTTCGGGATTCGCTCGGGGATTCAGTTGCGCACCGGCTTGCCGCCCTGCAGCAGGCTCATGATGCGTTGCTGGGTCTTCGGGTGTTCCAGCAGGCGGCAGAAGCGCTCGCGTTCCAGGCGCATCATCCAGGCCTCGTCGACCAGCGTGCCCGCGTCGACGTCGCCACCGCAGACCACCTCGGCGATCATCTGCCCGAGCAGGTAGTCGTGGTCGGTGATCTGGCCGCCGTCGCGCATGTTCGCGAGCTGGCCGCGGATGGTCGCGATGGCGTTGCGTCCGGCCACCGGGAAGCGTGCCGGCAGCGGCGCGCGCCAGCCGGATTCGGCCAGCGCGCGCGCCTGCGCGATGGCCACGTACAGCAGCTCGTCCTTGTGCAGCACGATCACGTCGTCGTCGCGCAGCCAGCCCATGCGCCGCGCCTCGATCGCCGACTTCGACACCGCGGCGGTGGCCGGGTGCATGTACAGCCCCTTGAGGAAACTCATCAGGTCCGCGTCGCCGCCGGCCGCCTGCGCCAGCTCGGCCGCGCGGCGCGCCAGGAAGCAAAGCCCGCCACCGCCGGGGATCAGTCCGACCCCGACCTCGACCAGCCCGATGTAGCTCTCCAGCGCGACCACGCGCCGCGCCGCGTGCACCGCCAGCTCACAGCCGCCGCCCAGCGCCATGCCGCGCACCGCGGCGACCACCGGGACCTGGGCGTAGCGCAGCCGCAGTACCAGGTCCTGCAGCTTCTTCTCCTCCGGCTCGATGGCCTTGGCGCCGCCGCTCATGAAGGCCGGCAGCATGGCCTGCAGGTCGGCGCCGGCGCTGAAGGGCTCGCCGGTCTGCCACACCACCAGGCCGCGGTAGGAGCTCTCGGCCAGCTCGGCCGCACGCTGCAGCCCGGCGACCACGCCGGGGCCCAGGGTGTTCATCTTGGTCTTGAAGCTGGCCACCAGCACGTCGTCGGCGCCGGGCGCCGTCCACAAGCGGATGGAGTCGTCCTCGAACACCGTGGCGCCGGCGCTCTTCGCGTCGGGCGCGCTCTCGCCCAGCACGCTCTGCCCGAACAACTGGCGGCGCATCACCGGCAGCTCGCGCCGCGGCTTGTAGCCGTGCTGCGACGCCGACCACGAACCCTGCGGCGTATGCACGGCGTCGATCTCGTGCACCCAGCCCGGCAGCGGCGTCGCGCACAGCGCCTTGCCGGCAGCGATGTCCTCGGCGATCCAGCCGGCCACGCGCTTCCAGCCGGCCGCCTGCCAGGTCTCGAAGGGCCCCTCGTTCCAGCCGAAGCCCCAGCGGATCGCGAAATCCAGGTCGCGCGCGTTGTCGGCGATCTCGCCCAGGTGCAGCGCGATGTAGTGCCACACGTCGCGGAACACGCTCCACAGGAACTGCGCCTGCGGGTTGCTCGACGCACGCAGCAGCTCGAAGCGCTCGGCGGCCGGCTTCTTCAGCATGCGCACGACGATCTCCTCGGCCTTGCCGCCGCCGGGCACGTACTCGCCGCTGGCCGGATCCAGGCGCAGGATGTCCTTGCCCACCTTCTTGTAGAAGCCCGCGCCGCTCTTCTGCCCCAGCGCGCCGCGCTCGACCAGCTGCGCCAGCACCTTCGGCGTGGCGTACAGCGCGGCGAAGGGGTCCTTGTCCAGCGGCAGCGTGTCACGCATCGTGGCGATGACGTGGGCCATGGTGTCCAGGCCCACCACGTCGGCGGTGCGGAAGGTCGCGCTCTTGGCGCGCCCGAGCTTGGAACCGGTGAGGTCGTCCACGACGTCGAAGCTCAGGCCGAAGCGCTCGGCCTCGTGCATCACGGCGAGGATCGAGAACACGCCGACGCGGTTGGCGACGAAGTTGGGCGTGTCCAGCGCGCGCACCACGCTCTTGCCCAGCGTGGTCGTGAGGAAGCTCTCGAGCTGGTCGAGCACCTCGGGCCGCGTGTCGGCAGTCGGGATCAGCTCGACCAGCGGCATGTAGCGCGGAGGGTTGAAGAAGTGCACGCCGCAAAAGCGCGCGCGCAGCGCCTGGTCGAAGCCCTCGCCGAGTCGCGTGATCGACAGCCCCGAGGTGTTGGTCGCGAACAGTGCATGCTCCGCCAGATGCGGCGTGACCTTGCGGTACAGATCGTGCTTCCAGTCCATGCGCTCGGCGATGGCCTCGATCACCAGGTCGCAGTCGCGCAGCAGCTCGAGGTCGTCGTCGTAGTTGGCGCAGCGGATCAGCTCAGCCTCCTGCGCCAGCCCCAGCGGAGCCGGGCTGAGCTTTTTCAGGTTGGCCACCGCGCGCTCGGCGATGGCGTTCTTCGAGCCCTCCTTCGCCGGCAGGTCGAACAGGATCACGGGAACACGCGCATTGATGCAGTGGGCGGCGATCTGCGCGCCCATGACGCCGGCGCCGAGCACGGCGACCTGGCGAATCGGGAAGTTCTGGCTCATGGTGGTG
>JAJYTY010000186.1 GCA_021792835.1 Pseudomonadota bacterium
GCAGTGAACAACCTGGCCACGACCAAGAGCCTGGAGTGGTTCGAGTCCAACGTGATCTACCGCGTGCCGGTGAACTATCCGGGCGCCGGGCGCCGCGTCTACCCGGGATTCCTGCAGCACACCGGATTCATCGCGATGAACCCGGACCGGCACATGCAGTCGCACTACGACTTCTTCCTGCAGCTGGTGCGCGGCGACGACGACGATGCCGATGCGCACCGCCGCTTCTACGACGAATACAACGCGGTGCTGGACATGGACGCGGACTACTACCTGGACACCATCCAGACCGTGTTCCAGGAATTCGCACTGGTTCGCGGCAGCTGGCGCGTCGCCGGCGAAGCGGTACGGCCGCAGGACATCCGCGGCACCGCGTTGCTGACCATCGAAGGCGAGCTCGACGACATCTCCGGCGCCGGTCAGACGCAGGCGGCGCACGACCTGTGCACCGCCATCGCGGCGTCCGACCGCGCGCACTACACGGTGCCGGGCGCAGGACACTACGGCATCTTCTCCGGACGTCGCTGGCGCGAACTCGTCTACCCGCGGGTTGCAGGATTCATCGCCGCGCACCGCGACGGCGCGGCCTCGGCATCCGCCCCCGCGCCGCGCCGCCGGCGCAGTGCCTGAGCGACAGACCGTGCCGGGCGCGCGTCCCACGCAAGCCCGCGACGCGGCGCGGCCCGCCGATCCGGCGCGCCTGCTCGACACCCTGGACGACGCGCTGCCGCAGACCCAGTGCACGCGCTGCGGCTACGCCGACTGCCGCGCCTATGCGCGCGCCATGGCGCATGAGGGCGAGGCGATCAACCGCTGCCCTCCCGGCGGCGCCGAGGGCATTGTCCGGCTGGCGCGGATCACCGCACGCGACGTGCTCGAGCTCGACCCCGGCTGCGGCCGCGAGGAACCACGCCGCGTGGCGTGGATCGACGAGACCGCGTGCATCGGCTGCACGCTGTGCCTGCAGGCCTGCCCGGTGGATTCGATCGCCGGCGCGCCCAGGCGCATGCATGCGGTGATCGCCGACTGGTGCACCGGCTGCGAGCTGTGCGTGGCCCCCTGCCCCACCGACTGCATCCACATGCGCCCGGTCGCCGGGCTCGAGCAGGCCACCGGCTGGCAGGCGTGGAGCCCGTTGCAGGCCGATCTGGCACGCGCGCGCCACCTCGCGCGGCGCCGGCGCATCGAGGCCGAGGCGCAAACTCCCGCGGCGGGGCCGGCCGAATCCCCGCAAGCCGCAGACGAGCAGGCGCGTCGCCGGCAACGGGTGCACGCGGCGCTGGAGCGCGCGCGTGCGCGCCAGGCGGCGCGCGCCTGAAGCCACCGGGCAAGCCCGTCGATTCCGATCCCCGCGATGCCATCCTCCCGCGTCGAGACCCTGTTCGCGCGCCTGCGGGCAGCCAACCCGCAGCCGCTCAGCGAGCTGCACTATCGCAATCCCTTCGAGCTGCTGGTGGCCGTGGTGCTGTCCGCGCAGGCCACCGATGCCGGAGTCAACAAGGCCACGCCGGCACTGTTCGACGCGGCGCCGACTCCGCAGGCGATGGCCGCGCTGGGCGACGAGCGCGTGGAGCACTACATCCGCACCATCGGGCTGTATCGCACGAAGGCGCACAACGTGGTCGAACTCAGCCGCATGCTGGTCGAACGGCACGGTGGCGAAGTCCCGGACACGCGCGAGGCCCTGGAGGCGCTTCCAGGGGTCGGGCGCAAGACGGCCAACGTGGTGCTCAACGTGGCCTTCGGTCAGCCCACGCTGGCCGTGGACACGCATGTGCTGCGCGTGTCCAACCGGCTCGGTCTGGCGCAGGGCGACAATCCGCTGCGCGTGGAGCAGCAGCTGATGAAGCGGGTGCCGCCGGCCTACGCCCTCGACGCGCACCACTGGCTGATCCTGCACGGACGCCATGTGTGCAAGGCCCGCCGACCCGAATGCTGGCGCTGCGCGCTGGCCGACCTGTGCCCGTACGAGCCCAAGACCCCGGCCCCGCGGCGCTGAACGGCGCACGGCGGCGCCTGCTGCTGGCCGGTGCCGCGCTGCTCGGCGGCCCGTCGGCGCATGCCGCCGCGGCGGCGCCGCAGGTGCGCGACGACAGCGGCGCGGAGCTGCACCTGAGGGCGCCGGCACGCCGCATCGTCGCGCTGTCGCCGCAGCTCGTCGAGCTGTGCTTCGCCGCCGGCGCGGGCTCGCGCCTGGTGGGCGTGGTGCGCGGCGCCGACCAGCCCGCCGCGGCGCGACACCTGCCGCGCGTCGGCGATGCCTTCGGCATCAACCTGGAGGCGCTGGCCATGCTGCGCCCGGACCTGATCCTGGCCTGGCGATCAGGCACCCCGCCGCGCCAGCTGGCCGCGCTGCGGCGCCTGGGCATCCCCGTCTACTGGAGCGAAACCCGCAGGCTGCGCGATATCGCCACGACGGTGCTGCGCATCGGCACACTGGCGGGCACCGAGACGATCGCCCGCGCCTGGGCCGCCAGCTACCTGCGCCGCCTGCACGCACTGCGCGACGCCGAGCGCGGCGCACCCCCGGTGCGCGTGTTCTGGCAGGTCTGGCCCCACCCGCTGATGACCATCGGCGGCGTACAGCTCATCGACCGCGCGATCCGGCTGTGCGGTGGGGTCAACGTGTTCGCCGGGCTGGCGGCGTCGGCCCCGCAGGTCAGCCGCGAAGCCGTGTTGCAACGCGACCCGCAGCTCATCGTCGCCGCCACGCCGGACACGCACGCGCTGCAGGGCTGGAAGGAATTCCCGCAGCTGTCGGCGGTACGCCACGACCGCCTCGTGCTGCTCGATCCCGAGGGGCTGCCGCGCATGGGCGCGCACACTCTCGACGGCGTGATGCAGCTGTGCCAGGCCGTCGCCACCACGCGCAGGCGCCTCGCCCCGGCGGGTTGACCGAGTGCGCCCCGCACTGTCAGTCCAGCGGCACCCACAGATCGGAGCGCCCGCCCCGCTCGATGCGCTGCCATGCGCAACCGTAGGCTGCCTGCAAGGTGTCGTGCGACAGCACGTCGCGCGCCTGCCCGGCGCGCCACGAGCCGTCGGGCAACAACGCCAGCACGTGGGTGGCCAGCGCGGCCACCCAGTTCAGGTCGTGCGCGCTGAACACCAGCGCGCGCGGCGCCGCCGCGTCCGCGTGCGCACGCAACAGCCCGGCCAGCGCGGACTGGTGCCGGGGATCCTGGAAACTCGCCGGCTCGTCCAGCAGCAGCACCGCGGTGTCCTGCGCGAGCGCCTGGGCCAGGGCGACGCGCTGGCGCTCGCCCGCCGACAAATGCAGCAATGAGCGCCGCGCCAGCTGCGCGACATCGAGCAGGCGCAGCCAATCCTGGGCGCGTGCCGTGTCCGGCTCGCGCTGACCCAGCATCACCGCGTCGAGCACGGCGATGCCGAAGCGATCGTGCGGCGTGGCCGGCATGTAGGCGCGCCAGCGAGCCAGCCGTGCGGGTGCCAGCCGGCCCAGCGGCTCGCCGCCCAGCAGCACCTGTGCGCCAGGCTGCGCCTGCAGCCCGGCCAGCACGCGCAACAGCGTGGACTTGCCGGCGCCGTTGCGCCCGATGACTGCCCAGCGCTGTCCCTCGTGCAACTGCAGGTGCAAGTCGCGCACCAGGGCCTGCGCACCGGCGCCCACGCAGGGCGCGCGCAGTTGCAGCAATGCCGGGCCGCTGGTCATGCCTGCGAGCGCAGCAGCATCAAGATGAACACCGGCGCCCCCAGCAGCGCGGTGATCGCCCCGACCGGCAGTTCGTAGGGAATCGCGACACCGCGCGCCAGCGCGTCCGCGCCGAGCAGCAGCGCGGCTCCCAGGGCCGGAGCAGCCCAGGCCTGCTGGCGCATTCGATGCACTCCGCGCATGCGCAGCGCATGCGGCACGACCAGTCCGACGAAACCCACCGCCCCGGCCTGCGACACCGCCGCCGCGGTCGCCACCGCGGCGAGCAGCACCAGGCCCAGGCGCAGGCGCGGCACCGGCTCGCCCAGCAGCCAGGCCTGCTCGGCGCCGAGCGCGACGCGGTCCAGGCTGCGCGCCGCGGCGCGCAGTGCCAGCGTCAGCAGCAGCGCGAGCGCGCACAGCGCCCAGCCCCATGACGCCCCCGACAGGTCGCCGACCAGCCAGAACACGGCGCCACGCAGGCTGTGCTCGGGAACCAGCGCCAGGGTCAGGGTGGAGCAGGCGCCGAAGCCGGCCGACAGCATGGCGCCGATCAGGATCAGCTGCGCCGGCGCCTGCTCGTCGGCGGCGGCCAGCGCGCGGCGCCCCAGCAGCAGCAGCAGGCCCAGCGCGATCAGCGCGCCGAGCAGGCTGCCCAGCCCGAGCAGGTGGCCGAACACGACCAGCATCAGCAAGGCTCCGAGGCCGGCGCCCCCCGAGGCACCCAGCACGTACGGGTCGGCCAGCGGATTGCGCAGCATCAGCTGCATCGCCAGCCCCGCCTGCGCGAGCAGCGCGCCCACGCCTGCCGCGGCCAGCGCGCGCGGCAGCCGCAGCTCACGCACCAGCGGCCACGACCAGCCGGCCGCGCCGATTCCGAGTTCGAGGGCCAGCATGGCCAGCAGCAGCCCACCCACCGTCAGCGCCAGCGCCGCATCGCGCGGCGCGCGCGCGGCACGGGCGTCGTCGGGGCTGGGCGCGGCGGGCAGGGTCATGGACGGGCGGGGATGCGCCATCGTATTGCAAAGACGGCCGCGGGCTGCCTGGAGCGGCGTCGACGCGGAATAGAATCGGCGCCATGAACCCAGCAGCCGATTGGACCACCCAACTCGACGAGCTCCAGGACAAGGTGGAGCGTCTGGTGCTGCGCCACGCCGAAGCGCGGCGCACGCAGCAGTTGCTGCAGCAGCGCGTGCAGCAACTCGAGGCCGAGCGCGACAGCCTGCGCCAGCGCCTGGGCGAGGCACGCGGCCGCGTCGACCACCTGCTGGCACGCCTGCAGGGCCCCGCCGACGACGGCGTTGCGCAGGAGCAATCACGATGAGCGCGCTCAACCCCCTCGGGGGGCCGGGCGCGGCGAGGGAGGTAGTCCGGTGACCACGACGGCGACGCTGGAAGTCAGCATCATGGGGCAGAGCTACGTGCTGGCCTGCCCTGAGGGCGAGCAGGATGCACTGCGCCAGGCGGTGGCCGAGGTCGACCGCGAGATGTGCAGCATCCGCGATCTCGGACGCATCCGCGCCCGCGAACGTATCGCGGTGCTGGCCGCGTTGAATCTGGCGCACGCCAAGCTGATCGGCGCCCCGGCCGACGCAAGCCAGGCGCCGGCCGAGCTGGGGCCGCGACTGCAACGCCTGCAGCAGCGCCTCGACGCGGCGCTGGACGAGGACGGTCAGCTGCTCTGATCACGCCGTGCGGTTGCCACCGGTGGCAGCCGCACCTGCCACTCCCGCAGCACGTCGCGCCGCCCGCGCAGCCCTTACAATCGAAGCGTCTGCCTGGCTGCGCCGATCAGGCATTTCTTGAACCGATGCGCTGTGCCTCGGGCCTGGAAGATTCCGCATGGGCGCGAAGTGTCTCGCGCAGACGCTCCCGAAATGCGGTGACCTCGCCCACCTGTCCCGGAAGGGTTCAGGGATCCACGGTCGGCGCGGTTCGGGCAGACCCTCATGCCGCGGGGCGCCGAACGGGCGTCCCGCATTGTTTTCAACCACCGCCACGGCCCGCCACGCCATGCCCATCGTCTTCCTGCTCGAGTTGATGCTGCTAGGCGCGTTCACCGGCTGCTTCGCCGGCATGCTCGGGCTCGGCGGCGGCATGATGCTGGTGCCGTTCCTGACCTTCATGTTCACCCGCCAGCACTTCCCCGCGGAACTGGTGGTGCACATGGCGATCGCCACGTCGCTGACGACCATCGTGTTCACCGCGTCCGCCAGCGTGCGCACCCACCACGGACGCGGCGCCGTGCAATGGAAGACGGTGCGCTGGCTCGGACTGGGCGCGCTGCTCGGCACCTTCGTCGGCGCGCACGTCGCCAGCCACCTGCATTCCGGCTGGCTTGCGCTGTTCTTCGGAGGCTTCGTCGGGCTGTCGGCGCTGCGCATGTTCAGCGGCGCCAAGCCCGACGCCGCGCAACTCGGCGAACAGCGCATGCTGGCGGCACCGCTGGTGCTGGCGGCCGGCGGAGGCATCGGCGCGCTGTCGTCGATGCTGGGCGCCGGGGGCGGCTTTCTCACCGTGCCCTTCCTGCGTTGGCGCGGCGTGCCGATGCGCACGGCCGTCGGCACCAGCGCGGCCACCGGGCTGCTCATCGCCATCGGCGGACTGCTCGGCTACGTCACGGCCGGGCTGGGGGCGCAGGGGCTGCCGCGCTACTCGCTGGGCTATGTCTACGTACCGGCGCTGCTGGCCTGCTCGGCCACCAGCGTGATCTCGGCGCCGATCGGCGCCAGCCTGACGCACCGGCTTCCGGTGCACCTGCTGCAGCGCGTGTTCTCGCTGCTGCTGCTGACCCTGGCCACCTACATGTTCTTCAAGGGGCTGAAGCAGCTGGGCTGGATCGGCGGCATCGCGGGTGCATGAAGGCACAGGCGCAGCCTGCGCGAGCGGTCGAGCGCTGGGTGCTCGACACCAACGCCGTACTCGACTGGCTGGTGTTCGATGACCCCCATATGCGCGTCCCCGGCGCCTGGCTGCGCGCCGGGCGCGCGCAATGGCTGCACAGCGCGCCGATGCTCGACGAACTCGCCGACGTGCTG
>JAJYTY010000012.1 GCA_021792835.1 Pseudomonadota bacterium
CCGGAAGCCACGCCGGCCCGCGTCCGTCCAGCGCCATGCTGCGCAGCACCGAGGCCAGGTGCGCGGTCAGCGGGCGCGCGGCGTGGGCGCGCGGGCCGCGCGCCGGGCGCAGCTCGCGCAGGATCCGGCCCAGCCCGGACTCGCTGCTGTAGCCCAGCGGCGCGGCCGATGCGCAGCTGCCGTCGGGCTCGACGTGGTGCAGCGCCCGCCCGCGCGGGTCGGGTGCGCTGACCGGGAGCAGCCGGTCCGACCCCACCACCAGCGCGCTGCAGCCCGCGTCGTCGAGCGGCCCGCGCACCTGGCGATGCCCGTGGCACAGCAGGAACTGCACCTGGCCCAGCAGCAGCAGCTCCTCGCAGCGCTGCTGCACGTCGGAGAGCAGCTGCACCGGGCCGATCGGCGCGTGCGCCTCCATGCCGTGGAGCCAGCGCGGCACGAAGGTGAAGGAAAGCGCGTGGGTGGCAGCGAAGCGCAGGGTGGTGGCTCCGGCCTGCGCCACGGCAAGCGCCTGCGCGGGGAGGCGCTCGACCTGCAGCTGCAGCTCGCGTGCCGCGCGCAGGAACCAGTGGCCGGCCTCGGTCAGGCGCACCGGCTGGCAGCCGCGGTCGAACAGTTCGACCCCCAGCCATTGTTCGAGCGCACGCACGCGGCGGCTGAAGGCCGGCTGGGTCATGTGGCGGGCCGCGGCGGCGCGCGAGAAGTTGCCCGACGCGGCCAGCGCAGCGAAATCCTCGAGCCAGGAGAAGTTCATCGCCGGAGATGGGATACGGGGTACGCGATGCCGGCAGGGCATCGAAAGCAGCCGAAACGGCATTGGCCGGAATGCGCGCATCGCGCGAACATGCATGCATCCCGGCCCACCGTACCGATCATAGGAGACCACGCCCGTGAAGATCGTCGAAATCCGCGAGAAGACCTATCCCATCGCCAGTTCCATCCGCAACGCCTACATCGACTTCAGCAAGATGACCCTGAGCCTGGTGGCGGTCATCACCGACGTGATCCGCGACGGCGCCCCGGTGGTCGGCTACGGCTTCAATTCCAACGGGCGCTACGGCCAGGGCACGCTGATGCGCGAACGCTTCATTCCGCGCCTGCTGCAGGCCGACCCGGCCAGCCTGCTCGACGACGAGGGGAGCAACCTGGATCCGCGCAGGATCTGGGATGCGATGTTCGTCAACGAGAAGCCCGGCGGGCACGGCGAACGCTCGGTGGCCATCGGCACCATCGACATGGCGGTGTGGGACGCGGTGGCGAAGATCGAGGGCCGGCCCTTGTACGAGCTGCTCGCGCGACGCCACGGAAACGGCCGGGCCGAACGCAGGGTGTTCGTGTACGCGGCCGGCGGCTACTACCACCCGGGGCAGGGCCACGACAAGCTGCGCGACGAGATGCGCAGCTACCTCGACCGCGGCTACACCGTGGTGAAAATGAAAATCGGCGGCGCCTCGCTGGACGAGGACCTGCGGCGCATCGACGCCGTGCTGGACGTGCTGGGCGACAGCCGCCGGCTGTGCGTGGACGCCAACGGGCGCTTCGACCTCGCCACCGCGGTGGCCTACGCGAAAGCGTTGTCGCGCTACGAGCTGTTCTGGTACGAGGAGCCGGGGGACCCGCTGGACTTCGAGCTGCAGGCCGCGCTGCGCAACGACTACCCGCATGCGATGGCCACCGGGGAGAACCTGTTCTCCATGCCCGACGCGCGCAACCTGATCCGCTACGGCGGCATGCGCCCGGACCGCGACTGGCTGCAGTTCGACTGCGCGCTCAGCTACGGCCTGGTCGAGTACCTGCGCACCCTGGACATGCTGCGCCAGTACGGCTGGTCGCCGACCCGCTGCATTCCGCACGGTGGGCACCAGATGTCGCTGAACATCGCCGCCGGGCTGGGGCTGGGCGGCAACGAGTCCTATCCGGACCTGTTCCAGCCCTTCGGCGGCTTCCCGGACGGCGTGCAGGTGCGCGACGGTCACGTCACCATGCCCGAGCTGCCGGGAATCGGCTTCGAGGGCAAGTCGGATCTGTACCGGCTGATGCGCGAGCTGTCGATGGGATGAGCCGGCGGGGCCTGACGTATGATTTCCGGCCCGCCGGGGCGGCGGCAATGCCGGGTCCCGGCGGAGTATTCACCAAGGGACCAACATGCTGGAGCAAGTCATCCGGGACCATCTCGTGCGCCGGGCCAAGGCCGACCCGCGGCGCTTCGACGATCCCGATCTGAAGGTCGCCGATCTCGGGCTGGATTCTCTGGGATTGGTGGAGATGCTGTTCGAGATCGAGGAGCGCTACGGTCTGCAGCTGTCGGATCCGATGAAGTTCCAGTCCATGCGGTTTCGCGACATGGTGGCGGCCATCGAGGCGGAACTGCGCGAGCACAACGGCGGCGAATTGCCGCGCGTCGACGCGCTGGGCGTGACGGGAAGTCCTTGATGAGCCAGCCGCCGCCACCGCAACGCTGCGATTGCGCGGAGGTTTCGCGGGTGGTGGTCAGCGGCATGGGCATGATCTCGCCGCTGGGGGCCGACGTGGGCTCCAGCTTCGCCGCGGCGCTTGCCGGGCGCAGCGCGGTGCGTCCGGCCGAGCCCTCGATCGCCGCCGGGCTCGACGACTTGCTGGCCGCCGTTGCGGCCGCCGAACCGCAGCCGCTGCTGGGCGCCGCCGATATCGGGCTGGACCGCGCCACGCAATTCGCACTGGTCGCCGCCGCGCAGGCCCTGGAGCAGGCGGGGATCGCGGCGAATCCGCTGGACGCCGAGCGTTTCGGGGTGTACGTCGGGATCGGCTTCGGCGGGGCCTATTCGCTGGACGCGATGTTCACCCGCTACTTCCGGTTGCTGCTGGGGGACGAGGCGAACCGCAGGCGGGCCACGGTGGTGCACCCGCTGACCGTGCCGCGACTGATGGCCAACGCCTCGCACGCGATGGTGTCGATGCGCTGGGGGTTGCAGGGCATGGGCAACACCTACTCGGTCGCCTGTGCATCGTCGGCGGTGGCCGCCGGCGAGGCCATGCGGGCGATCCGCGACGGCTACCTGGATGCGGCACTGGTCATCGGCACCGAGGCCATGCTCACGCCGGGTTCGTTGGTGGCGTGGAACGCGCTGCGCGTGCTGGCACGCCCGGACGCCGCGGATCCCGCGGCGAGCTGCCGCCCCTTCGACCGCCGGCGCAACGGTTTCGTGCTCGGCGAGGGCGCCGGTGCGCTGGTGCTGGAGTCGGCGCAGCGTGCTGCCGCGCGCGGCGCCAGCGCGTTGGCCGAGCTGGCCGGCTACGGCGCCAGCAGCGACGCCCACCATCTGACCGCGCCGTCGCTGCAGGGACAGGTCCGGGCCATGCGCCAGGCGCTGCAGCAGGCGCGGCTGGCGCCGGCGCAGCTGCAGTACGTCAACGCTCATGGCACCGCGACCGAGCTCGGCGACCTGCTCGAGGCGCAGTCGCTGGCGCAGGTGTTCGGTGCCGGCTCGCGCGGCCCCGCGGTGAGTTCGACCAAGGCGGTGCACGGGCATCTGATCGGCGCGGGCGGCGCGGTGGAGCTGATTCTCGCCATCGAGGCGATGCGCAGCGGCTCGCTGCCACCGACCGCGCACCTGGACGAACCCGATCCGCGCTGCGACCTGGACCTGATCGCGCAGCGCGCGCGCGTGGGCTGCCGGGTCGATGCGGTGATGTCGAATTCCTTCGCTTTCGGCGGCAGCAACGCCTGCCTGGTGGCGCGTCGCGTCGAGTCTTGCGAGCCGCCTGGCGCGCCGGAGCCGCGGCCGTGAGCTCGCGTGCGCGGCGCCTGCGCAGGCTGCTGACGGCGCACGCCTGGCTCAAGGGCCTGGGAACGACGGCCATCATGACCGTGTTCTTCATGGTGTATTTCCACCTGGCGCGCCATCCGGTCAGGCCGGTGACCACGATGCCGATGACCCCGCTGGACCGCTGGATCGGGCTGCAGCCGTGGGCGCTGCCGGTCTATCTGTCCCTGTGGATCTACGTCTGCCTGCCGGCGATGCTGATGGAGTCGCGCCGCGAACTGCTGCGCTTCGGCGCCGGCATCAGCGCGGTCTGCGCGGTCGGGCTGGGCATCTTCTACCTGTGGCCGACGCAGGTGCCGTCGATGGCGGCGTATTACGCCGGGCACCCGGCCTTCGACCTGCTGCGCGGGGTCGATGCGGCCGGCAACGCCTGCCCTTCGCTGCACGTGGCCACCGCGGTGTTCGCCGGGCTGTGGCTCGACGGCCTGCTCGGGCGCCTCGGCCTCGGGCTCGGTCGGCGCGCGCGCTGGGTCAACGCGCTGTGGTGCGCACTGATCGTGTACTCGACGATGGCGGTCAAGCAGCATGTACTCGTGGACGTGGCCTGCGGCGCCCTGCTGGGCGTGGCCGGCGCGCTGGCGGCGCTGTTGCTCGCCGCGCGGCAGGGCGCGGCGCAGCCGGCACTGGGCGTGGAACGCGGCGGCTGAGCGGCACGGCGGCGCGGTTGCGTGGCGCCGTCGGAGCTGCGGATATGATTCCACGGTGATTTTTCCGTGTTCTTTGCTTCGCTGCCATGTCGACATCACCCGCCACGCCGCCCGAGACTGAATCGGGGTTCGTCCAGGAAATCGGCTCGCTGATCATCCACAGCCTGGACCTGGACGTCGCGGCCGCGGACATCGATCCCGATGCTCCGCTGTACGGCGACGGCCTCGGGCTGGACTCCATCGACATCCTCGAGGTCGCGCTGGTGATCTCGAAGAAGTACGGCGTGCAGTTGCGCGCCGACGACGCCGACAACCAGCGCATCTTCAGTTCGCTGCGACAGCTGGCCGCGCACGTCGCCGGACTGCGCGCGACATGAGTCGCACCCGCGGCCGCCAGGCGCTGCGCGCGGCGGCGGCCGCGGCATGCCTGCTCGGCCCGCTGCTGGCGCGTGCGGCATCGGGACCCGGGCGGCCGCCGGGGCTGTTCGCGCTGGGCCTGAGCTGGGGCCCGCTGGCCGTGGTGAGCGCATGGTGGATCCTGCGCAGCCGCCTGCGCGCCCCACTGGCGCTGCTCGGGGTCGCCGCCGCCAGCCTGCTGTGGTGGCAGCGCGCCGCGCTGCTGCGCGACCCCGGACTCGCCTACCTGGCCGAGCACGCGGGCAGCCTGAGCTTGTTCGGCATCGCGTTCGGCAGCACCCTGCGCGCCGGGCAGGTGCCGCTGGTCACGCGCTTCGCGGCGATGGTCCGCACCACCATGCCGCCGCGGGTGCTGCGCTACACGCGCGGGGTCACGCTGGCGTGGACGGTGTTCTTCGCCGCCATGGCATGCGCGTCGCTGGCGCTGTTCGCGCTGCGCCCGCTGCGCGACTGGGTGTGGTTCGCCAGCGCGTGGACCCCGGCGCTGGTGCTGTCGATGTTCGTCGTCGAATACGCGGTGCGCCGGGTCCTGCTCGGGCCGCAGGAGTCCTCGGGGCCTTGCGAGGCGGTGCGCGCGTACATGCTCTACACCGCCGGCAGGCAGCCGCCGCTGGCGCTGGGTCACGCCGGCCGCGACGCGAGCGACGGACGTGGCGGGCGCTCGCCATGAGCCCGCGCATCCCGCTGCTGTCGCACCGCGATGCGCGGGAGATCTTCGCATGGCGCGAGGGCCGCCCGGTGGACGTCGGCAGCTTTCTCGCCGACGTGGCGCACGTAGCCGCCGCCATGCCCGAGGGCACGCATGTGCTCAATGCCTGCCAGGACCGCTACCACGTGGCGGTCGGATTCGCCGCGGCCATCGTGCGCGGCAAGCTCAACCTGCTGCCGTCCACCCGCAATGCCGACACCGTGCGCCACCTGCGCGAGTCGACGCCCGACCTGTTCTGCCTGGTCGACGGGCCCAGCGAACTGCAGCTGCCGCAGATGGTCTATCCGCGCTCGCGCCCCGCGGCGGCCGCGCCGGGCCTGCAGGCGATGCCCGAGCTGGCGGCCGATCGCGTCGTGGCGCGGGTCTACACCTCGGGATCGACCGGCGCGCCGCTGCCCCACGACAAGACCTGGGGCTCGCTGGTGGCCTGCATTCGCGCCGGGTGCGAGCGCCTCGGGCTGCCCCCGGCGACGACGCTGGTGGGCACCGTGCCGGCGCAGCATATGTACGGTTTCGAGTCGACGCTGCTGATGGCCTTTCACGGCGGCCTGGCGCTGAGCGCCGCGCACCCCTTCTACCCGGCCGACATCGTCGGCGAGCTGGAGCGGGTGCCTGCGCCGCGCATGCTGGTGACCACGCCGGTGCACCTGCGCGCGCTGCTGGGCAGCGGGCTGGACATCCCGCCGCTGCGCATGGTGTTGTGCGCGACCGCGCCGCTGCCGCCGGAGCTGGCGCGGCAGACCGAGGCCTGCACGAGTGCGCCGCTGGTCGAGATCTACGGTTCCACGGAGACCGGGCAGATCGCCACCCGCCGCACCGCGACCAGCGAGGCCTTCACCCTGCTCGACGGCGTGCGCCTGCAGCCGCTGGCCGAGGGCGTGGCCATGGCCAGCGGCGGCCACCTGCGCAGCCCTACGCCGATCCACGACATCCTCGAGCTCCTGGGCGAGGCGCGCTTCCTGCTGCATGGCCGAGGCGCGGACATGGTCAACGTCGCCGGCAAGCGCAGTTCCCTGGCGCACCTGAGCCACCAGCTGTGCGCGATTCCCGGCGTGAAGGACGGCGCGTTCTTCGCGCCCGACGAGATCGGCGCAGACGGTGTCGGCAGGCTGATGGCCTTCGCCGTCGCGCCCGGTACCACCGTGCAGGCGCTGCGTCGCAAGTTGCGCGAGCGCATCGATCCGGCCTTCATGCCGCGCCCGCTGGTGTTGCTGGACGAGCTGCCGCGCAATGCCACCGGCAAGCTGCCGCATGCCGCGCTGGCGGTACTGGCGGCGCGGCACGGTCCGACCTTGCGGAGCGTCGACGATGGCCTCTGAACCCGGGCTGCTGAGCTATCCGCCCGACCATCCGGCCTTCGCCGGGCATTTCCCCGGCAATCCGATCGTGCCCGGCGTGCTGCTGCTCGATGCGGCGATCCATGCGCTGGGCGAGACGGCCGGCGCCGGCGAGATCGCGTTGCGCATCGAGTCGGCGAAGTTCGTCGGTGTCGTGCGCCCGGGCGACGCGCTGCAGGTGGAGTTGCAGCCCGCCGAGGGCGCGGGGCCGTGGCGCTTCGTGCTGCGTCACGCACAGCGCACGGTGGCCCACGGCTCGCTCGGGCGAGCCCCTGCCGAAGCCGACGCGTCGCGCTAGCCCATGGCCTTCGCCCGCGACCCCCAAAGCCGGCGCGCGGCCTCCGCGGCCGATGCGAACGCCCCCGGCTGGGCGCGCGACCGCGAGCGCAGCAACGCCCTCATGCTGCGCGTGATGACCTGGATCTCGCTGCGCCTGGGGCGCGCGCCGGCGCGCGTGGTGCTGTGGGGAATCGCAGCGTATTTCCTCGCCTTCGCCCCTGTTGCTCGCCGCGGCTCACGGGCCTACCTGACGCGGGTGCTGGGGCGGCCCCCGAGCTGGCGCGAGCGCTTCGGGCATATCCATGCCTTCGCGTCGACCGTGCACGATCGCGTGTTCCTGCTCAACGACCGCACCGACCTGTTCGACATCCGCTGCCACGGCGTCGAGCACATCGAGGCCGCGCTGCGGCCCGGACGCGGGGCGCTGCTGCTGGGCGCCCACTTCGGCAGCTTCGAGGTGCTGCGCGCGGTGGGACAGCTGCGGGGCCGGCTGCGCGTGTCGCTGCTGATGTACCCGGACAACGCGCGCAAGATCAACGCCGCGCTGCACGCCATCAACCCGGCGGCCGGGCAGGACATCATCGCGCTGGGGCGCGCGGACTCGATGCTGCGCGTCGGCGAGGCGCTGGACGCCGGCGGCGTGGTCGGGATCCTCGCCGACCGCTCGCTGCACGAACGCGACGTGGCGCGCCGCGGCTTCCTGGGCGCCGAGGCTTCGTGGCCGCTGGGGCCGCTGCGCATCGCGGCGCTGCTCGGGCGCCCGGTACTGTTCATGGCAGGCGTGTACAGAGGCGGCAACCGCTACGAGGTGGTGTTCGAGGCGCTGGCCGATTTCTCCGGGGTCGCGCGCGCGCAGCGCGCCGCGCGCGTCGACGCCGCGCTCGGGCGCTATGTGGAGCTGCTCGAGCAGCAGTGCCGCGCCGCGCCGGACAACTGGTTCAATTTCTTCGACTTCTGGGAAGACCCGGCGTGCGCACGCGGGGCCTCGTCGCCGCGTTGATTTCCATGCCCGCTGCCCTGCGTCGCCTGCCTGCGCGTGCGGCCTGCGCCGCCGCCGGCATCGTTGCCTGCGTGCTGGCCGGTGCGCCCGCGTTCGCGCAGCCCTGGGGCCTGCAGCCCCTGATGCACGAGCTCGCCGCGCGCAAGTCGGGGCGCGCCCGTTTCGTCGAGACCAAGACCCTGCACATGCTCGACGCGCCGATCCGCTCGTCGGGCACCCTGCGATTCGCGGCTCCCGACTACCTGGAGATGCGCACCGTCGAGCCCGCGCCGCAGCGCGTGGTCGTGCAAGCCGGCCAGGTGAGCCTGGAGCTCGACGGGCGCACGCGCAGCTTCAGCCTGGACGCGCATCCGGAGATCGCATCCCTGGTCGACGGCATCCGCTCCACTCTCGACGGCGACCTCGCCGGGCTGCGCCGGGAGTACATCACGCGGCTGCGCGGCAGCCGGCGGCTGTGGACCCTCGTGCTCGTGCCGCGCCAGGCGGCGGCGCGCGCGCAGGTCAGCGAGATCGATGTCAGCGGGTCCGGCGCGTCGGTGCTCAGCATCGCGGTGTTCGAGACCGACGGCGACCGCTCGCTGATGACCCTGCACGAGCTCGGTCCGCCGTGAAAGGCAGACGCCGGATCGTCCTGTGGTCGTGGCTGGCGCTGCTCGCCGCGGGACTCGGCGTGATCGCGCACGCGCGCTTCTCGGCCGACATGTCGGCCTTCCTGCCGCGCGCGCCGGATGCGCGCCAGCGCGTGCTGGTCGAGCAGCTGCGCGACGGGCTGGTGTCGCGCATCGTGCTGGTGGGAATCGACGGTGCCGACGCGCGCGCGCGCGCCAGGGTGTCGACCCTGCTTGCCGGGCGTCTGCGGGCTACGCCCGAATTCGCCGCGGTGGAGAACGGGCAGTCGACGCGTGGCGCGCGGGATTTCGAGTTCGCCTACGCGCACCGGTACCTGCTGGACTCCGGGCCGACGCCGGAGGACTTCCGTCCCGCGGCGCTGCACCGGGCCATCGGCGAGGCCATCGCGCGATTGGCCTCGCCGATGGGCAGCGGCCTGCAGCGCCTGCTGCCCTCCGATCCTACCGGCGCGACGCTGCGCTGGCTGGGTCGTGTCGCCCCCACGGAGCAGCCGCGGCTGCTCGACGGAGTCTGGGCCTCGCCCGACGGGCGGCGGGCGCTGCTGCTGCTGGTCACGCGCGCCGCGGGCACCGACACCGACGCGCAGCAGCGCGCGCTGCAGCTGCTGCACCAGGCCTTCGAGGCCGCGCGCGGGGCCAGCGGCAGCGCCGCCGCGCCCACCCGGCTGGTGCTCGGCGGCCCGCCGGTGTTCGCGGTGCATTCGCGCGATGCCATCGAGCGCGCGGTGACCCGCGTGAGCCTGCTCGGCGCCAGCCTGATCGTCGTGCTGCTGCTGCTGGTGTACCGCTCGCTGCCGCTGCTGGCGGCGGGGTTGCTGCCGGTGTTCAGCGGAGTGGTTGCCGCCACCGCCGCGGTGGCGCTGGGCTTCGGGGTCGTGCAAGGCATCACGCTGGGCTTCGGCACCACCTTGATGGGTGAGGCGGTGGACTATTCGATCTACCTGTTCGTGCAGTCCGGAGAAGTCCCCAGCGGCGGCCGCGAGGCCTGGATCGAGGGCTTCTGGCCGACCGTGCGCCTGGGCATGCTGACCTCGGTGGTCGGCTTCGCCAGCCTGCTGCTGTCCGACTTCCCCGGGCTGGCGCAGATCGGCGCCTATTCGATCGCCGGGCTGCTCGGCGCGGCGGCCGTCACCCGCTTCGTGCTGCCGCAACTGCTGCCAGGCTCGCCTGGCCTGCGCGACCTGAGCGGCGTCGGACAGCGCCTGCTGCGTGTCGTGCAGCAGTTGCGACGCCTGCGCTGGTTGCTGCCGCTGCTGGCCTTGGCGTCGCTGGCGGTGCTCGCGTCGCAGCGTGCGCATGTGTGGAATCCCCGGCTGTCGGCGCTGAGTCCGATCCCGCGCAGCATGCTGGCTGTCGATGCGCAACTGCGCAGTGAGATCGGCGCTCCCGACTCGGGGCAGCTGGTCGCGGTGCAGGGGGCCACGCAGCAACAGGTGCTGCAGGACGCGCAGGCGCTGGCGCCGCGCCTGCGGGACTTGCAGCGCCGCGGCGCGATCGGCGGCTTCGACAGTCCGGCGCGCTACCTGCCCGGCGAGGCGGCGCAGCGCGCGCGTCAGCTCGCGCTGCCCGACGCGCAGCGACTGCGTGCCGACGTGCGCGCGGCGGTGCGCGGGCTGCCGGTCGACGCCAAGGTGTTCGAGCCCTTCGTCGCCGACGTGGCGGCGGCGCGGCACGCGCCGCTGCTGCGGCGGCGCGACTTCGCCGGCACATCCTTCGCCCTGGCGCTCGACGGCATGCTGCTGCGCGGCCGCGACGGGCGCTGGACCGCGCTGCTGCCGCTGCGCGCGCCGGCGCACGGCGCGCTCGACGTGCAGGCACTGCGCGAGGAGTTGCGCGGCACGGCGGCCCACTATGTCGACCTCGGCGCGACCAGCAACCGTCTCTACCGGGACTACCTGCGCACGGCCATCTGGCTGTCGCTGGGCGGCCTCGCGGGCATCGGCCTGCTGCTGCTGGCGACACTGCGTTCGCCGCGCCGTGTCGCGCGGGTGCTGGCACCGCTGGTGGTGGCGGTGCTGGTGCTGGCGGCCGCGCTGGTGCTGCTCGGGGTGCGGCTGACCCTGCTGCATCTGGTGGGCATGATGCTGGTGGTCGCGGTCGGCTCGAACTACGCGCTGTTCTTCGAGCGCGGCGAGCGCGAAGGCGGCATCGCGCCGCGCACGTTGGCCTCGCTGGTGTTCGCCAACCTGAGCACCGTCGCCGGCTTCGCGCCGCTGCTGCTCGCGGGGGTGCCGGTGCTCAGTTCGCTGGGCGCCACCGTGGCGCCAGGGGCGATGCTGGCCTTGCTGTTCTCGGCGATGGCCTCGAAGGGCGATGCGGATGGCGCGCCTGCGCCGGCTGCCGCGCCCGCCTCGCCCCCGCCCGTGCCTGCGAAGGACGAGCCGGTGGGGCGCGATGCCGCGACCCCGCCGCTGCTGGACGGCGTCGCCGCGGTGCACGTCATCGCGCTCGGACTGCTGCTGGCGCGGCCGCTGCTCTGGCCGTGGGCGCTGGCGGCGGTGCTGCTGGCGCACGGCGTGGTCACGCTGCTGGTGCTGAGTCCGCGCACGCGCTGGCTCGGGCCCAACCTGGTGCGCCTGCCGCCGCGCCACGCCGCGCTCGGCGAGGTGGCGATCACGCTGGACGACGGGCCGGATCCGCAGGTCACCCCCGCGGTGCTGGACATCCTGGACGCACACGGCGCGAAGGCCAGTTTCTTTTGCATCGGGGAGCGCGTGGCACGGCACCCGGAGCTGGCGCGCGAGATGATTCGCCGCGGCCACCGGGTGGAGAACCATTCGGCCCGCCATCGCCACGATTTCGCGCTGCTCGGGCCGCGCGGATACCGGGCCGAACTGGCCGCGGGCCAGGCGCTGATCGAGGCGGCCACCGGCGTGGCGCCGAGCTGGTTCCGCGCTCCGGCGGGCTTTCGCAACCCGATGTGCTGGCCGGCCATGCGCCGGCTGGGCCTGCACCTGGCGTCGTGGACCCGGCGCGGCTTCGACACCCGCGACGGCGACCCGCGGCGGGTGCTGGCGCGGCTCGCTCGCGGCCTCGCGGCCGGGGACATCGTGCTGCTGCACGACGGCCACAGCGCGCGTACCGCGCGCGGGGGGCCGGTGGTCCTCGAGGTGCTGCCGCAACTGCTCGAGCTGCTGCAGCGGCGAGGTCTGCGCGGGGTCGCGCTGCCGCGCCCCGGCGAGCATCCCGGCGAGCATCCCGGCGAGCAGGCCTGAGGCATCCGGCGAGGCGCGTGCGCACCGCCGCCGCGCGGCTTCGATACAGTAGCGACGCATCATGGCTTTCACCGTTCCCTTCCCGCCGCCGCTGCGCCTGGCCCACGCCAGCGCCGTCAGCTGTCTCGGCGCCGGCCTGAGCGCGCACGCGCAGGCGCTGCGCGGCGCCGGCTCGGGGCTGGCGCCGTGCGGCTTCGACACCGTGGATCTGCCCACCTGGGTCGGCGAGGTCGCGGGTGTCGACGCGCTGCGCCTGCCGCCCGGGCTCGCCGAGTTCGACTGCCGCAACAACCGGCTCGCCGAGATGGCGCTGCGGCAGGACGGTTTCGCCGAGGCCGTGCAGCGCGCAGTGGCGCGTCACGGCGCGTCGCGCGTGGGCCTGTTCGTCGGTACCAGCACCTCGGGCATCCTGCAGACCGAGCAGGCCTACCGTCGGCGCGACGAGCGCGGCGCGCTGCCGGCCGACTTTCACTACGCCGGCACGCACGGCGCGGCGTCGCTGGCCGCGTACCTGGGCCGGCGCTTCGGGCTGCAAGGACCGGCGGGCGTGATCTCGTCGGCCTGCTCGTCCAGCGCCAAGGTGTTCGCGACCGCGCAACGCATGATCGCCACGGGGCTGGTCGATTGCGCGGTGGTGGGCGGGGTCGACAGCCTGTGCCTGACCACGTTGTACGGCTTCAACGCGCTGGAGCTGCTGTCGCAGCAGCCGTGCCGGCCTTTCGATGCAGCGCGCGACGGCCTGTCTCTCGGGGAGGCGGCGGCCTTCGTGCTGCTGGAGCGGGCGACGCCCGACGCCGCCGCCGACGATGTGCTGCTGCTCGGCGCCGGCGAGTCCAGCGACGCCCACCACATGTCGGCGCCGCGCCCCGACGGGCTCGGCGCGCGCATCGCGATGCAGCAGGCGCTGGCGCAGGCCGGCGTGCCGCCGCGGCGCGTCGACTACATCAACCTGCACGGCACGGCGACGCCGAGCAACGACTCCAGCGAGGGCCGCGCGGTCGCCGAGCTGTTCGGCGCCGGCGTCGCCTGCAGCTCCACGAAGGGCGCCACCGGGCACACGCTGGGCGCTGCCGGGGGCCTGGAAGCGGTGCTGTGCCTGCTGGCCTTGCGCGAGGGCCTGGTGCCGGGCAGCCCCGGCACCGGCGCGCTCGACCCCGCCATCGCCGGCGACGGCGCACTCGACTACCGCACCCGGCCGCAAGCCGCGCGCGTCGGCCTGGCGCTGAGCAACTCCTTCGGTTTCGGCGGCACCAACTGCAGCCTGCTGCTGGGGCGCCTCGATGCCTGGAGGGCCCGGTCATGACTGCCTTGGTTGCGCGAATCGGCGGCATCGGGGTGCTCGGCCCGGGGCTTGGCGATTGGGCGGAGGCGGCCGCAGTGCTGCGTGGCGCGCGCGAGCACGAGCCGCGGCGCACCGAACTTCCGGTGCCGCAGCTGCTGCCGGCGGCCGAGCGCCGTCGCGCCACCGCCGCCGTCAAGCTCACGCTGGCCAGCGGCCTGCAGGCGCTGGCCATGGCGCAGCGCGGTGCCGAAGAGCTGCGCACCGTGTTCGCCACCACAGGGGGCGACGGACAGAACTGCCATGCGCTGTGCGAGACCCTGGCGTCTCCCGAGCGCCTGGTGTCGCCCACGCGCTTCCACAACTCCGTGCACAACGCCGCGTCCGGCTACTGGGGCATCGCCACCCACTCGATGGCGCCGTCGACGGTGATCTGCGCCGCGCACGACGGCAGTTTCGCCGCCGGGTTGCTGGAGGCGCTGGTCCAGGTGGCCACCTGCGGCGAGGAGGTGCTGTTGCTGAGCTACGACACCGACTATCCCGAGCCGCTGCGCAGCGTGCGGCCGATTCCGGACTGCTTCGCCGTGGCACTGCTGCTGGCGCCCGATGGCGCCGATGCGCAGGACGCGGGGCAGGCGCGCATCGAACTCGACCCCACCGCGCCGCTCACCGACGCGGCCGCCGACAGCCTGCCGCAGGGGCAGCTGGAGGCGATGCGCCGCGCCTTTCCCGCCGCCCGCGCGCTGCCGCTGCTGCGGCGCGTCGCGCTGCGCGAGTCGGGCAGCGTGGCGCTCGACTACCTGCTCGATCGGCGCCTGCTGCTGCGCCTGCAGGCATGCTGAACCCGGCGGGGCCCGACCTCGATCAGGCGTGGATCGCATCGCGCCTTCCCCATGGCGGGCGCATGTGCCTGCTCGAGCGCGTGCTGGCGTGGGACGCCGCGCAGGTCGTGTGCCGGGCCGACAACCATCGCGATCCGCAGCACCCGCTGCGCCAGTTCGGGCGTCTCGGCGCCGCCTGCGGGGTCGAATACGCCGCGCAGGCCATGGCCCTGCACTGCGTGCTGGCCGACGAGGCTCCCGGCGGCGGGGCCGCGCCCGGCTCGCCCGCCGCCCCGCGCCCGGGCATGCTGGTCGGCGTGCGCGACCTGCGGCTGCGCGTGACGCGACTGGACGATGTCGCGGGGCCGCTGCAGGTGCGCGCCGAGCGCCTGGGGGCCGGCGAGGAGCTGCTGCTGTACGCTTTCAGCGTGTTCGCCGGGCCACGCCTGCTGCTCGACGGAAGGGCCTCGATCCTGCTCGGCCGCGGCGCCGGGCCGCGCGACGCCGCCTCGCCATGAACTCCGACCTCGACTCCTCCCGACCCCTGCCGCGCCGCGCGCTGGTCACCGGCGGCAGCGGCGGCATCGGCGCCGCCGTGTGCGCCGCGCTGGCGGCCGCCGGGCTGCGCGTGATCGTGCACGCCAATACCCGTCTCGACCACGCGCAGGTGCTGGCCGGGCAATTGCGCGCCGAAGGTGGCGAGGCCGAGGCGGTGGCCTTCGACCTGCGCGACGCGAAAGCCACCGCGCAGGCGCTCGCCGGACTGCTCGAGGACGGTCCGATCCAGGTGCTGGTGAACAACGCCGGGGTGCACGACGACGCGGTGTTTCCCGGCATGCGCCAGGAGCAGTGGGAGCGTGTGATCGACGTCTCGCTCAACGGCTTCTACCGCGTTACGCAGCCGCTGATGCTGCCGATGATCCGCACGCGTTGGGGGCGCGTCATCACCATCACCTCGGTGTCGGCGATCCTCGGCAACCGCGGGCAGGTGAACTATGCCGCAGCCAAGGGTGCGCTGCATGCGGCCACGCGCTCGCTGGCGCTGGAGGTGGCCAGTCGCGGAATCACCGTCAACGCGGTTGCGCCGGGGATCATCGACACCCCGATGAGCGAGGGCCACTTCGACCGCGAGACCATCGCCCGTCTGGTGCCGGCGCAGCGCGCCGGCACGCCCGCCGAGGTGGCCGACCTGGTGGCCTTCCTGGCCTCGGAGCGCGCCGGCTACATCAACGGACAGGTGATCTCGATCAACGGCGCGATGGCCTGAAGCCGCGCTTGTCAGCGCGCGCGCAGCAGGCGCCACAGCAGCAGCGGCAGGCGCAGCACGAAGCCGAGGAACAGGCGCGTGTGCATCCAGGTCAGCAGCGTGTTGTCGCGCAGGTAGCGAAAGTGCGAGACGCCGCCTTCGTCGACGCGCAGGTAGCGCACCGGGGCCGGCAGGTTGCGCGCCGGCACCCCGGCCCAGCTCAGGCGCACCACGGCTTCCGGGTCGAAGTCGAAACGCCGCATCCAGCGCTGCCCGCGCATCACCCGGCGCAGCGGCGCGATGGGGTAGACCCGGAATCCGTACAGCGAATCGCCGATCCCCGCCCCCAGGGTCTCCAGCCGCGCCCAGGCGTTGGAGATCTTGCGTCCCTGCACGCGCAGCGCCGGGGCGTCGCCGGCGAATACCGGCCTGCCCAGCACCATCGCGCGCGGGTGGCCCATCGACTCGCGCATGAAGCCGGCGATGCACGCGGCGGGGTGCTGGCCGTCCGAATCCATGGTCAGCGCATGGGTGAAGCCGGCGGCATGCGCCGCGTCCAGTCCCGCCAGCACCGCGCTGCCCTTGCCCTGGTTGCTCGGCAGCACGATCAGGCGCAGTTGCGGGTCCGCGCGGGCCATCTCGGCCAGGCCCTGCGCGGTGCCGTCGTCGCTGCCGTCGATCACCACCCAGACCGGGGCCCAGCACGCGCGGGCGGCGCGTACCGTCTCGTAGACCGCCGGCCCCGGGTTGTAGCTGGGGATGAGCACCAGATGGGTGGTGCTGGGGAGCGGGGGCGCGGGGTGCTCAGGCGGTGGGGTCATCGTGTGGGCGGCGGGCCGGGGGAGCTGCGACGGACGCGGTTTCGCGCAGCAGCGCGTGGCGCAGGCTGGCGTCGAGCTGCGCGACGAAGTCCTGCGCATCGGCGGGAGGCTCCAGGCGCGGCCCGAGGCGCACACGGTAGCGCACCGGCAGGCGGGGGATGTCGCGCGGCCTCCAGCGCTTGCCGAGGAAGTCCGAGTCGGACTCGATGAGCACGGTCTGCACTGGAACGCCGGCACGCTTGGCGATCAGTCCGACCATGCCCGTGACGGGTCCGATCGGGGCCTGCTCGCTGCGCGTGCCTTCAGGGAACAGCAGCAGCTGCCCGCCGCCGCGCAGCTCGGCCACCGCCTGCTCGATCATGCGCCGCAGGTCCTCGTTACCGATGTAGCCGGCCAGGCGCGCGCCGGCCCCCAGCATGGGGTTGCCGAGCAGGCTCGACTTCATCACGCAGCTCAGCCCCGGCAGCCGCGAGATCAGCAGCACGGCGTCGATCAGGCTCGGATGGTTGGGCGCCACGATCAGCGGACCCTGGCCGCGCAGCGCGTCCAGCTCCGACAGATCGAAGCGGCATGCCCCGCTGCGCTGCAGGACCCAGAGGTAGGCCTGGAAGCCCCGGCGATTCACCCAGCGCCCGAAATGCCGCGAGGTCCGCGCCGGCAGCAAGGGGCGCAGCAGCAGCGCCAGCGGGGTCCACGCCAGGCCGGCGAGCCCGAACAAGGCCAGTCCGAACGTGGTGAGCGCCGCATCGCGCAAGCGCTTCAGTGCGGCTCGTCGCATCAGCCCGCCATGTCGTCGCCGAAGGCCTGCCCTTCGACCTGCCTGCGGCGCAGCGCACGCGCGCGCAGGCTGCGCAGCGGGTGGCGCAGCGCATCGAGGTAGAAGATGGCCTGCAGGATGCGCACCGAGGCCCAGATCGGGGTGTCGCCGTAGATGTCCCCGGCCAGCACCGACAGCAGGGCCTCCTGCACGCGCAGCACGTTGCGCGGGTCCATGAACAGGTCGCGCATGCTCGGATGGTTGACCCGGTGGATGAACCAGGAGAAGGCGCGCGGACCCCGACGCATGGTCTGGTCGAAGGCCTTCATCGCGCGCGGTCGTGCCGCGGGGTCGCGCAGGCTGGCGGCCAGCGCCTGCGCCGCGCCCACCCCGCCCTGCATCGCCAGCATGACCCCGCTCGAGAACACCGGGTCGACGAACGCGTAGGCGTCGCCCACCAGCAGGTAGCCGGGGCCGTGGCTGCGCTCGCAACTGTAGGAGTAATTGCCTGTGGCGTGCACCTCGCCGATGCGGGTCGCGCCGGCCAGCCGCGCCGACAGCGCCGGGCACGACGCCAGGGTCTGGTCGAAGAACTGCGCCAGCGGTTTGTCGCGGGTCTTGAAAAAATAGGGCCACGCCACCGCGCCGACGCTGGTCGTGCCGTCGGCCAGGGGGATGAACCAGAACCACCCATGGTCGAACCAGAAGATGGAGATGTTGCCCTCGGCGCGGCCGGGCAGGCGTGTGGCGGAGTCGAAGTGGGCGTACATCGCGGCGCTGCCGTGGCGGGGGTCGCGGCGTTTGGTGCGCAGGCGCTTGCCGATGAAGGTGTCGCGCCCGGAGGCGTCGACCACATAGCGCGCATGCCAGTGCGAGCGCGTGCCGTCGTCGTGTTCGGCCGTCACCTGGGCGCCGCCTGCCGCCTCGTCGAAGCGCAGCTCCCTTGCCTCGCAGCCCTCGAGGACGAGCGCGCCTTTGCGCTCGGCGTTGCGCAGCAGGATGTGGTCGAACTCGGAGCGCCGCACCTGGTAGGCCATCGGCATGGTCTTGTCCCAGGCGTCGGCGAACTCGAAGGTCTGGGTGCCCGGCGAATGCCACGGCGAGACGAACTCCGCGCCCCACTTGCGCATGCCGATCGCGCGCACCTGCTCGGCCACGCCAAGGCGTTCGAACAGCGGCAGGTTGGCAGGCAGCAGCGACTCGCCGATGTGGAAGCGCGGGTGGCGTGCCTTCTCCAGCAGGGTCACCCGCACTCCCTGCTGCGCGAGCAGCGCGGCGGTGGTCGACCCGGCGGGGCCGCCGCCGATCACGAGCACCTCGCAGTCCCGGGTTTCGTGGCGCGAAGCGCAAGCCGGCTGGGTCTGGGCGGTCATGGATGCGCTCTTCGCGGTGCGGTGACGGGTTTCGTGCGATGCCACCGCCGGCCGGCGCCTCGCGCGGGCGCCCGCGCGGCGAGCATCGCACGCGGCTGCTGCCGCATTCTAGGAACATGGCGACACGCCGCTGCCGCGGCGCGGCGCCACGGCTGAGTCGGATCCTGCGCTCGCTCAGGGCGTTGCGACGCCGGACTCCAGTGCCGACAGGATGTCCTGCGACGATGCCGCGAGCTGCTTTTCCAGTTCGAGCAACGACGCGGCGAGTTGCGGAACCTGCTGGTGGCGGCCGGCGTGCGCGCACTGCAGCAATTCGCGTGCGAGCTCGTGCAGGCGGGCGTGCGGCGCTGCCAGCGCCTGGAAGCGCGGGGACAGGCCGAACTGGGCGCGTCCCTGTCCCTCGTACCAGCGCCCGAACACGCAGTGATGCTCGTCGCTCAGATCCTGCGGCTTGAGCGTCGGTTGCTCGCGGTCGGCCTCGTCGAGGGTCCTCACCACCAGGTTGCGGTGGTCCTCCTCGGCCGACTTGAACAGCAGACGCGTGGCGATGGTCTGCATCGTGCCGACCTGCTGGCGCAGCCTGCCGATCACCGTCTCGACCGTCCCCAGCTCCTGCGCCGAGGCCTCGCTGGTGGCCTGGATGGTCGCCGATGCCGCGGTGATGGCCTCGATGCTGTGCTCGATGTTGCCGGTGGCGTCCTGCACGCGGCGGGCCAGGTTGCGCACCTCGTCGGCCACCACCGCGAAGCTGCGTCCGGCCTCGCCGGCGCGCGCCGCCTCGATGGCGGCGTTCAGCGCCAGCAGATTGGTCTGCTGGGAGATCTGCCGGATGGTCTGCACCAGCGTGCCGATGGACTGCACGTCGGTCCCCAGCGCGTCGATCCCGTCGACGTTGCCGTGGATCACCCTCTCGACCCGACGCAGCGCCTCCTCCACCTCGCGCATCGACGCGGCCACCTCGGCCTCGGCGTGCATCAGCGAATCCAGGGTCTGCTCCAGGCGCTCGTTGAGTCGCACCGCCTCGCGGCGCGCCGAAATGTTGCGCAGGCTCGCATGCAGGGCCAGCGCCCGCCCGCCGGCATCGCGGATCGAGCTCACGGTGATCGAGAACAGGAACGATCCCATTTCGCGATGCTGCGTCCAGCGCGCCAGCCGGCCTTGCGCCACGTCGTCGAGATGGCGCTGCGTGTCGGGGTCGGCGCCTAGCAGCCGCAGCGGCCGGCCGACGATGCGACTGGCGTCGACCCCGCCCAGCGCCTCGAGGAACATCGCCGAGAAACGTCCGAAGGTTTCGCGGGCCACCGTGTTGGTCCACACGATCGGCATGTCCGCATCGGGCTCGGCCAGCAGGTCGAGGGTCTCGAGTCCGTCCAGGGCCTGCGCGAGGAGTTGCTGGAGTTCTGGGTTCATGGTGGAGCGGCCGAGGCGGGCGGGTCCCCGCGGTCGGCGAATGGGTCGGGGGCGTGCGGGGCGCCAGACGCCCCGGCGGGCGCCGCGGCGCGGTGCGCGTCACGCCGTTGGCGGCGGCGCGATCGAAAGGCCTGCCTCGCGCGGATTCAGCGCCGGCGTGGCGGCTTGCGGAACAGCTGGTCGGCGATGTGCTGCTGTTGCGGCGTCAGTGCCCCGTACAGCTTCGCGAAGGACTCCGAAAGTCTGCGCATGTTGCGCGCGTGCAGTTGCGCGATGTCGGCGTAGGAGTCCAGGGCCCGCTCGGCGTTCATCGTCGGCAGCTGTTGCGCGCGGCGCTGGAACGCCTGCTCCATCGATTCCGCGTTGTCGCGGATGGTGCGCGCGAAGGCATTCCACGGCAGCGCCTCGGCGGGCGTGATCTTCAGTTGTTCGTGCAGGCTGGCGATGCGCTGATCCACCAGGTCGAAGCGGCGGGGTACGGCGGCTCGGGGGCTGCTGGCTGCTGGCGCGGATGCCTGCGCATGGGCCAGCGGCGCGGAGCCGGCCAGCGTCAGCAGCGCCGAAAGGGCGAGTGCGCGGATTCGTTCGTGGTTCATGACGGGTCGTCGGGTTCGGGGAGTCCGGGGCGGGCGCGATACGCGCGTGCCATCTCAATCTCAATATCCTGGCGGCGGTGACGGCGGGTAGTAGGCCGGGCCAGGTGGCGGCGGTGGTGCGTAGTACCCGGCGCCAGGTGGCGGGGGCGGCGCGGCGTAGTACACGCCGGGGGGCGCTGCGGGGGGCGCCGTCGGATAGACCACCGCGGGCGGCGCCTGCATGGCATTGCTCAGCACCGACCCCAGCACCGCGCCCAGCACCGCTCCGAGGATCAGCCCGCCGCCGTTGCCACCGCCGCCACCGCCACCATAGTCGCGCTGCGGGGCCATGCGCGGCGGCGGTCCGCGGCGCTCGGGAGGGCGATAGCCTTGATGGTCGCGGTAACCGCGCCGGTCGTACTGCGCATGGGCGGGAACCATCCACGCCGCCGCCGACAGGGCGACGACCACGAACACCGCGCGCGAGGCCCGTTTCGATTCTGGATTGCGCCGCATGGGGCACCTCCGCAATGTCTGCTGCATTGAGATGATGCGACCGTGGCCCCGCCCCTGGCAAGCCTGCACGTCGCGCCGCGAAGCTGCGTTTTGACTTGACTGCGGCTCCTGCGGCCCGAGCTCGCTGAATCCTGTTGGAAATAACCGACACCACGGGCCGCGCAGTTCGCTTAACTTGCCCGACCTATGAATGACTGCGAAATCCTCGATATCTCGCCGCTGGTATCCGGCGATGCGCCGATCTTCCCCGGCGACCAGCCCTTCGATCTGCGCTGGACAGCGCGCATCGCGGCGGGCAGCGCGGTGAATCTCAGCGCCGTCCACATGTCGCCGCACGTGGGCGCGCACGCCGATGCGCCGCTGCACTACGCCGACGGCGCCGCGCCGATCGATGCCGTGGATCTGCGCGACTACCTGGGCCCGTGCCGCGTGATCCACGCCATCGGCTGCGGTCCGCTGGTCGGCGTCGAGCACCTGCGCCATGCCGAGTCCGACCTGCCGCCGCGGGTGCTGGTGCGCACCTGCCGGCGCGCGGCGACGAGCTGGAACCCGGACTTCAGCGCCTACGCGCCGCGGACCCTGGAATGGCTGGCCGAGCGCGGCGTGCGCCTGGTCGGCATCGACACGCCGTCCGTCGATCCGGCGGCCAGCAAGAGCCTGCAGGCTCACCACGTGTTGCTGCGCCGGGACATGCGCGTGCTCGAGAACCTGGTGCTCGACGCCGTGGACGAGGGCGACTACGAACTCATCGCACTGCCGCTGCGCCTGGCCGGCGCCTGCGCGTCGCCGGTGCGCGCGGTGCTGCGCCGCCATCCTCCCCTCGCGCCCACCCGGAAGCCCGCATGAATCCGACGATCTCCCGAGAAGACTGTGCCGCGCGCGACGTGGCCGACGTGCTGGCGCCGCTGCGCGAGCAGTTCGAGCTGCCCGCCGGAGTCGTCTACCTCGACGGCAATTCGCTGGGGGCCCTGCCGGCGGCGACCTCCGCCCGGCTGCAGCAGGTGCTGGCCGTCGAATGGGGCCGGGGCCTGATCCGCAGCTGGAACGACGCCGGCTGGATCGGCATGGCGCAGCGCGTGGGCGACAAGATCGCCCGCCTGGTCGGCGCCGCGCCGGGCGAGCTGGTGGCGGCGGACTCGACTTCGGTGAACCTGTACAAGGTGCTTGCCGCCGCCGCGACCATCGCGCGCGAGGACGGCGCGTCGCGCCGGGTCATCGTGGCCGAGCGCAGCAACTTTCCCACCGACCTGTACATCGCCGAGTCGGTGGCCCGGCAGCACGGCATGGACCTGGAGCTGCTGGAGTTCGACGACATCGAAGCGCGCCTGCGCGACGACGTCGCGGTGCTGACGGTCACGCAGGTCCATTACCGCAGCGGCCGCATGGCCGACATGGCCCGACTGTGCGCACGGGCGCGCGCGGCCGGCGTGCTGACGGTGTGGGACCTGGCGCATTCGGCCGGCGCGGTGCCGGTGGACCTCAACGGCGCCGGTGCCGACTTCGCGGTGGGCTGCGGCTACAAGTACCTCAACGGCGGCCCCGGCGCGCCGGGCTTCTGCTGGGTGCACGCGCGCCACCTCGCACGCCTGCGCCAGCCGCTCACCGGCTGGATGGGGCACGCCGCGCCCTTCGCCTTCGAGCCCGGCTACCGGCCCGCACCCGGCATCGAGCGCTGCCTGTGCGGAACCCCGCCGATCCTCGGGCTCGGCGCGCTGGAGTGCGGGGTCGACACCGTGCTGGCGGCCGAGCCGCTGGGAGGCATGCAGGCCTTGCGCGCCAAATCCGTGCAGCTTTCGCAGTGCTTCATCGAACTGGCGCGCCAACGCCTGCTGCCAGCCGGCTGCACCCTGCAAAGTCCTGCCGACCCGCGGCAGCGCGGCAGCCAGGTGTCGCTGGGGGTCGCGCCGGACAGCGGCATCGATGCCTACGCGGCGATGCAGGCCCTGATCGCGCGCGGCGTGGTGGGCGACTACCGCGCCGGCGACGGCAGCGCGGCCGGCCCGCACCTGCTTCGCTTCGGCTTCACGCCGCTGTACACCCGCTTCGTCGACGTGTTCGACGCGGTGCACGCGCTGCACGAGGTGCTGCAAGGCGCCGAATGGCGCCAGCCGCGCTTCGCGGCCAGGGCGGCGGTGACCTGAAGCCGCATGCGCCATGTGCATCGATGACCCCCGGAGTCTTCCCATGAACCACCCTGCCGCCGCGCCCGGCGCGGCATCGCGAGCAGAGACCGTCGTCGCCGACGAAGGCGCGCGCCTGGATTTCTCGCGCGACATGAGCTATGGCGACTACCTGCGGCTCGACCTCGTGCTGGGCGCGCAGCAGCCACGCTCGCCCGACCACAACGAGATGCTGTTCATCGTGCAGCACCAGACCAGCGAGCTGTGGATGAAGCTGGTGCTGCACGAGCTGCACGCCGCCATCGACCACGTGGCCGGCGACGTGCTGCCGCCGGCCTTCAAGATGCTGGCGCGGGTGTCGAAGATCATGGAGCAACTGGTGCACGCCTGGGACGTGCTGGGCACCATGACCCCGCCGGAGTACTCGGCGATCCGCCCCTACCTCGGGCACTCCAGCGGATTCCAGAGCTGGCAGTACCGCTGCATCGAGTTCGCGCTGGGCAACAAGAACCGCGCCATGTTGAAGCCCCACGAACACCGCCCCCAGCTGCTGGCGCTGGTCGACGCGGCGTGGCGCGCGCCCAGCCTGTACGACCATGCGCTGCGCCTGCTGGCGCGGCGCGGCCTGGAGTTGCCCGCCAGCGTGGTCGAGCGCGACTGGACGCAGCCCTACGTGGCCAGCGAGGCCGTGAAGCAGGCCTGGCTGGTCGTCTACCGGGACCCGCAGGCGCACTGGGAGCTGTATCAGCTCGGCGAGAAGCTCGCCGACCTCGAGGACGCCTTCAGGCAGTGGCGCTTTCGCCACCTGACCACGGTCGAGCGGGTGATCGGATTCAAGCGCGGCACCGGCGGCACCGGCGGCGTGAGCTACCTGCGCAAGATGCTCGACACGGTGCTGTTCCCGGAGATCTGGAGCTTGCGCACAGAACTCTGACGGATCCCCGGCCGGCGTGATCTGGCCTAGACTGGAACGGGCACGGGCAGCCCGGCCCGCGCCCGTTCACCGCCCCGGAGAGAGAAATGGAAAACCGTCCTCCCCTGCCCCCGTTCACGCGCGAATCCGCGATCCAGAAGATCCGCCTCGCCGAGGACGCATGGAATTCCCGTGACCCGGCGCGCGTGGTGCTCGCCTACAGCCCCGACACGCGCTGGCGCAACCGCGCCGAATTCCCGGTCGGCCGCGAGCAGGCGCGCGCCTTCCTCGAACGCAAGTGGGCGCGCGAGCTCGACTACCGCCTGATCAAGGAGCTGTGGGCCTTCGCCGGAAACCGCATCGCCGTGCGCTTCGCCTACGAATGGCACGACGACAGCGGGCACTGGTTCCGCAGCTACGGCAACGAGAACTGGGAGTTCGACGAACAGGGCCTGATGACCCATCGCCACGCCAGCATCAACGACCTGCCGATCCCGGAGTCCGAGCGCAAGTACTTCTGGCCCCTCGGTCGCCGTCCCGACGACCATCCGGGCCTGTCCGAACTCGGGTTGTGAGCGGCCGCTCCCGGCAGGCGCGCTGATGGGCCGCGGCATCGAATCGGAGGTGCTGGTGGTCGGCGGCGGGCTGGCCGGTCTGGTCACCGCGCTCGAATGCCTGCGCGCCGGGCTTTCGGTGACCCTGGTCGACCGCGACCACGCCGAGCGTTTCGGTGGACTTGCGCTGTGGGCTCTTGGCGGCATGGCGCTGGTGGGAACGCCCCAGCAGGCGCGCATGGGCATCGCGGACACGCCGGAGATCGCGCTGCGCGACTGGCTGCGTTTCGGCGAACTGGCGCAGGACGACCCCTGGCCGCTGCGCTGGGCCCGCCACTACGTCGAGCACAGCCGGGTCGAGGTGCACGACTGGCTGCGCGGCGAAGGCATCCGCTTCCTGCCGGTGGTCAACTGGGTGGAGCGCGGGCGCCACGGCGACGGCAACAGCCTGCCGCGCTACCACATCGTCTGGGGCACCGGGCGCGAGCTCGTGCGTTGCCTGCTGCGCGCGCTGCGCCAGGCGGCGCCGCGCGCGCGCCTGCAGCTGCTGCACCGGCTGCGCGTGCGCGAACTCGATGTGCGCGGCGGCCGCCTGTGCGGCGCCGGCGCCGGCGCCGTGCACGAGGACACGGGCGAGGAGTTCAGCCTGCGCGCCGGCGCGGTGGTGCTGGCGATGGGCGGCATCAACGGCAGCCTCGACGAGCTTCGCGCGAACTGGCCGCAGGGGCGCCCGCTGCCGGCGCAGCTGCTCAATGGCGCCCACCCCTACGCCGACGGCCGGCTGCACCACCACGCGGCCGATGCGCTGCAGGCGCGCATTCACCATGCCGGCGAGATGTGGAACTACGCGGCGGGGATTCCGCACCCCTTGCCGCATTTTCCCGGCCACGGCCTGTCGCTGGTGCCGTGCAAGTCGGCGCTGTGGCTGAACCACCGCGGCGAGCGCATCGGTCCGGAGCCGCTGGTCACCGGCTTCGACACCCATTGGCTGTGCCGGCGCGTGGCCGAGCAGCAGCGCCCCTACACCTGGCATTTGCTCAACCGCCGCATCGCGCTGAAGGAGCTGGCGATCTCGGGGGCGCAGCACAACCCGCGGCTGCGCGACAAGCAATGGCTGCGATTCGTCTTCGAGACCCTGTTCGGAAATCGCCGGCTGCTCGCCGAGCTGCTGCGCGACAGCCGGCACGTGCTGGCCGACGCCGATCTCGACGGGCTGGCCGCGCGCATGAACGAGCTGGTCGGCAGCGACGAGGTGCGCCCCGAGGTGCTGCGAGCCACGGTGGACGAGTTCGACGCCAATTTCCTGCACGGCGGTGCGCTGTGCAACGACGAGCAGATCCGCCGCGTGATGCACGCCCGCCAGTGGCGCGCCGACCGGCTGCGCACCTGCCGCCCGGCCCCGCTGGCCGGTCGCGGGGCCGGGCCCTACATCGCGATCCAGACCTGGCTGATCAGCCGCAAGAGCCTGGGCGGGTTGCAGACCGACCTGCAAAGCCGGGTGCTCGACACCCGCGGCGAGCCCATTCCCGGGCTGTACTGCGTCGGCGAGGCCGCCGGCTTCGGCGGCGGCGGCGCCAACGGAAGGCGCTCGCTGGAGGGCACCTTCCTGCCCGGATGCATCCTCACCGCGCGTGCCGCCGCGAGATCGCTGGCGCACGGCGACGCGCCGTAGCCCCCATTTTCCCGAGTTGCACGAGGAAATCCCCCATGCCCGACGGCGCCCGCTCCCTGCTGCGAACCCTGGCCGACTGCGGCGTCACGGTGTGCTTCAGCAACCCAGGCACCTCCGAAATGCATTTCGTCGCCGCGCTCGAATCCGAGCCGCGCATGCGCGCCGTGCTCACGCTGTTCGAGGGCGTCGCCAGCGGCGCCGCCGACGGCTGGGCGCGCATGCGCGGCAGCCCCGCCGCGACCCTGCTGCACCTGGGCTGCGGTCTGGGCAACGCGCTGGCCAACCTGCACAACGCGCGCAAGGGCGGGGTGCCGCTGCTCAACATCGTGGGGGACCACGCGAGCTGGCACGCCGGCTACGACACACCGCTGCAGTCCGACATCGAGACCGTCGCGCGCAATGTCTCGAGCTGGGTGCGGCGCAGCCGCGACAGCGTGTCGCTGGGCCAAGACGCGGCCGAGGCGGTGGCCGCCGCGATGGGCCCACCCGGGCAGGTGGCCACGCTGATCCTGCCGGCCGACGTGTCGTGGGGCGACGGCGGCGTGGCCCATGCGCCGCTGCCGCCCGACGCACCCGCGTTGCCCGATGCCAGGTCGCTCGACGACATCGCCGAGGCGCTGCGCGGGCCGCGGCGTTCGGCGCTGCTGCTGGGCGGGCGCGCGCTGTGCGAGCCGGCGCTGGGCTGCGCGGCGAGAATCGCCGCGCGCACCGGTGCCAGGCTGCTCGCCGAGGTGTTCCCGACCCGGCTGCAACGCGGAGCCGGCACTCCGGTGCTCGAGCGCATCGCCTACCTCGCCGAGCTGGCCAGGGTGCAGCTGGCCGACATCGAACAGCTGGTGCTGGTCGATGCGCGGTTGCCGGTGTCCTTCTTCGGCTACCCGGGGCAGGCCAGCGAACTGCTGGCGCCGTCGTGCCGCGTGCAGACCCTGGCCGCGCCCACGCAGGACCTGCAAGGCGCGCTGCGGCAACTGAGCGAGCGCGTGGACGCGCGCGAGGCGAGCCCGCCGCTGCAGCCGGCATCGCGCCCGCCGCTGCCGCGCGGCCGGCTCAGCGCGGAGAAGGTCTGCAAGGCGATCGGCGCGCTGCTGCCCGAAGATGCGATCGTCGTCGACGAAGCGCAGACCTCGGGTCTGATGCTTCCCTTCTACACCGCCGGCGCGCCGCGCCACGACCTGCTGTGCCTGACAGGTGGCGCGATCGGCCAGGGGCTGCCGCTGGCGCTCGGAGCCGCCGTCGCCTGCCCGCAACGGCCGGTGATCGCACTGGTCGGCGACGGCGCGGCCATGTACACGCTGCAGGCCTTGTGGTCGATGGCGCGCGAACGCACCCATGTGGTGGCGGTGGTGTTCAACAACCGCGCCTACTCGATCCTGAACCTGGAGCTGCAGCGCGTGGGCGCGCGCCGGGCCGGGGATGCGGCGCGCGCGCAACTGCGGCTGGACGATCCGGAAATCGATTTCGTGCAGCTCGCCGCCGGGCTCGGCGTGCCGGCACGGCGCGCCACCACCGCCGACGAGTTCAACGAGGCCTTGCGGAACGCGCTGGCCACGCCCGGGCCGCACCTGATCGACGCCGTGGTTCCCGCCGCGGTGCGCGGCCTCAAGCTGCGCCTGCTGCCGCACGTGCTGGGTTCGCTCGGGCGCATGCCGCCGGGGCTCGCGCAGGCACTGCGGCGCAAGATCGCACCTTGATCAAGGTGTGGCGCCGGGCGGCGGGGCCAGCAGGTCCTGGCGTTCGCGTTCGAAGTGGTGTTCCATCACATGCTGGAACGGCAGCGTGGCGTCGACCAGGCGCAGCCGCGCGCGTGCATCGCGCACGCGGGCCGGGGCGTGCGCCAGTCGCTCGCGCAGCTCGGCGAGCATGGCCGCGAGCTTGCGGTGCTCGGCCAGGTACACGCGCGCAGGCCAGCGCGCCGAGGCGTCGAGCCTGGCGATCCAGTCGGCCTCCTCCTGCTGCGCGTGCCGGAGGTGCAGCACCGCCAGCTCGTCCAGCCGTTCGCGTGCCTGGTCCAGCCGGCCGAGCAGCAGTGCCCGTCGTGCGGCACCGACCATGTCCAGCAGCCGCTCGTGCTCGTCCAGCAGACCCAGGCGCGCCGCCTGCGGGCGGGTCGCTCCGGGAGCGCGCCGCAGGTGGCGCAGCAGCACCGCGGCATGGTTGTGCACCGGGTCGCGCGCGGCGTACAGCAGACTCGCGCGGTCGTGGCCGCGCAGCGCGTCGGCCAGCGCGCGCAACCCTTGCGGGTTCGCATCGAGCTCGGCCTCGTAGCGCGCGCCGAACTCCTCCCATTTGCGCGGGTCGTGGGCGAACCATGTGCGCAGCGCAGGCGACGGCGCCACGTCCTTCAGCCACAGCTGCACCTGCGCCTGCTCGCGCCGCAGACCGCGCGGCCACAGCCGGTCGACCAGCACGCGCAGGCCGTCGCGCGGCGACGGCGGGTCGTAGACGCGCTTGATCGAAAGCGTCGGCAAGGTTTCGTCGGGGCTTGGCATCGGGGCGGGATAGAATCGAATCAGGAGCCTTGTATGCCACTTTAGCGCCGCCGCGCGCGGCCTGCCAGCGCGCGTCGTCCCATCCAGACCGACCCCCGATGAACGCGCAGGCGCCTTCGCGCAACTGGACCCTGACCTCGAAGATCTCGCTGTTCGCCGGGACCTTCCTGCTGCTGTCGCTGCTGTCGGTCGGCGCGACATTGTGGATCTCGTGGGAGCTGCAGGGCGGTGCCGGCGCGGTCAATGTCGCCGGCCAGTTGCGCATGATGACCTACCGCCTGGGAGTCAGCCAGGCCGAAGGCGACCGCTCGCGCATGTCGCGCGAGGTCGCACAGATGCAGGCGGCCATCGATCTCCTGCGCAACGGCGACGAGGCGCGGCCGCTGGCGGTGCCGTGGGACGCGACGATCCATGCACGTTTCGCCGACGTGCTGCGCCAATGGCAGATCCTGAAGCCGCGCTGGAGCGCGGCTGCGGCGACATCCATGGTGCCGCGGCGCGAACTCGACCGCATGGTGGCGTCGGTCGACGCCTTCGTGCGCTCGATCGAGGATCGCCTGGATTTCTGGACGTCGATGCTCCACACGGCGCAGATGGCGATGGGCGGCTTCGTGCTCGTGGCCTTCATGGCCATGCTGTTCCTGGCCTATCTGCACGTGCTGGAGCCCGTGGGGCAGCTGGCGCGCGGCGTGGAGTCGATCGCCGCGGGCGACTACGAGGTGCGTGTGCAGGTCGATTCCAGCGACGAACTGGGCGATCTGGCGCAGGGATTCAACCGCATGGCGGCGCAGCTGCGGGCGGTGTACGGTGAACTGGAGCAACGCGTGCAGCTCAAGACCGCGGCGCTGGAGACCGAGCGCAGGCGCCTGCTGGCGCTGTACGAAGTCAGCGCACTGGTGTCGAGATCGGGCAGCCTGGAGGAACTCGCCGCCGGGTTCACGCAGGCGCTGCGGCGGATCGCGCAGGCCGACGCGGCCATGCTGCGCTGGACCGACGACACGGCGCAGCGCTACGTGCTGCTGGCGGCCGAGGGCATGCCGCGAGGCATCGTCGACGACGAGCGCTGCCTCGCCGCCGGGGCCTGCAACTGTGGTCGTTCGCGCCCGGGAGACGGCGCGCAGCTGGTGCGCCTGCACCGGCCGGGGCAGGCCGCCGGCACGACGGTGCTGTTCGACCCGCACACCGACGAGGCCTGCGTGCGCGAGGGATTCACCACGCTGCTCAGCGTGCCGGTCTCGCTGCAGCAGCGCCTGCTGGGCGAGATCGACCTGTTCTACCGCGCCGAGCACACGCCCGACCCCGCGCAGCATGCGCTGCTCGACGCCCTGGCCGAGCACCTGGCGTCGGCGATGGAGGGGCTGCGCAGCGCAGCACTCGAGCGCGAGGCCGCGGTGGCTCGCGAGCGCACGCTGCTGGCGCGTGAACTGCACGACTCGATCGCGCAGGCGCTGGCCTTCATGAAGATCCAGCTGCAGCTCCTGCGCTCGGCGCTGCGCGCGGGCGATCCGCAGCGCGTCGAGACGGCGATTTCCGAGCTCGACGCAGGAATCCGCGAAAGCCTGGCCGACGTGCGCGAGCTGCTGCTGCACTTTCGCACCCGCACGCAGGAACAGGACATCGAGCCGGCCCTTCGCAGCACCCTGCAGAAGTTCCAGACGCAATCGGGCATCGACATCGGGCTTGAGTTCAACGGCCGCGGGCAGCCGCTGGACGCCGACGTGCAGGTGCAGGTGCTGCACGTCGTGCAGGAGGCGCTGTCGAATGTGCGCAAGCATGCGCAGGCGCATCGTGTCGACGTACGCGTGCAAAGCCTGCCGCGCTGGAGCTTCAGCATTCGCGACGACGGGCGCGGCTTCGACGAGTCGGCCGTGCTCGACGACGCGCAGGCGCACGTCGGGCTGCAGATCATGCGCGAGCGCGCGGCGATGATCGGCGCCTCGTTGCAGCTGCGCTCGACACCCGGCCGCGGCACCACGGTCAACCTGGAGCTGCCGCAGACCCTGGGCGCCGGCGATGACGCGCAGGCGCTGCCCGCCGCCGATACGCTGCACTGAACCGGGACGACGATGGACCTGATCCGCATCCTGCTGGTCGACGACCATGCGCTGTTCCGGCGCGGATTGCGCGCGCTGCTCGCCGGGGAAGCCGGCCTGGCGGTCGACGGCGAGGCGGCCGACGCCGGCGAGGCCTTGCGCCTGGCGGCCCGGCTGCAGCCCGACGTGATCCTGCTCGACAACCACCTGCCCGGCGTGCGCGGAGTCGACGCCATCCGCAACCTGCGCGAGGCCGCGCCCGCGACGCGCATCCTGATGCTCACGGTCAGCGACGACTCGGCCGACCTGGCCGCGGCGCTGCGCGCGGGGGCCACCGGCTACCTGCTCAAGACCTGCGAGGCCGCCGATCTGGTCGATTCGATCCGGCGCGCGCGCGACGGCCAGGTGGTGATCGGCGCCGACATGGGCGCCAAGCTCGCGCAGGCGATGGCGGACGCCGGCGCTCCCGCCGCGGACATGCCGCTCACCCCGCGCGAAGCGCAGATCGCGGCGGCCATCGCACGCGGCGCCAGCAACAAGGCGATCGCACGCGAACTCGACATCGCCGAGACCACGGTCAAGGTGCACGTGCAAAGCATCCTGCGCAAGCTCGAGCTGGGCTCGCGCGTGCAGGTAGCGGCGTGGGCGCTGCGCCGCGGCCTGGACGACGCCTGCGGCAGGAACTAGTTCTTTCGGAGGACCCGCGGCGGCGCGGCGTCCTCCTAGCGGGCGATGTTCGGCGCGCATCGCCGCGCCTATGGTGTTCTCCAACGACGAACAGCGTGGAGAACCATCATGCAACCCCATGAAGTCGGCGCCTCGGGCGTGGTGCGCGGAAGCGCGCAGCGCTCGCTGATCGGCGCGACCATCGGCTTTTTCATCGGATTCGGCGCGGTGTCGCTGTTCGGGCCCACCGCCCACAGTTTCATCCAGGTGATGCGCCTGAGCCCCGAGCAGGTGGGCCTGCTGGTGGCGATGCCGATGCTGACCGGCTCGCTGCTGCGCATTCCGTTCGGCGCATGGGTCGACCTCAACGGCGGCAAGGCGCCCTTCCTGATCCTGCTGCTGGCTTCGGTGGTCGGCATCGGCGGCCTGTACTGGATGCTGCTGAGCCTGTACCCGACCCACCTGACCCAGGCGCACTACCCGTGGCTGCTCCTGTTCGGCGCACTCGGAGGCTGCGGAATCGCCACCTTCTCGGTGGGGATCGGACAGGTCTCGTACTGGTTCCCGAAGGCGCAGCAGGGCAAGGCGCTGGCCTTCTATGCCGGATTCGGCAACACCTCGCCCGGGCTGGTCGCCATCATCCTGCCGATGATCATCGCCGCGGCCGGGCTGTGGGTGGGCTATTTCGTTTCGCTGGTGATCGTGATCGCCGGCATCGGCCTGTACATCGCGCTGGGTTTCGACGCGCCGTATTTCCAGCTGCGCCGCAAGGCCGGCATGCAGCAGCCGCAGGCGCTGGCGGCTGCCCGCGCGCAGGGACAGGAGCTGTTCCCGGCGGCGAGCATCGCCCGCACCTTGATGGACTCGGCCGCCAGCTGGCGCACCTGGCCGCTGGTGGCGCTGTATTTCACCTCCTTTGGTGGATTCCTCGCGCTGACCGCATGGCTGCCGATGTTCTGGTCTTCCTTCTACAAGGCGCCGCACTGGGTGGCGCTGGGCCTGACCGCGGGCTTCTCACTGCTGTCCTCGCTGATCCGGGTTCCCGGTGGAAGCTGGTCCGACCGCTTCGGCGGCGAGCGCGTGGCCTTCGCCGCCTACCTGTCGCTGCTGCTCGGCGCGGGGCTGATGACCCTGTCGCAGAGCTTCGGCGTGTCGGTGCTCGGCGAGGCCCTGGTCGGTGTCGGCATGGGGGTGGCCAATGCCGCGGTGTTCAAGCTGGTCCCGCACTACGTTCCCGACGCCGTCGGCGGCACTGCCGGCTGGGTGGGCGGGCTCGGCGCGCTGGGCGGCTTCGTGGTGCCGCCGCTGCTCGGGCGCATCGCCCAGGACATGGGAACCATCGGATATGCGCGCGGCTATGTCGTGTACATCGTGCTGGCGCTGGCCAGCCTGCTGCTGACCGCGTTGCTGTACGCCACCCGCAACGGCGTGCGACACGCCGCCGGCGCCCTGTCGGCACCCGCCCGCTGAGCCGCCGCGCAGCCCTACGGCACGAACTTCACAAGGACTCGCCATGAGCCACTTCCTGGATCGACTCACCCACCTGGGCCGCGCGCGCGAGGCCTTCGCAGACGGCCACGGCGAAGTCCGCCGCGAGGACCGCAGCTGGGAAGACGCCTACCGCGGACGCTGGCAGCACGACAAGATCGTGCGCTCGACCCATGGCGTGAACTGCACCGGATCATGTTCGTGGAAGATCTACGTCAAGGGCGGAATCGTCACCTGGGAGACGCAGCAGACCGACTATCCGCGCACGCGCAGCGACATGCCCAACCACGAGCCGCGCGGCTGCCAGCGCGGCGCCTCGGCCAGCTGGTACCTGTACTCGGCCAATCGCATCAAGTACCCGATGGTGCGCGGGCGCCTGCTGCGCATGTGGCGCGAGGCGCGCCGCAACCTCGACCCGGTGGAGGCATGGGCCAGCATCGTGCGGGACCCGCAGCGCCGCGCCGAGTATCACAAGGCGCGCGGCATGGGCGGCTTCGTGCGCGCCGGCTGGGACGAGGTCAACGAACTCGTCGCGGCGGCCAACGTCTACACCATCAAGACCCACGGGCCCGACCGCATCTACGGCTTCTCGCCGATTCCCGCGATGTCGATGGTGTCGTATGCGGGCGGCTCGCGCTACCTGGAGCTGATCGGCGGCGTTCCGGGGAGCTTCTACGACTGGTACTGCGACCTGCCGCCGTCGTCGCCGCAGGTGTGGGGCGAACAGACCGACGTGGCCGAGTCCGCCGAGTGGTTCAACGCGAACTACATCATCGCGTGGGGCTCGAACGTGCCGCAGACGCGCACGCCGGACGCGCACTTCTACACCGAGGCCCGCTACCGCGGCGCGAAGACCGTCGCGGTGACCCCCGACTATGCCGAGGTCGCCAAGCTCAGCGACGAATGGGTGCACCCGAAGCAGGGCACCGATTCCGCGCTGGCCATGGCGCTGGGCCACGTGATCCTGCGCGAGTTCCATTTCGGCGAGCGCAAATCCGCGTATTTCGAGGACTACTGCCGACGCTACACCGACCTGCCGCTGCTGGTGCGACTCGAGGAGCGCGAGATCGAGGGCGGTCTTCGTGTGCTGGCCGCGGGGCGCTACCTGCGCGCCAGCGACTTCGCCGACCAGCTCGGGCAGTCCAACAACCCGCAATGGAAGACCGTCGCGCTGGACGAGCGAGGCGAGGTCGCGCTGCCGCATGGATCGGTGGGGTTCCGCTGGGGCGAGCAGGGTGCCGGCGCCGGGCGCTGGAACCTGGAGCCGCGCGATGCGCGCAGCGGCGACGAGCAACGACTGGCCCTGAGCCTGATCGAGTCGCGCGACGGCGCGGCCGACGTCGGCTTTCCCTACTTCGGCGGGGTGCCGGCCGAGCACCATCCGGGCAACGTGCAGGACGAGGTGCTGGTGCGCAAGGTCCCGTACCGCGTGCTGCGCCTGCTCGACGCCGACGGCGTCGAGCAGCAGGTCAAGGTCGCCACCGTGTACGACCTGCTGGCGGCGCACTACGGAATCGAGCGCGGACTCGGCGAGCAGCGCAATCCCTGCGCCGCCGGCTACGAGGACAACGTGCCCTACACCCCGGCGTGGCAGGAGCCGATCACCGGAGTGCCGGCACAGGTGGTGATGCGCATCGCGCGGGAGTTCGCGAGCAACGCCGACAAGACCCACGGGACCTCGATGGTCATCCTGGGCGCCGGGTTGAACCACTGGTACCACATGGACATGCATTACCGCGCCATCATCAACATGTTGATGCTGTGCGGGTGCATCGGCGTTCCCGGCGGCGGCTGGGCGCATTACGTGGGCCAGGAGAAGCTGCGCCCGCAGACCGGCTGGACCGCGCTGGCCTTCGCGCTCGACTGGGCGCGTCCGCCGCGGCAGATGAACTCGACCAGCTTCTTCTACGCGCACACCGACCAGTGGCGCTACGAGAAGCTCGGGGTCGACGAGATCCTGTCGCCGCTGGCGGACCCGGCCCGCTTCGGCGGCAGCCTGATCGACTACAACGTGCGCGCCGAGCGCATGGGCTGGCTGCCGTCGGCGCCGCAGCTGCAGGCCAACCCGATCCGCCTGGCGCAGCAGGCGCAGGCGCGCGGCATGGACCCGAAGGACTACGTGGTCTGCGGCCTGAAGGACGGCAGCCTGCGCATGAGCTGCGAGGACCCGGACCATCCCGACAACTGGCCGCGCAACCTGATCGTGTGGCGCTCCAACCTGCTGGGCGCGTCGGCCAAGGGGTCCGAATACTTTCTCAAGCACCTGCTGGGGGCCAGCAACGGCGTGCTCGACACCGAGTCCGCCGATGCCGACAGGCGTCCGCGCGAGGTCGCATGGCACGAGCAGGCGCCGCAGGGCAAGCTGGACCTGCTGGTGACCCTGGACTTCCGCATGAACACCACCTGCCTGTTCTCCGACGTGGTGCTGCCGGCGGCGACCTGGTACGAGAAGAACGACCTCAACACCTCCGACATGCACCCGTTCATCCACCCGCTTTCGGCGGCCGTGGATCCGTCGTGGGAGGCGCGCACCGACTGGGACATCTTCAAGGGGCTGGCGCAGACCTTCTCCAAGGTCTGCGTCGGGCACCTGGGGGTCGAGCGCGACGTCGTGCTGACCCCGCTGCAGCACGACAGCCCGGGGGAGCTCGGCCAGGCGCTCGACGTGCGCGACTGGAAGCGCGGCGAATGCGATCTCGTGCCGGGGCGTACCGCGCCGGCGATCACGGTGGTCGAGCGCGATTATCCGAACACCTACGCCCGCTTCACCTCGCTGGGCCCGCTGATGGACAGCCTGGGCAACGGCGGCAAGGGCATCGCGTGGGATACCCGTGACGAGGTGCGGGCGCTGGCCGAACTCAACGGCGTGGTGCGCGGCGACGGCGCCACGGCGGGACGCCCGCGCATCGACAGCGACATCGACGCCGCCGAGACCATCATGATGCTGGCGCCCGAGACCAACGGGCATGTCGCGGTGAAGGCGTGGAGCGCGCTGTCGCGCATCACCGGGCGCGACCACACCCACCTGGCCGTCCCGAAGGAGCACGAGAAGATCCGCTTCCGCGACATCCAGGCGCAGCCGCGCAAGATCATCACCTCGCCCACCTGGTCGGGAATCGAGGACGAGAAGGTCTGCTACAACGCCGGCTACACCAACGTGCACGAGTTCATCCCCTGGCGTACCTTGACCGGGCGCCAGCAGTTCTACCAGGACCACGACTGGATGCTGGCCTTCGGAGAGGGCTTCGCCAGCTACCGGCCGCCGGTGAACCTGAAGGCGGTGCACCCGGTGCGCGGCAGGTACGACAACGGGAACCCGGAGCTCGTGCTGAACTGGATCACCCCGCACCAGAAGTGGGGCATCCACACCACCTATACCGAGAACCTGCTGATGCTCACGCTCAGCCGGGGCGGCCCCTGCGTGTGGATCTCCGAGGACGACGCGCGCCAGGCCGGGATCGAGGACAACGACTGGATCGAGGTGTTCAACGCCAACGGGGCGATCGCGGCGCGCGCCGTGGTGAGCCAGCGCGTGCGCTGCGGCATGGCCATGATGTACCACGCGCAGGAGCGCATCGTGAACACCCCGGCCTCCGAGATCACGCAGGCGCGCGGCGGCATCCACAACGCGGTCACGCGCGTGGTCACCAAGCCCACGCACATGATCGGGGGCTACGCGCAGCTTGCCTATGGCTTCAACTACTACGGCACGGTCGGTGCCAACCGCGACGAATTCTGCGTCGTGCGCAAGATGAACCGCGTGGGCTGGATGGACGAGCCTGCGGCAGCCGCCCGCGGTGACGCAGGCCAGGGAGAACAATGATGAAGGTACGCGCGCAGATCGGCATGGTGCTGAACCTGGACAAGTGCATCGGCTGCCACACCTGCTCGGTGACCTGCAAGCAGGTGTGGACCTCTCGCCCCGGGCTCGAATATGCCTGGTTCAACAATGTCGAGAGCAAGCCCGGCATCGGCTATCCGAAGGAGTGGGAGAACCAGGGCAAGTGGAAGGGCGGCTGGGTGCGTACGCCGGCCGGCAGGCTGCAGCCGCGCCAGGGTTCGCGGCTGTCGATCCTGGCCCACATCTTCGCCAACCCCAACCTGCCGGAGATCGACGACTACTACGAGCCCTTCACCTTCGACTACGAGCACCTGCACCAGGCGCCCGAGATGCAGGCGGCGCCGACCGCGCGCCCGCGCAGCCTGATCAGCGGGCAGCGCATGGAAAAGATCGAGTGGGGCCCGAACTGGGAGGAGATCCTCGGCGGCGAGTTCAGCAAGCGCAGCCGCGACGCGAACTTCGAAGGCATGCAGAAGCAGGCCTACGCGGAGTTCGAGAATACTTTCATGATGTACCTGCCGCGGCTTTGCGAGCACTGCCTGAACCCGGCCTGCGTCGCGTCGTGCCCGTCGGGCGCGATCTACAAGCGCGAGGAGGACGGCATCGTGCTGATCGACCAGGACAAGTGCCGCGGCTGGCGCATGTGCATCTCC
>JAJYTY010000187.1 GCA_021792835.1 Pseudomonadota bacterium
GCGCCCCCTCGACCTCGGTCAGGCGCACCGGACCCTTGGCCTCCATGTCGTCGCGCAGCATCTCCGCGGCGCGCTTGGACATGTTGCCCAGGAACTTGTCGCGCAGCGCGGCATTGGCCCCCTTGAGGGCCAGGATCAGGGTTTCCGACGAGATCTCGCGAAGCATGGTCTGCATGCTGCGGTCGTCGACGTTGATCAGGTCGTCGAACACGAACATCTGTTCCTGCACTCGCCCGGCCAGCGCCTCGTCCTGCGAGCGCATGTGGTCCATGATGCCGTTGGACAGCGCGGTGTCGAGCCGGTTGAGCACTTCGGCGGCGACCTTCGGCCCGCCCATCGCGCTGACCTGCACGCTTTGCGAATCCCCCGACAGCAGCTCGTCGAGCGCATCGTTGAGCTCGCGCAGCGCGCTGGGCTGCAAGCCGTCGAGGTTGGCCAGCCTGAGCATGGCCTCGCTGGCCAGGCGCTCGGGCAGGAAGTTCAGCACTTCCGCGGCCTGGTCGGGGTCGATGTAGGACAGCACCAGAGCCACCACCTGCGGATGCTCGAGCTTGATCAGCTCGGCCACCGCGCGCGGCTCCAGCCATTTGAGGTTCTCCAGGCCCGTGGACTCGCCGCCGTGCAGGATGCGCTCGATCAGCGAGTTCGCGCGGTCGCCGCCCAGCGCCTTGGTCAGTGCGGCACGCAGGAACTGGTCGGCGCCGAGTCCCAGCGAGGTCTGGCGCTCGAGCTTGTCGCGGAACTCGCGCATCACCGAATGCGCCTGGTCCGTGCTGACGCGACCCAGGCGCGACATCGCCACGCCCAGGCGCTGCACCTCGCGCGGAGCCAGGTGCTTCATGACCTCGGCCGCCTGGTCCTCGCCCAGGCTCAGCAGCAGCACGGCGGCGCGATCGAGGCCCTTGAGTTCCTCTTCGTCACTGGCCATCGGCAAGCCACTCCTTGACCACCTGCGCCGCGCGCCGCGGGTCCTGCTTGACCAGTTCGCGCGAGGCCGCCGAGTCGTTCTCGAAGGTGTTGCTCAGCTTCACCACATCGGGCGCCAGCTCGGCGCCGGCACCACCGCCCGCGCCCGACGCGGGCTCGGCCGCGCGCGCCTCGCGCTCCTCCTCGGCGGCCTCGCTCGCCGCGGCGCCCAGGCGGCGCACCGCGCGATAGATCAGCAGCCCGAACACCAGGGCCAGGAAATAGGGCACGCCCTCGCGCACCGCGCCCCACAGCACCGGCGAGCGCCACCACGGCAGGGCCTGCTGCGCGACTTCCCCGGCGTGGCCGAAGGGCATGCTGACCACCGACACCTGGTCGCCGCGCTTGGCGTCGAAACCGATGGCATCTTCCACCAGCTGGCGCAGCTGCGCCAGCTGCTGCGCGCTCATGGGTTGGGGCTTGGCCTTGGGGCCGGCGCCGGCGGGCAGGTCGTTGACCAGCACGGCCACCGAGATGCGGCGGATCGAGCCGACCGGCTGCTGGGTATGGCTGACGGTCTGGTCGACGTCGTAGTTGGTGGTGGCGGAACTGCTGGTGCTGGTCGGGGCCAGTGCCTTGAGGGACGGCACGATCTGCGTGAACTGCTGCGGAGTCAACGGCTGCGATGCCGACCCCAGGGTGAACGGAGCCAGCGCGCCCCCCGGCGGCTGGTTGGTCAATGCGCCCGGCACCCCTTCCGGCAGCCCGGCATTGCCGGTGCTGTTGTGGGTCTGCGCCTGGCGGCTGAGCAGGTGGCCCTGGCCGTAGATCACCGAACTGGTCTCGGTCTTGCCGAAATCGAGATCGGCCGAGACGGCCACGCGCACGCCGTTGCTGCCGACCAGGGGACTGAGGATGCTTTCGATCTGGCGCCGGTACTGCTGCTCGATGGCATTGCGGTAGGCCAGCTGGCCCGGGTCGACGCCGCTGGAGGACTGGCTGGAGGATGTCAGCAGGTTGCCGTCCTGGTCGACCACGTTGACCGCCTTGTCGCTCAGCCCGGCGACACTGGAAGCCACCAGGTGCACGACCCCGGCGACCTGCGCGGCACCGAGCTCGCGCCCCGGGTACAGCTTGAGCAGCACCGAGGCCGAAGGCTTGCTTTGCTGGTCGAGGAACACCGAGGGCTTGGGAATCGCCAGGTGCACGGTGGCCGACTGCACCGCCGACATCGATTCGATGGTGCGCGCCAGCGAGCCCTCCAGCGCGCGCTGGTAGTTGACCCGCTCGACGAACTGGCTGGTTCCCATCGGCTCGTGGTCGAGCAGCTCGAAGCCCACGCCGGCGCCCTTGGGCAGGCCCTGCGCCGCCAGCTTCATGCGCGTGGCGTAGACCTGGTCCGACGCGACCTCGATGACGTTGCCGGCGTCGGTGATGCGGTAGGGGATGTTGAGTTTCTGCAGCTCGGCGATGACCGAGCCGCCGTCGGCCTGCGACAGGTTGGTGTAGAGCACCTGGTAGCTCTGCACGCGCCCCCACATCAGGCTCACCACCAGCAGCGCGACCAGCGCGGCCAGCCCAGCCAGCAGGCCCATGCGCTGGTTCATGCTCAGGCGACGCCACAGCGCCAGCGGGGTCTGCAGCGGGTTGGGCGCGGCGGTGTCGGTGATCGTGGCCATCGGGTCGGGGCGTGGGCGGTCGGATGCGGCGGGTCAACCGGGCTCAGGCCGGGATGTTCATGATGTCCTGGTACGCCGACACCAGCTTGTTGCGCACCTGCAGCGCCGCCTGGAAGGACAGCGAGGCCTTCTGCGTGGCCAGCATGACGTCGCTCAGGCTGACGCTGCTGTTGCCTCCGGCGAAGCCTGCCTGCAGCTTGTCGGCCTGCACGATCTGGTTGTTCACCTCGCCCAGCGCGGCCTTCAGCGCGTTGCCGAAATCCGCCGCGCCCGTGGGCGTCGGCGCAGCGCCTGCCGAGGCGCCCGGCAACTGCGGCACGGCGGCCGCCTGCGCGGCCAATGCACGCATCTGCAGGACCAGGTGCGGCATGCGGTCGACGTTCATCGGGAAATCTCCAGGCTGGGGGCGTTACGACGGAAGCATGACGTCGGGCTTCCAGCAAGCAAGACGCGTTCCAGGAAGCAGGCGTGCGCGCGCTCGGAGGATCAGGCCTCGGAGTCGTCGATCGACGGCAGCTCGATGCCCGCCTCGCGCAACCGCTGCAGCTTGTGGCGCAGCGTACGCGGACTGATTCCCAGGCGCTGAGCCGCGAGCATGCGCGAGCCGGCGCTGTCGCGCAGCGCGTCGGCGATCAGGCGCCGCTCGTTGTCGGCAAGCTCGGCGCCCAGCGCCCGGCCCGCGTCGGCGGGTGCCGCCGCCAGCCCGGCCGAGGCACCGGCGTGGGCCACGGGCACGGTCGGCGCGAGCGGCGCGGCGAATGCAGCCGGGCGCGCCCCGGTCACCGGGGCTGCCCCCGGCTGCAGCAGCAGGTCGGCGGCGCCGATGCGCGCATCCTGGCACAGGATGGCCGCGCGCTGCATGACGTTTTCCAGTTCGCGTACGTTGCCGGGCCAGGCGTGGCGCATCAGCGCGTCGCGCGCCCCGGCGTCGATCCGCGGCACCTGGGCGAGTCCGTACTGCTCCGCGAAGCGCTGCAGCAGGGCCTCGGCGAGCGCGACGATGTCGTCGGGGCGCTCGCGCAGTGCCGGAACCCGCAGCGGGAACACGCTGAGGCGATAGAACAGGTCCTCGCGCAGCACGCCCTGCCCGACCGCCTGCTGCAGGTCGCGGTTGCTGGTGGCGACGATGCGCAGGTCCAGCGATATGCGCCTGCGCCCGCCCAGGCGCTCGATCTCGCGCTCCTGCAGCACCCGCAGCAGCTTGGCCTGCAGCGCCGGCGCCATCTCGGTCACCTCGTCGAGCAGCAGCGTACCGCCCTGCGCCTGCTCGAACTTGCCCGGCGCCGATTGCGCGGCCCCGGTGAAGGCGCCCTTGTCGAAGCCGAACAGCGTGGCCTCCAGCAGACTCTCGGGAATCGCCGCGCAGTTGATGGCCACGAAAGGCCCGGCGGCGCGCGGCGACACCCGGTGCACGTAGCGCGCCAGCACCTCCTTGCCGACCCCGCTTTCGCCCAGCAGCATGATGCTGACGTCGGTCTGCGCGGCACGACGCGCCATCTCCAGCGCCTGCAGCATGGCCGTCGAACGCGCGACCAGGCCCGCGGCGGGCGCACCGGCGGCGGAACGGGTTTCGGGAAGACGTGCGGCGATGGACATCGGAACCTTGGTCGGATTGCGCGTGCGGGCGTGGGCGCGCACGGCCATGGCTTGCATGCTACGCGATGCGCCAGCTGGCGAAAGCCTTGCCGGGGGCCTGCGTCAAGTTCTTGACGATGTCGCGTACCCCAGCCCGAAACTTGACACGGGCTCAGCCAAGGCGCGCGTCCGCCGAAGCCGCGGGCGCCTCGACGCCGTCGCGCAGGTTGTACTTGCGGATCTTCTCCACCAGGGTGGTGCGCCGCAGGCCGAGCCGCGCCGCGGCATGGGCGATCACGTGGTCGCTGGCGCGCAGCGCCTGCTCGATCAGCGAGCGCTCGATGCGCTCCAGGTAGGCCCGCAGGTCGATGCCTTGCGCGGGCAGCACGGGGTCGCCCGGCTCGGCGACCAGTTGCATGAGTTCGCGTATCGCGCCGTCGCCGTCGGCGTCGTCCGGCTCGGCCGTCCCGGCGTCCGGCAGGCTTGGCGGCAGGATCTGCTCGTCGCGCATCTTGGCCGGCAGGTCGCGCAATTGCACGGTGCCGCCAGCATGCATGATGACCAGACGCTCCATCAGGTTCTGCAGTTCGCGCACGTTGCCCGGCCAGGCGTAGGCGAGCAGCGCCGCGGCCACGCCGTCGCCCAGGCGCACCCGCCCCAGACCGGCGGCCTCCAGCCCGCGCAGCGCATGCTCGGCCAGCAGCAGGATATCCTCGCCGCGCTCGCGCAGCGCCGGGATCTGGATCGGCACCACGTGCAGCCGGTAGTACAGGTCCTCGCGGAAGCGGCCCAGCTCGATCTGGCGCTCCAGGTCGCGGTGGGTGGCGGCGACGATGCGGGCCGCGGCTGGCAGCATCTCGCTGCCCCCGACGCGCTCGAAACAGCGCTCCTGCAGCACCCGCAGCAGCTTGACCTGCAGCGGCGGGCTCATCTCGGCGATCTCGTCCAGGAACAGCGTGCCGCGCCCGGCCAGCTCGAAGCGCCCCTTGCGCGCGGCCTGCGCGCCGGTGAAGGCGCCGCGCTCGTGCCCGAACAGTTCGCTTTCCATCAGCTCGCCCGGGATCGCACCGCAGTTGACCGCGACGAAAGGCCTGCCGACGCGCGGTGACCACGCGTGCAGCAAGCGCGCCACGAGTTCCTTGCCGGTCCCCGACTCGCCGTGGATCAGCACCGTGCTGTCGGTGCCGGCGACGCGGCGCAGCAGCGCGCGCAGCGCGTGCATCGGCGCGCTGTCGCCGAGCAGCAAGGGCTCGGCCGTTGTTTGCTCCAGCTGGATCGTCGTACTCATGGCGTGTTAACGCGCATTCTCGCACCGGCCGCCACGCGCACCGGCAAACGCAGCGCAACGTGTTGCGCGCGCAACGCGATCACACGCCCTGCGCCCCCTCGGGGGCTGCGAACGCAGTGGGCGGGGGTCCTCCTCCTCAGGCCTTGCCGTGCACCAAGTGGCGCAGGTAGCTGGCCTTGCGCAGCGAGGGCTTGAGCCGGGAGCGCATGCGCTCGGCCTCGGCGCGGGTCGCGTAGGGGCCGACCAGCAGCACGTGCAGTCCGCGCGGGCTGCGCGGACTGCGGCAATGCGGCACGCCGAAATGCTGCAGGCGCGCGCTGAGGTGGTCGAAACTGGAGGCCTCGGAGAAGGCCCCCACCTGCACGTACCACGCGGTGCGGCTGCACAGCCCCGCCGCCGTGGCCTGAGCACGCCGCGCCACGCGCGCGTGGCGCGCGGCATGGTGCTCGACGCGTTCATGCCGGGCTCGCGCGCGTGGTGCGACCCGGGCCGGGACGGGAACCGCCGCGGCCGGTGCCATCGAGGCCGCGGCCGCGGGCTGCGCCGCGCCCGCACCGGACGCGACCGCGGCCGGCTGCGAAGCCGCCTGCATCGCGACCGGCTGCGAGGCCGCCTGCGAGGCCGCGGCGGGTGCGACCTGATGCATTTGCGGCAACGCCGGAGCGGACGCCGCGGGCGATGCGGGCAACGCCGGCTGGCTGGCCGCGCCCGGCGCCGAGGCCGCCGCTCGAGCGGCACTGGCCGGCTGCGTCGCGACCTTCACGGAAGCCTGTGGGGCCGCCGGAGCACGCAGGCGATGCACGACGAAGGCGATCAGCGCGACGAGGATGACCAGCGCTGCGAGGATCAGGCCGCGGTTGATCCAGCCGAGGCGTCGTTGAATGTTGTCCAGGGGGTCGGTCACGGTCCGTTTGTGCTGGTGGACGGAGCCGATGCGGCGACGGCTGCCGCGCCCGCAGGCGCGACCACCCTGCCCTGCTCGGCCCCGGTGGGTTGGTCGGGAGAAACGATGACGATGCTGACCCGCCGATTGGCCGCGCGGCCCTCGGCGGTGGCATTGCTTGCCACAGGATGATATTGGCCGTAACCAGCCGCGACGAGTTGCTGCGGCGCGACACCTTGCGCGATCAGCATGTTCACGACGGATAGCGAGCGCATCACCGACAGCTGCCAGTTGGAGCTGAACTGCGCGTCG
>JAJYTY010000188.1 GCA_021792835.1 Pseudomonadota bacterium
GCCCAAGCGCCAGGCTCCCCACGTGCTGGTCGGCAAGGGCGTGACCTTCGACAGCGGCGGCATTTCGCTCAAGCCCGGCGCCGAGATGGACGAGATGAAGTTCGACATGTCGGGCGCCGCGTCGGTGCTCGGCGCCTTCGAGGCCGTGGCGCGCCTGCGCCCGGCGATCAACCTGGTCGGGCTGATCCCGGCCACCGAGAACCTGCCCGACGGCAATGCGGTCAAGCCCGGCGACGTGGTCACCAGCCGGTCGGGGCAGACCATCGAGATCCTCAACACCGACGCCGAGGGAAGGCTCATCCTGTGCGACGCGCTGAACTACGCCGAGCGCTTCAAGCCGGCCAGCGTGGTCGACGTGGCCACGCTGACCGGCGCCTGCGTGATCGCGCTGGGCCACGTCAACAGCGGGTTGTTCAGCCCAGACGATGCCCTGGCCGATGCCTTGCTGGAGGCCGGGCGCCAGGCGCACGACCCGTGCTGGCGCATGCCGCTGGGCGATGAGTACGCCGAGGGGCTGCGTTCGCGCTTCGCCGACGTCGCCAACATCGCCGGACGCGCCGCCGGCAGCGTCACCGCGGCGTGCTTCCTGCAGCGTTTCGCGAAGGAGTACCGCTGGGCCCACCTCGACATCGCCGGCACCGCCTGGAAGAGCGGGGCGGAGAAAGGCTCCACCGGACGTCCGGTGCCGCTGCTCGTGCACTACCTGCTGGCGCAGCAGCCCGCGGGCGCGTCGGCGCGTGCCTGAGGCGATGGGACGGTCGTGAGCAGGGCGCTGCCGCGGGTGGAGTTCCGGGTCGGACTGTCCGACCCGCTGGGCTACTGCTGCGCGCTGCTGCGCACGGCCACCGCGAAGGGCGCGCGCTCGCTGGTGTGCGCGCCGCCAGCGCTGATCGACGAACTCGACCAGCGCCTGTGGACCTTCTCGCAGCTGGATTTTCTCGCGCACTGCAGGCTGGGCGAGGCGCAGGAGAAATACAGCCCGATCGCGCTGCATGCCGGCGACGACGTGCGTGGGGTGCAGGGGCGCGACTGCCTGGTCCATCTGGGCCAGCAGGTCGTGCAGGGCTGGGAGGAGTTGCCGCGCGTGATCGAACTGGTGGGGGCCGGCGAGTCCGACAAGGCCTGCGCGCGCCAGCGCTTTCGCATGTATCGCGGCGCCGGTTGCGAGCCGCAGACCCTGGAGTCAGGACATGAGACCCGGTGAACGCCTGCCCCTGCTGACCGAGATCCTGGAGCCGCCGTCGCGGCCCGGCGCCGAGCCGGCGCCGCAATCCGCGCCGCAAGCCGCGCCGCAAGCCGGCGTGCGCGAGCCGGTCGCGCGGGTCGACGCCGGTACGCGCGCCGCCGCCGAGCCGGCCGTGTCCGCGCCGGGTTTCGTGCAGCCTGTGCCGGTGTCCGACGAGATGGCGCGCGCGGTGCTCGAGCTCGAGCTCGAGCAGGCCTTGCGCGAGGTTCTCGAGCCGCGCCTGAACGTGCTGCTGCGCGAAACCGCGGCCGAGCTCGCGCAACGCCTGGGTCCGCGCATGCACGAGTGGCTCGACGAACGCGGCATCGTCGACGACTGACGGATCGCCGCGAGGCCGGGCGCGGCCTGCGCGCCGTCGCTGCCCGTCGCTGTCGCCAGGCATGTCCATCCGTGCTCGCAGGTCTTATCTCCCTCCGGTGTAACGAGAAATGACGTTGCGCGTGTAATCGCCGGTCATGGAGCGGCCCCGCGTGGTGCCGCCGATCCTCGTCCACGGGAGACCCGCGATGCACCACACTTGCGAGATCGAGTCCGGGCCGCAGGCCCATGCACGGCAGCGCCACCCCACCGGTGGCCGCCGCATCCGGCGGCGAGCACTGCTGCCGCTGTTCGCGCTGGCGATGACCCTGTCGTTGACCTTCTGGCATGCGCGGCCGGCGCACGCCGACACGGTGACCGTGCGCATCGGCAGCGCCGAGCCGATGAGCGGCCCGCTGGCCGCGGTCGGCCAGGACAATACCAATGCGGTGCGCATGGCCATCGACGAGCTGAACGATCGCGCGCTGCGCATCGGCGGCAAGCGCGTGGTCTGGGTGCTCGACGCGCAGGACGACCAGGGCGACCCGAAACAGGCCACGATGGTGGCGCAGAAGTTCGTCGACCAGAAGGTCAATGCGGTGGTCGGTCACGCCACCAGCGGAAGCACCTCGCCGGCGGCCGCGATCTACGCGCGCGCCGCGATCCCGCAGATCACGCCGGCCTCCACCGACACCGCCATCGCTCGGCGCGGCCATGCGACGTTCTTCCGCATGCTGGCCGACGACGAGGCGCTGGGCGGCGGTCTTGCGCAGTACGCGGCGCGCCAGCTCCATCTCGGCACGGTGGTGGTGATCGATGACCGAACCGCCTACGGCCAGGGGCTGGCGGATGCCTTCGCGCGCGCAGCGCAGGCCAGCGGCATACGCGTGCTGGCCCGCGAATACACCAACAACCAGGCCGTCGACTTCACGGCGGTGCTGACGCGTGCCCACGCCTTGCGTCCGGATGCCGTGTTCTACGGCGGAACCTACGCGCAGGGCGGCCCCATGCTGCGCCAGATGCGCCGTCTCGGAATGAAGGCGCGCTACATCGGCGGCGACGCCAGCTGCATGCCGGCGATGGCCGATATCGCGGGTGATGCGGTGGACGGCGCGCTGTGCGCGGAAAGCGGCTTGCCGTTGCATGACATGCCGCGGGGGCGCGAATGGGCCCGGCGCTACCACGAACGATTCGGCGACACCGCGATCCAGGCCTTCTCGCCCTATGCCTACGACGCGACGATGGTGCTGGCCGCGGCGACGCTCAAGGCCGACTCCACGGATCCGCGCAAGTACCTCGCCTACGTGCGCGACATCGGCCATGACGGCGTGACCAAGAAGAACATCCGCTTCACCCCGCAGGGCAACCTGGTCGAGCCGATGGTCAGCGTCGAGATCTTCGAAGGGCGCGAGCGCAAGGTCATCGCGGTCCAGCAGGCCCACTGAGACACGGAATGCGCCCCATACCCAGGAGCAGCGACATGCATCGAACAACTCATTGGATGTACGTGGCGATCGCGGCGCTGAGCGCCTTCGCCTCCGTGGCGATCGCAGCCCCGCTGAACGTGACCTTCGGCACGTCGGCCGCGGCGACCGGACCCCGCGGCCCTGTCGGGCAGGACTTCAACAACGGCGTGATTCTCGCCGTCGAGGACCTGAACCGCCAGCATCTGCGCATCGGCGGCAGGGACGTCGTGTGGAAGCTCATCGTCGAGGACGACCAGGGCGACCCGCGGCAGGCCGCGGTGGTGGCGCAGAAGTTCATCGACAGCCGGGTTGCCGGGGTGATCGGACCCGACAGCTCGGGCGCAAGCTACGCCACCGTGCGCCTGCTGGACGCCGCCGGAATTCCGATGATCGCCGCCGCGTCGACCGACACGCGCCTGGCGAACATGGGGTCGAAGACCTTCTTCCGCGTCATCGGCGACGATGCCGGAGTCGCCGCGGCGATGGCGAACTACCTGGAGAAGGACCTGCACGTGCATACGGTGGCCACGATCGACGACCGCACCGCGTACGGACAGGGTCTCGCCGACGCCTTCGCACGTGCCGCCAAGGCGCGCGGCATGCGCGTGGTCGGGCGCGAGTACACGAACGACAAGGCCACCGACTTCTCCGCCATCCTGACCCGCCTGCGCGGCATGCAACCCGAGGCCATCGTGTACGGCGGGACGTTCGCGCAGGCGGCGCCGTTGCTGCGCCAGGTGGAACAGCTGGGCCTGAAGTCCGTGGTGCTCGGTGGCGATGGCGCATGCGTGCTGGGGCTGGCGCGCATGGCCGGCCCTGCGGTGCGACGCATGGTGTGCGTCGACAGCGGCCTGCCGGTGGATCGCATGCCCGCCGGAGTCGACTGGAAGCGCCGGTACGACAGCCGCTTCGGCGCCGAGGCCTTCCAGGCCTATTCCCCGTACTCCTACGACGCGACCATGGTGCTGGCCCACGCGATCATGCGCGCCGGCTCGAGCGATCCCGCGAAGTCCCTGCCGATGCTGCGCAGCACCGACTACAACGGTGTCTCGCGCGAGCACTTGCGCTTCCTGCCCAACGGCAATCTCGTGCATCCGGATGTCACGATCTCGGTCTATCGCGAAGGCGTGAAGGTTCCACTTCGCATCGACTCCGAAGCCGCTTGACCATCGGGAACTTCCCGGGGGTCCTGGCCGTGGGCGGGCCCCGGAAAGGGGCGCGCAGCCACCTTCGCGCACAGTCATGAAGCGCGTCGCGCCCGCGCAGCGGGCGCGACCCCCGCATTCGCGGGCGTTCTGGTGAACGGCTTGCAACGCTCGGTGCTGTTACCGTTTACTGCAAGCTTTGCTCCTGTGTATAGTGGCCGGCGTTGGGTGTTCCCGACAGAATTGGTGCACACAATCACCAAAATCCAATAACCGGGAGGTTCGTTCACATGAAACGTAAGCACACTATCGTCGCCCTGTCCGTGGGCCTGGCTCTGGCCGGTGCCTACGGCAGCGCGTTCGCTGCCGGCGAGGTCACGGTCACGATCGGCTCCGCGGCGCCGATGTCCGGCCCGCAGGCGGCCTTCGGCCAGGACAACACCAATGGTGTCCGCATGGCCGTCAATGACCTGAACAAAGAGAACATCGTCATCGGCGGCAAGAAGGTCATCTGGAAGATCGACGCCCAGGACGACCAGGCGGATCCGAAGCAGGCGACCACCGTCGCGCAGAAGTTCGTCGACGAGAAGGTCAATGGGGTCGTCGGGCACCTGAACTCGGGTTGCACCTTCCCCGCCTCGCGCATCTACAACGAGGCCGGGATCCCCGACATCACGCCGTCGTCGACCGATCCGAAGATCGCCGAACAGGGCTTCAAGACCTTCTTCCGCATCATCGCCAACGACAATGCGCTCGGCGCCGGCCTGGCCAACTACGCCAAGGCCAACCTGAAGGCGAAGACCGTCGCGGTGATCGACGACCGCACGGCCTACGGCCAGGGCGTTGCCGACGTGTTCGCGAAGACCGCCAAGAAGGACGGCCTGAAGGTGCTCGACCGCGAGTACACCAACGACAAGGCGACCGACTTCTCGGCCATTCTGACCAAGATCAAGTCGCTGCACCCGGACGTGATCTTCTATGGCGGCATGTACAGCCAGGCGGGCCCGATGCTGCGCCAGATCCAGCAACTGGGGATCAAGACCCACTTCATGGGCGGCGACGGCATCTGCGCTCCGGAACTGGCCAAGCTGGCCGGCAACGCGGCCGACATCACGATCTGCGCCGAGGGTGGTTCGCCGATCTCGAAGATGCCGGGTGGCGTGGCCTGGAAGAAGCGCTATGACGCCGAGTTCGGCCCGAGCGCGTTCCAGATCTACTCGCCGTACTCCTACGACGGCACGATGGTTCTGGCCGCGGCGATGAAGAAGGCCAATTCGGTCGATCCCGCGAAGTACCTGAAGGACATCCGCAACATCGACTACAACGGCGTCACGAAGAGCGACATCCACTTCCTGGCGAACGGCAACCTGGCCGAGCCGACCATCACGCTGTCGAAGTTCGACAATGGCGTGAAGACGGTGGTGGCTGTCGAAGAAGTGAAGTAAGGCGGGCGGCCGGCGCCTGCGCCGGCAACCTGTGCTTCGAAGGCGCGCCGCAGCCGGAAGATCCCGGACGCGGCGCGCGGTTTCAGCGCCCGGTTGCGGGCGTTTTGTTTTTTGGGGGCGCGGGTCCGGGCCACAGGGCGCGGCGGCGTGCCAGGCGCGAGGGCGGTCGATGAGCAAGGCATTCGTTTCCGAGCGCGATTCCGAGGACGACGACGACGAAGGCCCGCGCCTTGCGCCGTTGCCGCAGGGAGCGCGCAACTACATGACCCCGGCCGGCTACGCCAGGCTGCGCGACGAGCTGCGCACGCTGCTCGACGTGGAGCGCCCGAAGGTCGTGGAGACGGTCTCGTGGGCGGCCTCGAACGGCGACCGTTCGGAGAACGGCGACTACATCTACGGCAAGAAGCGCCTGCGCGAGATCGACCGGCGCATCCGCTTCCTGGGCAAGCGCCTGGACGCGGCGGAGGTCGTCGACCCCTCGCGGCAATTCGGCAACGAGCGTGTGTTCTTCGGCGCCACGGTGGTGTATGCGCAGGACGACGGGGTCGAGCGCGAGGTGACCATCGTCGGCATCGACGAGGTCGATACCGGCCACGGGCGCATCAGCTGGGTGTCCCCGGTGGCGCGGGCGCTGCTGAAGTCCAGCGTCGGCGACGTGGTCACGCTGCCGACGCCGTCGGGAGTGCTGAGCCTGGAAGTGCTGGAGGTGCGCTACCCGCGGCCGGACTGAGGCCGGACTGAGGCCGGGTCCGGGCCCAGGCCTGACTGCGTGGCGGCTCAGGCGCGAGGTTTGATGCGCGAGGCGCGCGAGACGAACTTGTGCGCGCGCACCGCGCGCAGCACGTCGGCCAGGTGCTTGCGGTCGCGCACCGCGAGCACGAAGCGCAGCTCGATGGTCGGCTGTCCGGTGTCGTCG
>JAJYTY010000189.1 GCA_021792835.1 Pseudomonadota bacterium
CATGCTGTTGCGCGAAGTCTCTGTGTCGAGGTTGCCGGTGGGCTCGTCGGCCAGCAGCAGCACGGGCTGGTTGATCAGCGCACGCGCGATGGCCACGCGCTGCTGCTGGCCGCCCGAAAGCTGGCCCGGAGTGTTGGACTCGCGCCCGGCGAGTCCGAGGCGGGCCAGGGATTCGCGCGCGCGCTGCACGCGCTGCTCGCGGCGCGCCGGCGCGGCGCCCGCGTACAGCAGCGGCAGCGCCACGTTGTCCAGCGCGCTGGTGCGGGCCAGCAGGTTGAAGCTCTGGAACACGAAGCCGATGCGTTCGCCGCGGATGCGCGCCAGCCGCGGCTCGTCCAGCGCGGCCACGTCGACTCCCTCGAGCAGGTAGCTTCCGCTGCTCGGCCGGTCCAGGCAGCCGCACAGGTGCATCAGCGTCGACTTGCCGGAGCCCGACGAGCCCATGATGGCGACGAACTCGCCGCGCTCGATGCGCAGGTCCACCGCGTCCAGAGCGCGCACCTCGGTATCGCCGGCGACATACACGCGCGACACCTGGCGCAACTCGATTACCGGCTCTCCCACGGGCGCCCCCGCATCACATGCCGAAGCGCAGGCGCGACGCGCCACCGGCGCTCGGCGCGGCGCTGCCGCGCTGCTCGCCGATGATCAGCTCGTCACCCTGTCGCAGCGCGCCGCCCAGCACTTCGGTGTTGTTGTCGTCGTCCAGCCCCGTGCGCAGCGCCACGGCCGCCGGTCGGCCGTCGCGCAGCACCCACACGCGCGCCTGCCCGGCCGCCTGCCGAGCCGGCGCGGGCGCCGACGCGGCCGCCGCGGTGCCGACCCCTCCGGGCACGAAGCGCAACGCCTGGTCGGGAACCCGCAGCACGCCGCGGCGCTCGGCGGTAACGATGCTGACGGTGGCGGTCATCCCCGGCTTGAGCAGCAGCTCGCGGTTGTCCACCCCGAGCACCACGTCATAGGTGATGACGTTCTGCACCGACTGCGGGGCCTGCCGCACCTGCACGACCCGCGCGTCGAACACCCGCGACGGGTAGGCCTCCACGCTGAAGCGCGCCGCATCGCCCTCGTGCACGCTGCCGATGTCGCTTTCGCTGACGTTGGTGTCGACCTGCATGCGCGTGAGATCGGTGGCGATCAGGAACAGCGTCGGCGTCTGGAAGCTCGCCGCAACCGTCTGCCCGATGGTCACGTTGCGCGACACCACGGTGCCGTCGACCGGCGACACGATGTCGGTATAACCCAGGTTGACCCGTGCCGCCTGCAGCGAGGCCTCGCGCTCGCGCACCGCGGCCTGGTCCAGCACCACCTGCGCGCGTGCCTGCGCCAGCGCGCTGCGCGCCGTATCCACGGCATCCTGCGACACCACGCCGCGCCCGACCAGCCGCGCCTGGCGCGCCTCGTTGATGCCCGCGTAGTCGAGCGCCGCCTGGTCCTTGCGCAACTGCGCGCGGGCCACCGCCAGCTGGGCCGCGTTCTCGTCCACCACCATCTGGTAGGGCCGCGGATCGATGCGCGCGCACGACTGCCCCTTGTGCACGCGGGTGTTGTAGTCGCAGGACTGCGACTGGATCACGCCGGACACGTAGGAGCCGACGATCACCGTCATCACCGGATTGACGGTGCCCGTGGCGTTGATGCTGCGCGCCACGTCGCCGCGGGTGACCGGCGCGGTCAGGTAGCGCAGCGGTGGCTCGCGATGCGCGAGCCACCACGCGGCCCCGCCAGCCGCCAGCAGGGCCGGCAGCAGGAGCAGCGCGAGCACGCGCATGCCGGCGACGCGCCCGGCACAGGCGCGGCGCGCGCCGCCTGTGCAATTCGACACCGAAGGCTCCCGCGAGTGGCAATACCGATCTTGTACCCCCGCGGCGGGCATCGCCGCGTTGACCCAGATCAGCGCCCGCCACAGCCCCGCCGTGCGCGGGTCAAAGCAGGTGCAGCGCCTGCCCCGGGAAGGCCCAGTCGATGGCGCTGGCCAGGCCCCAGCAGGCGATGCTGGCCAGCAGGAACACCAGCATGCGCCGCACCATGCCGGGTTCCAGCCAGTCTTCCAGGCGCCGGTGCAACCACCAGGCGATGATCGGGTATGCCAGGGTCGAGAGGAGCAGCGAGTACATGGCGTGCCTGTCGGGCAGGGGGCCCGTGTCGCGCCATTGTAGGAAGCGCGCCGGCCCTGGCGGGCGCCTTGCCGCTCCTCGCGCAGCGCCCGCGCGCGGCCCCCCCTCCGGCACTTCAGAAGCCTGCCAGCAGCGGCGGCTCCTGCATCAGCGCGACCTGCTCGCGCAATTCCAGCACGCGATCCTGCCAATAGCGCGCACTGCCGAAAAAGGGAAAGGCCGCCGGGAAGGCCGGATCGTGCCAACGGCGCGCGATCCACGCGCTGTAGTGCAGCAGACGCAGCGTGCGCAGCGCCTCCACCAGATGCAGTTCGCGACGATCGAACTCGCGGAACATCTCGTAGCCGCGCAACAGCACGTCGAGCTGGCGTCGCGCGTCCTGCGCGTCGCCGCTGAGCAGCATCCACAGGTCCTGCACCGCGGGAGCGCAGCGGCTGTCGTCGAAGTCGACGAAATGCGGCCCGTCGTCGGTCCACAACAGGTTGCCGACGTGGCAGTCGGCGTGCACGCGCAGCGTGCCCACGCCGGCCGCGCGCTGCCACGCCTGCTGCACGCCTTGCAGCGCCTGGTCGGCCACGCTGCTCCATGCGGGCAGCAAGTCGGGGGGGATCCAGTCACCGCCGAGCAGCAGTTCGCGCGACTCGAAACCGAAGCTCTGCACGTCGAGCGGCGCACGGTGCGCATAGCCCGCTTCGGCGCCGACCGCGTGGATGCGCCCCAGAAAGCGCCCGATGCGCTCCAGGGTCGGTTCGTGTTCCAGCTCCGGCGCCCGGCCACCCTGGCAGTCGAACAACGCGAAACGGTGGCCGGCGTGGCGCAGCAAGGTCTGCCCGCCGAAGCGCAGCGGCGCCACCACCGGAATCTCACGCGCCGCGAGTTCCAGCGTGAACCCGTGTTCCTCGAGAATCGCCGCGTCGCTCCAGCGCCCCGGGCGGTAGAACTTGGCGACGCACCTTGCGCCATCGTCGAGCCCGACCCGGTAGACCCGGTTCTCGAAGCTGTTGAGCTGCAGCAGCGTGCCGTCGCAGCGCAGCCCGACGCTCTCGATGGCGTCGAGCACCGCGTCGGGGCCGAGATCGGCGTAGGGCGTGTCGGGGCTGGTCGGGGTCACGTCGTCGCGGCAGCGGCCGGCCCGCAACGCGCGGGCCCGGCTCCGGGCCGGCGCAGTGTACCCCCCGGGCGTGCCGGGCAGCGCCCGCTCCCGGCAGCGCCTGCCTTCGCGCCCTTGCCTTGGCGTTCTCCCGTCAAGGTCTACGTTCGTCGATCACCACGTCGACGCTGCCGCCGCGCGCCACGCTGGCGGTGCCGTAGAGGTCGCCGCTGGCCGGCATCGCGTCCCCGGTGGCGGACAGCCGGGCCTCGATCTGCACCCGCGCCACGCTCGACAAGGGCTGCGAGGGACTCATCGAGTCCGCGTCGCTCAGTCCCACCTGCAGCGGCAGCGCGGCATCGGCCCGCCTGGCGGCGGCCACCGGCATGCTCTGTCCGGGAACGCGCGCGATCACGAACAGGGTGCGCCCGGCAGCCTGCGCGCGAAGCGCCGGCGCGATGCTCACGTGCACCTGCATCAAGGTCACCGGCCTGGGCTGCGTCACCGTCTTCGGCGAGGCCACCGCGACATCGCTCGTCTGCGCGGCGGCCGCGGCGCTGCCCGCCGGCGCCGGACCCGACGCGGCGTTCTCGGCCGCGGTCAGCCCCATGCGTCGACGCACCTGCGCGATCACGTGCTGGAGAAACTGGGAGTCCTCCGAGCCCGCCACCACTTCCCGGCTGGCATGCTCGAGCAGCGGCAAGGCACCGCGGTCGTCCCCATGCAACGCGGAGGCGTAGCCGGCGAGCATCAGCGCCAGCAGGTTGTTCGGATTGATCGCCAGCGCCTGGCGCGCCAGGCGCTCGGGCTTGCCCAGCGGGCTGCCGTTGGCGGTCATCGCCAGCGCGTCGGCGTACTCGGCCAGCCAGCGGGCGTGACGCTGCAGCTGCGGGCCGACGCGGCCGTACGCCGCCGCCGCCTTGCCGAAGTCGCCGAGCACGGCATAGGAACGGCCGAGCATCGCCCACCCGGCGGGATCGTCCGGATGGGCAGCCAGCCTGGCGGCCAGCGAATCGACCATCTTCTGCACCTGGGTCGGGGCCGCCGGGGCCGCCGCCTGCGTGGTCGCCGCGGCGGCCACCTGGGCACCGGCCAGCGCCGCCGGCGTCCCCATCAATTCATACAGCAGGCCGGCGCAGATGGGCAGCCCGAGCAGCAGCCCGGCGACGGTCGGCAGTGCACTCGCGGCGCCGCGCGGGCTCGGCATCGGCTTCGTGTCGGCCAATACGCGCCGCGCCAGCTCCTCGCGCCCGCGCTCGTATTCGGCCTCGCCCAGCGAGGCGCGCTCGCGCTCCAGCGCGGCCATGTCCTCGCGCAGCAGCCGCGCATTCACCGCGGCGCGGTCGACGCCGGCGCGCGCGCGCCGCCCCAGCAGGGGCAGCAGCAGGATCGACAGCACCGCCGCGGTCAGCAGCGCGGCGGCGAGCAGGAAGGTTGTCATTCGAGTTCTCCGTTGCGCGACAGCAGGGCCTGTGCGCGTGCGAGTTCGGCGGCGTCGAGCGGCGCGTCGCGGCGCCGCAGACGACTGCGTATGGTGAGTGCCAGCGCACCCAGCCCGAGGGCCAGCAGCACGTAGGGACCCAGCCACAGAGCCCAGGTCTCGGCATCGAAGGGCGGACGGAAGCGCACGTAGTTGCCGTAGCGCGCCACCAGGTAGTCGACCACCTGCTTGTCGGTGTAGCCGCGCTCGATCAGCTTGCGCACCTCGGCGCGCAGGTCGCGCGCCAGTCCCGCCTGCGAGGCGGCCAGGGACTCGTCCTGGCACACCAGGCAGCGCAGGTTGCGGGTGATGTCCAGCATGCGCTGCTCGGCCACCTCGTCGTGCGCCAGCGGGCGCGCCAGGCCGGCCCAGGCGGACGAGGCCGCCATCGCCAGCACGAACAGCAGCAACAGACGCTTCATTGCGACAACCTCCGGATCAGCGGCAACATCTTGTCCTGCAGCACCTGCACCGTCAGCGGGCCGATCTGCTTGTAGACGATGCGCCCCTGGCGATCGATCAGATAGGTCTCGGGAACCCCGTAGACCCCGTAGTTGATGCCGATGTGCCCGTTGCCGTCGCTGGCCACGATGTCGTAGGGATCCCCGGCCTCGGCCAGCCAGTGACGGGCCGCGACGGGGTCGTCCTTGTAGTCCAGTCCGACCAGCGGCACGTGCCTGCCGTGCGCGAACGCCAGCAGCAGCGGATGCTCCTCGCGGCACGACGTGCACCACGACGCCCACACGTTGAGCAGCCACACCTTGCCCCGCAGCTGCTGCGGGGAGAAGGTCCCCGAGGTCGGCATCAGCAGCGGGGCGTCGAAGTCCGGTGCCGGCTTGCCGATCAGCGGCGACGGGATCCTGTGCGGATCGTGGTGCAGCCCGATGCCGAGCAGGCCGAGCAGCCCGGCGAACACCGCCAGGACCAGCGTAACCCTCCAGGTGCGGTTCATGATGCGACGACCTCCAGCGCCTGCGCGGCACGCCGGCTCAGCGCACGGTAGCGTCGGTCGGCGGCCGCGGCCACGCCGCCCAGCGCCATCAGCAGCGCGCCGAACCAGATCCAGATCACGAAGGGCTTGTAGTACACGCGCACCGACCAGGCGCCGTCGTGCAGGCGCGCGCCCAGCGAGACGTAGATGTCGCGCAGCGGCCCGGTGTCGATCGCGGTGTCGGTCATTTCCATCGACGAGTTGAAGTAGTCACGCTTCTCGGGACGCAGCACCGCCACGGGCTTGCCGTCGCGCGACAGCTCGAACACCCCCTGCTGCGCCGTGTAGTCGGGTCCGGGAAGCGACTTCACGCCCTTGAAGGTCACCGTGTAGCCGGCCAGCCGGGTGTAGTCGCCGGGCTCCATGCGCAACCCCCGCTGGGCCTGGTAGTGGCTGACCAGCGCGACCCCGACGATGCTCACCGCGAGGCCCAGGTGCGCCAGCTGCATGCCCCAGTAGCCACCCGGGGGCATGCCGCTGCGCAGGCGCTTGCGCGTCTGCTGGAACACCGCCGCGGCCAGCCACATGGCGCAGAAGCTGCCGAGCGCGGCGCCGGCGTTCCAGCGGCCCAGCGACAGCGGCAGCGCGATCGCCGCCAGCAGAGCCAGCAGCGCCGGCACGCGCATCGGGCGCGCCAGGTCGGCGACGCGGGTGCTGCGCCAGCGCGCCAGCGAGCCGACTCCGGCAAGCAGGAACAGCGGCACGACCACCGGCACGAACACGCTGTTGAAGTACGGCGGCCCCACCGACAGCTTGCCCAGGTCGAGCGCCTCGACGAC
>JAJYTY010000190.1 GCA_021792835.1 Pseudomonadota bacterium
TCTGACAGGCCTACGTCAGCCTGCGCGCCACCAGTGCGTCGGCCCTGGCGGCGCAGGTCGCCGAATGCGAGCGCCTGGGATACCGGCGCATCGGCGGGGTGGCGCGCGCCATCGACGCCAACCCTGCGGCGCCTTCTGCGGAGCTGTACTTCCAGGTCATGATCATTCCGCCTGGAGCATCGGCCGCCAGCGCCGCGGCTGCGCCGCCCGCGGCGACGACGCGCTGAGCTGGCGCGGCCGCCGTGCTCCATGCTGGCCATCAGCGAGCGCTGCACGCGCGCAGCGCTCGCTGCGCACTGAACATTCCAGGTTGCCCGGTCCCCGCGAAGTTGCCCAGCGCGAGCAGGGATTGGCGCCACGCCGTGCGCAGCACCCGCCAGTGGCCCTGCGCGGCGCGCCAGGCGTGCAGCAGCGCATGGTTGCGCAGCAGCAGCACCTCGCCCGGGCGCAGTTCGATCCACGTGGCGTGCGCGCGCGCCAGTTCGCCGATCTCGCACAGCACGCGCAAGGCCGCCGCGTCGCCGGCGCGCGCCGGGCGCGTCAGCGCGAGGTCCAGCGCGCCCATCATGCCCTGGGGGCTTTTCCAGAACAGGCTGCGCGGCTCGCTGAGCCCGCTGCACGTCGGCCCCAGCGCGGCGTCGGCGGCATGGCAGAAGCGCTGCTGCATCGCGACCTCGCGCAGCGCGGGCGGCAAGGCCTCGTACAACTCGCCCACGTCGAGCAGTCCGGCACCGGCGCGCGCGCGGTTGGCACAGACGCAGTAGCTGAGCATTTCCGGCTGGAAGGATGGGCGCATCGCTGCGTCCAGCGTCTGGAAAGCGCTGCCGGCCGGCGCGTCGCCGCGGGCCGCCGACGCGGCGCCGACGGATTCCAGCACCCGGAACACGCCGGGACCCTGCTCCTGCCAGCCCATCGGCTGCCCGGCGCCCACCCAGTTCGCGGCCACGCAGTTCAGCACGCAACGGTGGAAATCCTGCGTCGGCCAGGCCTGTGCATCGAAACGGACCAGGCAGGCGTGACGGGCCAGCTCGGGGCACGGCGCGGCGCCCAGCTCACGCGCCGCGGCGCGCGCCGCCTGCAGCACGGCACGCAGTTCGGGGTGCGCGGCGGCGACAGCCTGCGCGGGAATGCGCGCGGCCTGCAGCGCGCGACCCACGCTTTGCGCCCCCACTTCCAGCATGGGGATGTTCAGCGCATGTAGTGCAGGTGGCATCGAAACCTCGACAAAGGGCAATCCGGAGCCTGCGGATATTCGCATCCGCACCCCACCCTTTGCCGAAAATCAGGAATCGATGTCTTTCGGGACATCCATGGCCGCGGCGTTCCGTGGCCGTCAATCCGTCGGCGACTCAGCCGTGCGAGCCCAGCACCCGGTGCACCTCGCGCAGCAGCTCGCCCGTGCCCACCGCGTCGGCCTGGTTGTAGATGCGGCGCACCCGCCCCTGGGGATCGACCACCATCATCACGTCCTCGTGGGTGATGTCGTAGTCGACATGCGCCTTGTCGGCCAGCGGGTTGGCGACGACCGGCTGCGGGTCGCTGCCGGTCACCGCGAGTGCCGGCGAGGCCTGCGCATCCCCGGACCCGGAATCCATCACCTTCTCGTAGTCGACGTGGTAGCCGCCGGTGACCACGCGGCGGACCTGCTCCGGCGTTCCGGTGAGGTACTGCCAATGCGGATTGGCCGGATCCCAGCCGTACTCACGCAGGAAGCCGCGCATCTGCTTCGGGCCGGTCCCTCCGGGATCGACGTCGTAGGCCACCACCTCGACGCGGTCGGCCAGCCCGGTCGCCGCCAGCGTGTTCTCGAAACCGACCAGGTGCGCCGCGACGACCGGACAGAAGGTATTGCAGTACGGAAACAGGAAGGTCACCACCTGCACCTTGCCCAGCAACTGCCGCGACGACACCTTGGTCCCGTTCTGGTTGATCAACCCCTTGAACCGTGGCGCGTCGAACAAGACCTCGGGCGCCCTGCCGGGTGGAGTCGCCCCGTGCCCGAGCAACCAGCCCGCCGCGCCGGCGAGCACCACGCACAGCACGGCCACCATGCCGAACACCATCATGCGCCCTCGCGCTCCCGCCTGCTGCGTCATCCGTTCTCCCGCTGATCCATGCAAGGCGGCGCACGCCGGCGCCGCACCCCGCATCGTAGACGCCCGGCGCGACGACACGTGTTTCAGGATCCTGCATCGGGGCTGTCGACCCTCGCGTCGGCCCTGCCATGCCCGTGAAGATGGTGCATGTCCGGCACATGGACATGGCTGTGGATCATCGCCTCGTGGCGATGCCGGTGCGAGTGGCGCACGCCGGCGGCGACCGCGAAGTCGTGCGCATGCTGATGGTGTTCGTCATGCACGTGTTCGTGCTCGTGCTCCAGCGCCTCGTGCGCATGCGAATGCTCGTGCCACTCCGTCAGGTGCAGCCACACCCCGACCCCCATCAAGGCAGCCGCGCCGAGCAGCGGCACGGTCAATGCGTCGCCCATCAGCACCGCGAGCAGGGCGCCGAAGAAGGGGGCAGTCGAGAAGTAGGCCCCGGTGCGCGCGGAGCCGAGCTCACGCAGCGCGACCACGAACAACGACAGGCTGACTCCGTAGGCCAGCAGCCCGACCAGCATCGCCGCGCCGGCCAGCGCGGGCCGCGGCAGGCCGGCGCCGAAGGCCAGCGCGAGCGCCAGGTTGACGGCGCCGGCGACGAGGCCCTTTACCGACGCCACCCAGCTCGCGTCGGCCAGCGAGACCTTGCGTGTCAGGTTGTTGTCGATGCCCCAGGCCAGGCAGGCTCCGAGCACCAGGGCCGCCGGCCCGAGGTCGCGCGGCGACCAGTTCGCCCCGGTGCCGGCACCGGCCAGCAGCACGGCCCCGGCGACGATGGCCAGCATCCCGAGCGCGATGCGGCGATCGAAATTCTCTCGAAACACGAACCACGCCAGCAGCGCGGTGAACACACTTTCCGCGTTCAGCAGCAAGGCGGCGCCCGCCGCGGCCATGCCGCGCAGGCCCAGCATCAGCAAGACCGGCCCGAGCACGCCGCCGAAACCCACCGCTGCCGCGAACCACAGTGCCTCGGCCCGCGCGAGCCGCACCGGGGCGGCGCGCCGCGCCAGGCGCCACGCGCCCAGGCCGACTCCGGACCCGAGGTACAGCAACCCGGCGAGGATCCAGGGATCCACCCCGAGCAGCAGTCGCTTGGCCAGCGGCGTGCCGGCGCCGAACAGCAGCGCGGCCCCCAGGGCGGCCGGCACGCCGGGGCGCGCCCATGGACGACCGTGCGACATCGCGCCCGCCCTCAGTGCGCGCCGCCGCGCACCGCCTGCAGCGAGCAGGTGTGCCGAGTCGTCCCCAGCTCGACCTGCAGCGTGCTGTGGGCGATGCCGAAGCGGCTGCGCAGGGCCTCGGCGATGCCGTCGAGCGCGCGATCGCCGGGGTAGCCGGCGGGCACCACGAGATGCGCCGTCAGGGCGCTTTCGGTCGTGCTCATGCCCCAGATGTGCAGGTCGTGCACGTCGGTCACGCCGGGCTGGCTGCGCAGGTAGTCCGACACCGCACGCGCATCGACTCCCGCCGGGACCGCCGACAGGATCAGGTCCACCGACTCGCGCAGCAGGCCCCAGGTCCCGTGGACGATCAGCACCACGATGCCCAGGCTGACCAGCGGATCCATCCAGTACCAGCCGGTGGCCATGATGAGCAAGCCGGAAACCACCACCCCCAGCGAGATCGCGGCGTCGGAGGCCATGTGCAGGTAGGCTCCGCGCACGTTGAGATCGGCCCTCTGCCCGCGCATCAGCAGCCAGGCCGAGAAGCCGTTGACCACGATGGCGGCGGCGGCCACCAGCGTGACGGTCAGGCCCGCCACCGGCGGTGGCGCCAGCATGCGCTGCACGGCCTCCCATGCGATGGCGCCCGACGCCAGCAGCAGCAGCGCGGCATTGGCCAGCGCGGCCAGGATCGAGGTGCTGCGCAGGCCATAGGTATAGCGCCCGCTGGGCGCACGCCGGCTGAGCGCCGCCGCAGTCAGTGCGAGCACCAGCCCGAGCACGTCCGACAGGTTGTGTCCGGCATCGGCCATCAGCGCGGTGGAGTTGGCGACGAAGCCGAAGCCGAACTGCGCGACCACCAGCAGCGTGTTGAGCACGATGGCGATGCGAAAGGCGGTCGCCTGCCGCTCGGGATCGCCGTGGTGGTGTCCGACGCCACCGTGTCCGTGGTGGTGCGCGCCGTGTTCATGGTCGTGGGCGTGCTCGTGGGCCATCACGCGCTCTCCTGGTGGGGTTCGGCGATGTGTTCGACCATGTCCCGCAGCATGTGCGCGACATGCTGGTCCGCGGCCGAATAGAGCACGTGCCGCCCCTGGCGCTCGGACTTCACCAGCCGGGCCGCGCGCAAGAGCCGAAGATGGTGGCTGACCAGAGTGGCCGGCAGGGCCAGCGCCGCAGCAATGCCCCCGACGGCCACCGGTCCGCCCAGGCACGCGAGCACGATGCGCAGGCGCGTGGTGTCTCCCAGCAGGCGAAACAGATCCGCGAGCTGGGACAGCAGGGCTTCGGATTGCGGCCGGAAAGATGACATATATGTGAACAGGTGTGCACCTATTAGACCATAGCCGCATGAGCGACATCGCGGCTTGCGTTGCCGTGTCCCAGGTCAAAGGCCCGGGCTGCGCGCGCGACTAGGGTATGCGCTGGCACGGGCGCGCGCCCGGCCGGCCGCGTGACCGAACCGAAAAGGAATCCCGATGAAGCGCCGACTCGCCCTCCTCGCAACCCTTGCCACCCTCGTGTTCGGCGCCGCGCCGGCACAGGCGGCTGCCCCGTTCCAGCCGGGAACCGGCTACAGCGTGCTGTCGGCCCGGCAGCCGGTGGGACACCCGGGCAAGGTCGTGGTCACCGAGTTCTTCTGGTACAACTGCCCGCACTGCAACGCGCTCGAACCCGAACTCGACGCGTGGGCCCGCACCCTTGCGTCGTACGTCGTGCTGCAACGCGTTCCGATCGCCTTCACGTCGCAGTTCGTCCCGCAGCAAAAGCTCTACTACACGCTGCGCGCGCTGGGCAAGGACGGCAGCCTGCAAGGCGCCATCTTCCAGGCCATCCACGAGCAGCACATCGTCCTCGACACTCCGGACCAGATGGCCACCTGGCTCGCCGCGCACGGTGTCCCGCGGCAGACCTTCCTCGCGACCTTCAATTCCTTCGGGGTCGCGATGCAGGCGCGACGCGCCACGCAGATGATGAAGGACTACGGAATCGACGGCGTGCCGACGATCGCCGTGCAGGGCACCTACGAAGTCTCCGGGGACCTTCCGCAGACCGCGACCGACGCGCGCATCCTGCAGGCCGTGGACTACCTGATCGCCAAGGTGCACGACGCGCAGGCCGCGACGGCCCGCTAGCCGCAGCGCTGCATCAGGCCCGATCCAGCACCAGCAGCAGTCGGCCCTCCGCATCGCGCTCCAGGCTGCACGCCGCGCCTGCGAAGTTGACCACCTGGTTCTGCGCGACGGCCGGCCTTAGCCCGCTGAACAGGAACACGCACTTGGGGTTCCCGCGCGTGGCCGCGGAGCTTTCGCGACGGACCGCGCTGACGGCATAGACGATGTCGAAATCCGCGCCGGGATCGAAGGAGAAGCCGTAGCGGAAGTCCTCTTCGATCGCCATGAAGGTGTCGGTGGGGAGCGGAGAACCCTCCTGCGCGCTGAAGTGCAGCCGATCGCGCTCGGTGATCGGATGGATCGCGAACTGCCACGTCGATGGCCGCGCATCGCGGACATGGATGGTACGCGTGGTGTGGGGGTCCAGTGCGGAGGCCAGCGGCGTATCCGCCTGCGCGTGGCCGACCAGGCCGAGGCCGGCGGCGACGAGACATGAAGCCAGGGGACGAAGGTGCGGTGTGAACATGCCAATCCTCGTTTCGGGCAAGGCAGGGCAGACCCGCAAGCGCCGGAAGCAGCCGCAGGAACGAGCCGGCCGCGTCGCGCGCAACGCCGTCCGGCATGTCCGCTTTCGACCCCGCGCCGACGCCTAAGTTCCGTTCTGCCGCCGCGGCGCGACGGCAGCCGCCTCGCGTACCGGCCGCAACGCCCGCCGTGAGCCCTCCAGCAGGCGCTCCAGGCGTTCCAGCCGGTGCCGGTGGGTGGTCGTGATGGCGTAGAAGTGCTCCTGCAGCGACTCGGATCGCCCCACCCGCACCAGGCTACCGGTGCGCAGCTCGTCCTGCACGACGATCTCGGGAAGCACGGTCAGCCAGCCGCTGTCGCGCGCGATCAGGCGCAGCATCGCCATATCGTCGACCTCGGCGCGAAAGCGTGGCTTCACGTCCGCCGCGATGCACAGCGCGTCGAACTGGGAGCGCAGCGCATGGCGGGGGCCGGGAGCCGCCACGTCCCTGCCGTGCAGGTCCTCCGGTACGCGCAGGCGCCGGCGCTTCCACAAGATC
>JAJYTY010000191.1 GCA_021792835.1 Pseudomonadota bacterium
TCGCGATCGGGGAATGCCATGAGTTGCGCCCGCACCGCCGCCCCTTTGCGGATGCGGGGGAGGTCGGCTTCGGCGACGTCGGCGTTCATCCATACCGTGGAACGATCCGCCACGCTGACCGGCGCCGGCGCCGTGCCCGGCTGCACGTAGAGCCCCGCTTGCGCCACGCGCGCCGTCACCTGCCCGACAACCGGGCTCGTCACCACCAGCGCGCGATCGACCCGCCGCCGAGCCGCGATCGCCTCGATCTCCCGCCGGCTCCTGCCCAACAGCCGCAACGCCTTGCGCGCGGCATCGTAGTTCCCCGCCGCCGTCTGCTGATCGGAGACCGCCTGCTGCAGATCCTTCTGCGCGATCCCTTGGGCGGCATAAAGCCCGCGCGCGCGCGCCAGCGCCTCCGTCGTGAGCCGGTACACCCCTGCCGCCGCGATCAGCGTGGACTCCGCCTGGATCAGGTCGGGACTATCGATCGTATAGAGCGGCTGCCCCTTCCGCACCGAATCGCCGACGCGGACGTAGACCCTGCCGATGCGCCCCGCATAGGGCGGAAACACCGCGACGGCGCGATCCTCGTCGAAATCGATGCTGCCCACCGCCGTACAGTGCGGCGCGAACGAATGCGACACGGCGGGAACGAACTGCAGCGAACGGGTCTGCGTGTCACGCAGATCCAGGATGTCCTTCGGTGCGTCGACGATGCGTGCGGCCGGGGCCTGCGAATCGCCCGCACCCCGCCCCGAACACGCCGCCACGAGCGCGACGCACAACACGGCGCACAACGGCGGCGCCGCGGAACGAAAAAGCGCACGGAGTACGGCGGTTCGCGTCATGTCGAGTCCTGCCAGCAAGGCGCCGCGATTCTCCGCGGCACGCCGGCCGGGGTCTACTGTGACGAATCGCAGTCGGCTCAGCGATTGGAGCCGGAACCGATCGCCCGCGCACCACCGGACCCGATCTTGACATCGGCGGCCATCTCGGGGCGTGTGCGGCAGACGGATTTCGTGGAGACACGATGCCCGACAAGGCAAAACAGCGCATCCCCCTGCAATGCGTAATGCGCTGTTTTGGAAGGGAAGTCTTGTAGGGGGTAGTTTACCCAGGGGAAAAGCGCCTCCCGAGCTTACGAGCAAGGGGGCGGGGCCACGAGGGCTCCCAAGGGGATACACGCCAGTCGATCGCACAGCCAGCCAAAGCCCACGCGCTCCTGCTCCAGTCGTAGCCGGGGCTGGTGGCGATCGAATCTGAGGTCGTCATAGACAGCCGCCTCCCCGGGCATGAGACGCAACAAGTCATGGCGTGCAGGGTCGGGCTCTTCGCCCCAGTGCAGGCGGTGGGCAAGAAGCGTCTCCCGGTCCATGAGGAAAGACGCCGCGCCGGGAAAGTGACCACGCAGTTGGTCGAGGATGGCGAACCCGTGGGTGTCGATGTCGCCCCAGTAGTGCAGATGGCATCGCTGCAGCCACTCCGCGCGCCCCAGCGCCTCCCAGCCGTAGCCCGCGCCGAAAACGACGAGGGCACCCGCCACCTCCGGAAAGGCCAGGAAGTTTGTCTCATTTTCGGTGATGAAGACGCGCTCGACCGGTAGCGCCAGCGCCGCGAAGCTCGCAGCGTCCAGGGTGATGTCGGGCAGGCCTTCGCAGCCCGGCAGGCTGGGAAAGGCCGGGTCGAGCAGGCGAAACCGAATCCGGACGGGCTTGTCCAGGAAGCCGAATCGGCGTGTGAACCGTGCGACGCCGGTCGCATCGGTCTCGATGACTTCTGGTGCCAGAGTCAGATCCAGCAGCTCGGCCAATACGCCCCGGTGGGCCTCGATGAACTTGCTGTCCACGCCGGGGACGTTGACCTGGCGCAGGTACACGGCCGGTCGAGGATGAGTCTGCAGCCATGCGACGACGGCCAGCAGACGCTCCCAGCGGTCGGCCAGTTCCAGCGCCTGGATCGGCCTCCGAGATAGCCACGCCAGCAGCGGGGGCTGCGCGGCTGCCGTCTGCTGCCACACCGCCTCGAACCGCTGCGCTTGACGAGCCTTGCCGATGAATGCCAAGGCGTCTTGCAGGGTGTCAAGCCAGACGGCCGCCGGGAGCCGCTGCGTCCCCTGGACGCGGTGGTTCCACTCCCGCCATTCGATCCGAACCTGCGGGATATCGGCGACGGCGCGCACCCAGTCACGAACCGCCTCGAAGCGGTCGGACAGGTCCGCGGCAGTGGGGGCCTTCAGGTTCAGGCGCAGCGGCCACGAAACGGTGTCCGTTGCAGCCGCCCGCACCAAGTTGCCCCGGTCCCACAAGCGCTGGACCTGGGTGCGCAAATCGGCCGGCGTGGTCCAGTTCATGATGCCGCGCCGTCTACGGCATCCCTGGCTTCCGCCATACCCTCCGCCGTCTCGGCAGCTTTGTGCGCTCGGTACTCCTCGATCGACAGGCAGCGTAGTCGCGAGTCGCGCCCGCCCTCGTTGTGAACGAATCCCACGCTGGCCACGAAGGGCTCGATGATGTGGATCTTCTGCAGCGGCGTGACGATCAACAACTGCAGGTTGAGCTGCTGGAAAAGGCGCAGCCCGTACTGCGCCGACTCGTCCGACCCGCGCCCGAACGCCTCGTCGATGACGACGAAGCGGAATGACCGCGAACGCACCGCACCCCATTCCAAACCAAACTGGTAGGCCAGGCTCGCAGCCAGCACGGTGTAGGCCAGCTTCTCCTTCTGCCCGCCCGACTTGCCGCCCGAGTCCGAGTAATGCTCGTGCTCGGCACCATCGGCGCGCCAGCGCTCGCTGGCCGAGAACAGAAACCAGTTGCGTACGTCGGTGACCTTGGCGGTCCAGCGCCGGTCGGCGTCCGACAGTCCTTCTCGGCCTCGGAAGCGGTCGATGATGGCCTTGACCTGCAGGAACTTGGCTTCCGAATACTGTTCGTCGGCCGAGCCCGTCATCGCGCCCTCGGTGCACGCCCGCAGATCCTGCTGAAAGTCGCGGATCTCCGCATCCGGGCTGGGCAGCGCCACCAGCTTGATGTACCGACCGGGGTTGTAGTCGATGACTTGGAGCGACTGGTTGATGAAGTCGACGCGCTCCTTGATCGTCTCCCGCTCACGGGCAATCTGGGCGTTGAAGTTGGCGATCTCGTTGATGGTATTGACGTTCAGCAGCTCCTTGAAGCGCACCTCGAAGCGCGGCAGGTCGTCGCCCTTCAATCCGGTTAGCATCCGCTCGTACTCCGGCAGCGCCGCAAGGCTCACGTCGATCTCGACGGTCTCGGCCTTGAACTCCTCCTTGAAGCCACGCATGGCGTTGACGATGCGCTCGGTCAGCCGCGCGAGGCGTTTGTCCTCCGCGTCGATGCGCTCCTGCAGCCACCTGCGCAACTCCTGCTCACGGTTGTCGCAGGACTCGACCGACAGCTGATGCTCGCCCAGCGCTTGCGAACGCCAGCCATCCAGACGCTCGCTCTGCACCTCGGTCAGCGGCGCTTCGTCCCAAATCCGGACCGCCTGATTCCGCAGGTCCTGTGCCGTCGCATACTTGGTTGTGATCTCAGCACGTTTGTCCCGAGCCTCGTCGCGCTTGCGTTCCGTATCCGTGAGCCGATCTTGCGCCGCCTTGAGCTGACGCCCGAGCTCCTGCAGCGTGTCCGATGCGGCTTCCAGCCGTGCACGCTCCTCGGCGAGTGCAGCAATCTGGCGAGCCAGGCTCATCCAGTCGATGTCCGCGAAACGCGTGAACTCTTCCAGCTTGCTGAGTGCATCCAGTCGGCCCCGCAGTTCGTTGCGTGCCTGCTGGATCTCGCCGATGCGCTGTCCAAGCAGGGCCAAATTTGTCTCCAGACACTGCCGCTGATCGCGCAACGCCCGCAGTTTGTCGGCATTGCTCCAGCCAAGCACGTAGCGGCTGCGATCGGCGATCCGGCTGCGGTCGTCCTTCTCGTGGCGACCGCTCGGGTCTTTGATCTGACCGGCGCGCGTGATGGCACGGGCCTCGCGGCGGAACTGCTCGCCGGTGTCGCAGCAGGCCACGTCGAAGCGCTGGTGCAGTTCCTGTTCCAGCCACTCGTAGTGCGGCGAATCCGGCTTGATTACGAGCTTGCGCACCAGCGACTGCGGATGCAGGCCGGCGCCCTGCGCCACCTTCCTCTGCCGCACGTGAAAGTACACCAGCCGGGCGCCCAGATGCTGGCGGTCCACCCAATCTGCAACGGCCTTGTAGTGGACATCCGGCACCAGTAGCGCGAGACCGAAGCCACGCAACAGCCGCTCGGCGGCACCCTCCCAATCTCGCTCGTCATCACGCACCTGGATGAGCTCGCCCGCGAAGGGCAGTTCATCCTCACCGATCGCGAGGGCCGCGCACAGCGCATCGCGGACGCGGATCTGGGCGGCGTCGATGTTGCTCTTGCGCCGTTGAAGACTGTCGATCTCCTCCGACAAGGCGGCGTGCTCTTCACGGCCCTTACGGAACGTGAAGTCCTCTTCGCGCTCGCGGTTATCCAGGTCCGCAATGCGCTCGCGCAAACCTTCGGCACGCTGGGTGATGCTCTGCTGCTGGGCGACGAAGCCTGCTTCATCCCCTGGCACCGCCTCATCAATGCGGGCTAGCAGCTCCTGGAAGCGGCCAGACTTCTTCTGGCGTTGTCCCTTCTCCTGCTCGAGACGGCGCATCTCCGCCGCCAGCTCTTCCAGGCGGTCACCGCCGTTGTCTCGCAGGGCCCGCTCCAAGCGGCCGACTTCAACACGCTCGGACTCTCGCTGCGCGTCCAGGCGCTCGATCTGCGCATTGAGCCGGGCCGCATCCTCCGCCAGCAAGCAGAGCCGGCGGTCCAGCAGCTCGCCCTTGAGGCGGGCGAAGTACGGCCGAAGCTGATCCCGCGCATCCCGCCAGCCCTGGATCTCGGCCGCGAGCAGCCGGTGGCGCGCCCCGTCATCGACCAGGGGCGTCAACAAGTCCACCTGTCGCTTGGCCTTGAGTACGGCCTGATGCGCCCGGTCCAGGTCGTCGAAGTGGCGGATCAACGCCTCGATTCGCCCGCCCACATCGAAGGGCTCGAGCATGTGGCTGCGCACGAAGTCGGTGAGGTTGCCCACCGACTTCATCGACACCGTCTGGTGGAAAAGCTCCAGGGCCTGCTCGTGCTCGATGCCGAAGCGCCGGCGGAACCAGGCCCCATACGGCGGGAAGCTGTCGAACAACTCGCAGCCCGCGCCCCGCAGATTCTTGCGCAGGGTGGTGATCTCGCTACCGAATCCGCTGAAATCGTCGGCAATCGTGAGGGCTCGCTCGGTGGCCACGAACAAGCGAGCGGGCTGGCCCTGAGGGTCCTTCAGCCAGAACACCCGAGCCAGCGTCACGGCCTGGTCGTAGCCCTCGTTGCGGAAGACGCCGAGGATGACCGAGTAGCTCGACGCATCGCGCAGTGCCACAGGCTTGGCACTGCCCGTGACCTCGTTGCGTTCGTTCTTGTAGTGGCCCAGCACGTAGGACCGTAAGGAGCGCTCGCGAAAATCCGCCCCGGCCGCCTTGTTGTAGGCCACGCGATTCTCCGGCACGAGCAAGGTCGTGATGGCATCGACCAGCGTGGACTTGCCCGAACCGATATCGCCCGTGAGCAGGCCATTGCGCCCGTCGAGCTCGTAGCGCCACACGCGCTTGTCGAAGGTGCCCCAGTTCAGCACTTCCAGCCGCTGCAGCCGAAAGCCGACGCGGCGGTCGTCGGCCACGAACTCCAGGCCGAGCGTCGGCGCCTCAAGCATCGGCCTTCTCCTGACTGGCCCCTTGACCGGCGCCGCCAGGCCATGCCGTGCGGTAGGCCTCCAGCCGCGCATCGAACTCCGCCAACCACTGCGCCTCGACAAAGGCCTTCAGAATGCGTCGCACCTCGTAGTGGCCTCGGTCCTGCCCGCCGCCAGCAGTGGGCTTGAGTCGGCGCAGGAACCCCAGATCGATCACCTTGGTGATCGTCGCGTCCACCTGGTCGATCAGCCGGGCCTCGTTCGTGCCATCGGGCAGGAACACCCGCATCAGCTCGGCGATGTCCTCGCGCGAGAGCACCAGCCGGGTTTCGCCGCCCCCGGCATCGAACTCGGCCATGCGCTTGCGCAGCAACGCCAGCATCAGACTCACCGGGTAGGACAGCGGCCGGCGTGCGACGAGCCGCGGCAGGCGGGGCACCTCCTCTGCCTCGCCCGGGTCCGGACGGCTCTTCAGGAAGGCGTGGCCCTCCGCCTCGTCCAGCACCAGATCGAGCAGCAGCACGGCGACCTGTTCCCGCACCCGCGCCTGCAGGCGCAGCAGGCTGGCCCACAGGCGCTCATCGTCGTCGCGGTAGAGCACACCCTTTAGGAGGTGCACCATCAGCTGCGACAATTCGGGCACCGCCGGCAGCGAGCTGGGCATGGCCTCCAC
>JAJYTY010000192.1 GCA_021792835.1 Pseudomonadota bacterium
CCATGCGTTCGCCGGGCGCGTAGCGCCCCTCGGAGATCAGCTTGCGCAGCGTCGTGACGACGTGGATGGAATCGTGGCTCACAGGGTCGGCGGCAGGTTGGCGGGAAGTGGGCGGGAAGTGGGCGGCTTGCCCGCCGGCGCGTGCTGGCGTCGGCGGATTGGATCCAATTACACAGCCAAGTGGTTTCCCTTTTGACGTTCCGGCCGAATTATGGTCGACTTTGGATCCAATCACCAAGCTTCCCGCGCCCGATCCGGCTCGGGGTTTCCACGGAGGAACTGGACATGTTCGTGCAGAACACCTGGTACGTCGCGTGCACGCCCGACGAGATCGACGGCAAGCCGCTGGGGCGCACGATCTGCGGCCACGCGGTGGCGCTGTTTCGCGACGCGCAGGGTCGCGTCGCCGCGGTCGAGGACTTCTGCCCGCATCGCGGCGCGCCGCTGTCGCTGGGCTTCGTGCGCGACGGGCGCCTGGTGTGCGGCTACCACGGGCTCGAGATGGGCGCCGACGGTCGCGTGTGCGCGATGCCCTGCCAGCGCGTGCGGGGCTTCCCGGCGATCCGCAGCTTCCCGGTGGTCGAGCGCTACGGCTTCATCTGGATCTGGCCGGGCGAGCCCGAGCGGGCCGACGAGACGGCGATTCCGCGCTTCGACTGGCTGCAAAGCCCGGACTGGACCTTCGGTGGCGGGCTCTATCACATCGATTGCGACTACCGCCTGATGATCGACAACCTGATGGACCTGACGCACGAGACCTACGTGCACGCCAGCAGCATCGGGCAGCGCGAGATCGAGGAGTCGGTGCCGGCAACCCGCGTCGACGGCGACAGCGTGATCACCAGCCGCCACATGCAGGGCATCCAGGCACCGCCCTTCTGGGCCGCCGCGTTGCGCGCCAACGACCTGGCCGACGACGTACCTTGCGACCGCTGGCAGATCTGCCGTTTCACGCCGCCCAGCCACGTCATGATCGAGGTCGGCGTGGCCCACGCCGGCCACGGAGGCTACGAGGCAGAGCCGCGCTACAAGGCCTCGGCCATCGTCGTCGACTTCATGACCCCCGAGACCGCCACCACGCACTGGTACTTCTGGGGCATGGCGCGCAACTTCAAGCCGGGTGACGCCGAACTGACGGCCAGCATCCGCGCCGGGCAGGGGCGCATCTTCTCCGAGGACCGGCAGATGCTCGAGCGCCAGCAGCGCAACATCGCCGCGCAGCCGCAGCGCGCGCTGCTGAGCCTGAACATCGATGCCGGCGGCGTGCAGTCGCGCAAGATCATCGAGCGCATGATCGCGGCCGAGCAGGCGCCGCGCGCGGCCTGAGGCGCCTGCCCGCGGGGTCGGGCCCGGCCCCGCGACGCGCCGCGTCATGGGGCCTTCGGCGCCCTGCTACAGTGCCAGCGCACCCAGCCAGGCACGAGCGATGACCAGCGATTCCGCCGCCCCCCTTCCCCACGCACGACGCGGCGGAGCCGCCTCCACGGGGCTCGAGCATGCGGCACTGTCCCACGTGCTGGGCTACCAGCTGGCGCGCGCGTCGATCCAGACCCGCGCAGCCTTCCAGCGCTCGATCGGCGAGCCGCTGCAGTTGCGCCCGGTGGAGTTCACGATCCTGCAGCTGCTGCGCCACAACCGGCGCGCCACGCAGAAGCAGCTGGCGCGCGCGCTGGCCGTGACCGCGCCGGGAATGACCGTGCTGCTCGATCGCCTGGAAGCCCGCGGCCTGCTGCGCCGCGAGCGCAACCTGCACGACAAGCGCTCGGTGTTCGTTCTGCTGAGCGAAGCCGGCCAGTCACTGGCCGAGGCCTCGCTGCAGGCCTCGCGCGACATGGAGTCCGAAGTGCTGCGCGCGCTGTCGGCAGGCGAGCGCATGATGCTGTTCGAACTGCTCGAACGCGTCGCCCGCGGCCCCCGATGATCACCGCCCCAGGCACCGCCCCAGGCACCGCCGCCTGAAACCCCCCGCCACCGCGCCCCCCACCGCAGCCCCGAGCCGATCGGCCGCAGGGCCGCCCCAAGGCCGGAGGCGCCCCCCTTGGGGGGGAAGGACAAGGGGCCGCCCCCTTGTCCTACGGGGGGCCCTTCAGAATGGATAGTGGCGCGGCGCGGTCTGCAGGGTCATCCAGCGCAGCTCGGTGAACTCGTGGATCCCGGCCTTGCCGCCGAAACGGCCGTAGCCGCTGGCCTTCACGCCGCCGAAGGGCATCTGCGCCTCGTCGTGCACCGTGGGGCCGTTGACGTGGCAGATCCCCGATTCGATGCGCTGCGCGACCGCGAAGGCGCGCGCCGCGTCGCGCCCGAACACCGCGGCCGACAGGCCGTACTCGCTGTCGTTGGCCACCGCGATCGCCTGCTCGACACCCTGCACGCGGATCACCGGCTTGACCGGGCCGAAGGATTCCTCGCGGAAGATGCGCATCTCGGGCGTGACATGGTCCAGCAGGGTCGCCGGCATCAGCGTGCTGTCGGCCTTGCCGCCGCACAGCAGCTTCGCGCCCCTGGCCAGCGCATCGTCGATCAGTTCGTTGCAGCGGTGCACGGTGCTCATGTCGACCACCGAACCCAGCACCACCGGCCCCTTGCGCGGATCGCCCAGCGGCAGCGCCGCGGCCTTCGCGGCCAGGCGCGCGACGAACTCGTCGGCCACCGCCTGGTCGACGATGATGCGCTCGGTGGACATGCAGATCTGCCCGGAGTTGGCGAAGGCGCCGAAGGCCGCGCCGTCCACCGCCGCGGCGATGTCCGCATCGTCGAGCACCACCAGCGGCGCCTTGCCGCCGAGCTCCAGCACCGCGGGCTTCAGGTGGCGCGCGCACATCTGCGCGATGATGCGCCCGACGCGGGTCGAGCCGGTGAAGTTCACGCGGCGCACCGCCGGGTGCTCGATCATCGCCTCCACCACCGCCGGCGCATCGGCCGGGGCGTTGGTGACGTAGTTGACCACGCCGGCCGGCAGGCCTGCTTCCTGCAGCGCCTGCACGATCAATCCGTGGGTGGCCGGGCACAGCTCGGAGCCCTTCAGCACCACGGTGTTGCCGCAGGCCAGCGGCAGCGCCACCGCGCGCACGCCGAGGATGATCGGCGCGTTCCACGGCGCCATGCCGAGCACCACGCCGGCGGGCTGGCGCACGCCCATCGCCAGGCTGCCCGGGACGTCGGAGGGAATCACCTCGCCGGAGATCTGGGTGGTCATCGCAGCCGCTTCCAGCAGCATGCCCTGCGCGAGGTGCACGTTGAAGCCGGCCCACATCGCCGAGCCGCCGGTCTCCGCCGCCACCGCCTCGGCGAAAGCCTGCTGCTTCGCGCCCAGCGCCTCGGCCGCCTTCAGCAACAGCGCGCGGCGCTGCCCAGGCGAGGTCGCCGCCCAGGCCGGGAAGGCCCGCGCCGCGGCATCCACCGCGCGCCGCGCGTCGGCGACGCTGGCCGCCGGCGCGGTGGTCGCGACAGTGCCGTCCAGCGGGTTGCGGCGCTCGAAGCTGGCGCCGCGTTCGGCCTGCACGCTCGCCCCGTCGATCAGCATGGAAATCGTGGTCATCAAGTGTCTCCGTTGGTGGGTTGTCCGATGAACTCGCGCGCCGGCCCGGCGCAGCGCTCTCAGCGAGGAGCCTGCCGCAGCAGCTTGCCGTCGCGCAGCCCGGCCAGGCGCAACTGATATCCGATGGGCAGCAGGCGCAGCGGCCAGCGCGACTCCAGCGCACCCCAGATGCCGCGCGGGAACAGCAGCGCGAAACCGATGGCCAGCACCCCGAGCCCGATCAGGTACACGACGCCGGTAGCGCCGAACCAGGTCTCCGCGGCGAAGAACAGCAGCGCGCCGATGATCGGCCCCTCGAAGGTTCCCAGGCCGCCGACCACCACCATGAACAGCATGTAGGCGGTCCACTGCGGCCCGAAGAAGGTGGCAGGCTGGTAGGTGATGGAGGTGGCCAGCCACAGCGCACCGCCGGCCGCGCAGCCCAGCGCCGACACGAAGAACAGCACATGCTTGCTGCGCAGCACGTTCACGCCGATCGACGCCGCCGCCGTCTCGTCGTCGCGCACCGCCTGCAGCGACGCGCCGACCCGGCTGCGCAGCAGCACGAACAGCACGCCCAGCAGCACCACCGTCAGCCCCAGCGCCATCCAGTAGGTGTCGGCGCGCCGCACCGCCGGCGCATAGGCGTTGACGCCCAGCAGCGAAGTTCCGGTCTCCCCCTGCACGATGGGGTCGATGGTCACCAGCAGGTGCAGCAGTTCGGCCAGCACCCACATGCCGATCGCGAACTCGCCGCCGCCGAGCTTGAGCATCAGCTGCCCCAGCGGCAGCGAGACGATTCCCACCAGCACCACCGACAGCAGCAGCGCCGCGTACACGTCCATGCCGCCGGCCGACAGGCGAATCAGGAAATAGCCCCCGAGCCCGATGAAGGCCTGCTGCCCGATCGACACCAGCCCGCCGTAGCCGGCCAGCGCGTTCCACATCGACGCCAGCAGCACGTAGATGAACAGCGTGGTCAGCCGGTCCAGCGCCTCGGGAGGCAGCACCATCGGCCCGAAGGCCAGCAGCAGCACCAGCACCGCCAGCAGCCCGACGAAGGCGATCGAGCGCCGCGTCCAGCGCACCACCTGCGCGCCCTGCAGGTCCTGCCCCTGCTCGACGATTCCGCTGCTCATGCTTGCGCCTCCTGCGTGCGCGAGGCCGCCGCGCGCAGGCGCGGGCGGCGCACGCGCCATACCTTCGAATACACCCTCAACACCAGCACCGCGAGGAACACCACGTGCCCGGCGATGAGAAAGCCGATCGGGTTGATCTGCGCGCCGATGCTCTGCGACAGCCCCAGCACCACGCCCCCGATCAGCGTGCCCCACAGCGAACCGGTGCCGCCGATGACCACGGTCTCGAACGCGAACAGCAGCTGCGACTGCCCGGCGTACGGCGCGAAGGTGCTGCGCATGCCCAGGAACAGCGCGGCCACCGTGATCAGCAGCATCGAGATCGCCGTCGTCGCCGAATACACGGTGCGCGAGTCGATTCCGATCAGGTTGACCGCGTCGGGATCCTCGGCGGTGGCGCGGATCGCGCGCCCGATTCCAGTGCGCGAAAGCACCAGCTGCAGCGCGCCCAGCAGCGCCACCGCGGTGCCGAAGGTCAGCACGTCCAGCTTCGACACGTACAGGCTCGAGCCGATCTGCCAGCTGTCGTACGACAGCGAACCGATGTTGGGCGCCAGCGAGCGCGTGTCGGCCCCGAAGATCTGGAACAGCACGTTGTCGACCACGATCGACAGCCCGAAGGTGGCCAGGATCGGCACCAGCATGCCGCCGCGCAGACTGCGCTGCAGCAGCAGCCGGTTCAGCGCCCAGCCCAGCAGCGCCATCACCGGCATCACGATCAGCGCGCCCAGCAGTACGTTCACGCCGAAGTGCTGGCACACGACGAACACCAGGAAGCCGCCGAGCACCACCAGGCTGCCGTGCGCCAGGTTGACGATGCGCATGACCCCGAACAGGAACGACAGTCCGCTGGCCAGGATCGCGTAGTAGCCCCCCAGCAGCACGCCCTGGATGAGTTGATTGAGCAATTCCATGAGTTGTTCCGTTGCTCCGATGCCCCCGACGAGGCGCCGGGCCGCCCCCGGGACGCGTCCCGGGGATCGTGTCAATGCGCAGCCTGCGCCCGTGCCAGCCCGAAATACGCGTCCATGATCTGCTCGCGGGCGAGCTCGTCGCGCCGGCCCTGCAGTGCGATGCCTCCCTCGAGCATGCAGATGACGGTGCCGGCGACGCTGAGCGCGCGCGTCAGGTCCTGCTCGACCAGCACCACCGTGGTGCCAGCCTCGATCAGGCCGTGCAGCGACTGGTACACCTGCTCCACCGCGATCGGCGACAGCCCCAGCGAGATCTCGTCCAGCAGCAGCACCCGCGGATTGGTCATCAGCGAGCGCGCGATCGCCGCGGCCTGCTGCTGCCCTCCCGACAAGGTCCCGGCCAGCGCCTTGAGCTTGGGCTTGAGCTGCGGGAAGGCCTCGAGCACCGACTCCAGGTTCCACGGACCCTTGCGCGCGCGCATCGCCGCCACGCGCAGGTTGTCCTCCACGCTCATGCCGCCGAACAGCCGCCGGCCCTCCGGGACCATCGCGATGCCCAGGCCGACGCGCCGCGGCGCGCGCAGCGCCGTCACGTCCTGCCCGTCGAACACGATGCGTCCGGCCGCCGCCGGATGCGCGCCCGCGATGGTGCGCATCAGCGTGGTCTTGCCCGCACCGTTGGCCCCCACCAGCGCCAGCACCTCGCCCTCGAAGCATTCGAAACTCACCGAGCGCACCGCCTTGAGCAGCCCGTAGCCGGCCTGCAGTTGTTCCACGCGCAACAACGCGCGCTGCA
>JAJYTY010000193.1 GCA_021792835.1 Pseudomonadota bacterium
TTCTACATGGCGCCGTCGTGGGCGTTGTGGCCGCTGGTGATCCTGGCCACGCTGGCCACCGTGATCGCGTCGCAGGCGGTGATCTCGGGCGCGTATTCGATGACCACGCAGGCCATCAAGCTCGGCTACCTGCCGCGCATGCGCGTAATGTTCACCAACGAACGCAACCAGGGCCAGATCTACGTCCCGTTCATCAACTGGACCATGCTGCTGTTCGTGCTGGCGCTGGTGTTCGCGTTCCGCACTTCGGACAACCTGGCCGCGGCCTACGGCATCGCGGTGAACATCACGATGGTGACGACCACCGTCTTCCTGTGGATGGTGGCGCCGCAGCGCTGGGGCTGGGGAGAGCGGCGCGCCGATCTGGTGTTCCTGCCGTTGATGCTGGTGGAGATCCTGTTCCTGGCGTCGAATTCCCTGAAGATCGACCACGGAGGCTGGTTCCCGCTGGTGTTCGGCGCTGCCGTGTACAGCATGCTGTCGACCTGGAAGCGCGGTCGCAGCCTGCTCAAGCGCCAGTTGCAGGAGCACGCGCTGAACCTGAAGGATTTCGTCCACAGTCTGTCCACCTACCCGCCGACACGGGTGGAGGGCACCGCGATCTACCTCACGCCCAACGCCGACACCGTGCCGCACGCGCTGCTGCACAACCTCAAGCACAACAAGGTCCTGCACGAACGCGTGGTGTTCCTGTCGGCGCAGACCGCCGACGTCCCGCATGTGCCGCCGGAGCAGGGTATCGAGCTGCGCCCGATGGAAGAAGGCATCTATCTGCTGCACGTTCGCTTCGGTTTCAAGGATGAACCCGACATCCAGCGCCTGCTGAAGGATTGCGAGCGCATGTCCGGCATGGAGTTCCACCTGATGGAAACCTCATTCTTCCTCGCCCGCCAGACCATCATCCCGTCGAAGATCCCCGGCATGGCGCTGTGGCGCGAAGTGCTGTTCTCCTGGATGAGCCGCAACGCGCAGGAGGCCTCCGACTACTTCCGCATCCCGCCGAACCGGGTGGTCGAACTGGGTACCCAGATCGAGATCTGAAGGCAGACGCGGGACCCCTGCGCTCCACTTGGCCACCGGCGCAAGCCCAGCGGTAAAAAACCAACATCGCGCGCCGGCCGACAGCCCGCGGCTACGCTCTCTGGCATCATGCGGGCACGAGCCGGGGTTTGCGCAGCCGGCGCACAGGAGGTTCAACATGCCCATCGCGATGGCCGCCTACAAGTCCGTCTACGCGGTCGAGGACGTCGAACGCAAGCTGCAGGCGCTGCCTGGAGAGGGCCAGGACGCACTGCGCCACACCTACGCACGCATGATCGAGGCCGGCGGCCAGCGCCTGGCGATCAAGCCGGCGGGAGTTCCCGACCGCGACAGCCTGCAGGCGGAGCTGCCCAATTTCGCCGAGCCGCTGGAGCACATTCTTCGCGCGGTGGCGCTGGCCGCCGACAGCCGCGACCCGGTGGAGGTCACGCCGATGCTGCTGCTGGGTGAGCCGGGCATCGGCAAGACCCACTTCGCGCGCCGGGTCGCCGACATGCTGGGTACCGGCTGGGCGCTGGCGCCGATGAACGCGCTGACCGCCGGCTGGATCCTGTCCGGATCTTCGTCGCAGTGGAAGGGCGCGCGTCCGGGCAAGGTGTTCGAGACCCTGGTGCAAGGCGAGTTCGCCAACCCGGTGGTGGTGATCGACGAGATCGACAAGGCCGCATCGGGCGCCCAGTACGACCCGCTGGGCGCGCTGTACAGCCTGCTCGAGCATGACACCGCGAGGCATTTCACCGACGAGTTCGCCGAGGTGCCGATCGACTGCTCGGCGGTGGTGTGGGTCGCCACCGCGAACGACCCGTCGGCGATTCCGGAACCCATCCTGAACCGCCTCGACGTGTTCGAGGTCGAGGCCCCCGACGAAGCCGGCAGGCGCTCCATCGCGTCGCGCCTGTACCGCGAACTGCGCGAAGGCCACGACTGGGGCTGCGCCTTCCCGCCGGAGCTGGGCGAACCCGCGCTGTGTGCGCTCGCGCAGACCAGTCCGCGCGAGATGCGCCGCCTGCTCAGCGCCGCCTTCGGCGCCGCCAAGCTCGACGGGCGCCATGAACTCCTGGACCGTGACTTCAGCCGCAACCGCCCGCGCCGCGGCGCGCGCATCGGGTTTGTTCAATGAGCCTGATCGCCGCCCCTTCCCAGGCCACGCAGCTGATCAAGCCGCTGGTCGCGCTGCTGGCGATCATCAATCCCCTGGGAATCGTGCCGGTGTTCCTCGCGCTGACCGAGGGCTTCACGCCCGAGCAACGCAAACGCACGATCACGACCTGCGCGATTTCGGCCTTCCTGGTGATCGCGGTCAGTGCGCTGCTGGGAACCCGGCTTCTGCAGTTCTTCAGCATTTCCCTGCCCTCGTTCCAGGTCGGCGCCGGACTGCTGCTGCTGATCAGCGGGATCGGCATGCTCAACGCGACGCCGACCGCCTTCCGGTCGACCCCCGAGGAGATGGACGAGGCCGAGGCCAGCCGCAGCATCGCGGTGGTCCCGCTGACCGTTCCGCTGCTCACCGGGCCGGCCACCATCTCGACGGTGATCGTGTATGCGGACAAGGACCGCCACTGGCTCTCGCTGCTGGTGCTGGTCGGCTACGGCGTGGTCGCGGCGCTGGTGATCGCGGCGGCCTTTCGCGCCGCCGAGAGCATTGCCGGGTTGATCGGCAAGACCGGAATCAACATCATGACCCGCTTGATGGGTCTGCTGATCGCGGCGCTGTCGGTCGAACTGATGAGCGAGGGCCTGTTGAAGCTGTTCCCCGGGCTCGGGCACTGAATCCCTCGAAGCCCGCAAGGGCACCGTCCCCCCGGTCGCGGGAGCGGGTTTTCCCGTGTGGGCAATCCAGGGGTCGGGGCGAATAATCGCCGAGGTCGCCTGCCAAGGCGTTGGCGGCGTGGATTCAGGAGCGAGTAACGAGGAGACGATCCGACCGGGCGCGCGCAAGAGCGCGAAGCACCGGCAGGCATCGGCGCCAAGACGCCGAGCACCAGAACGCCAGATCCCCGTGGGATCTGGCGTTTTTTCATGGCGCATCGCGCAAGGCGATGCAGCACCACCGCGGTGTTCCACGTGGAACACCGCCGCGGCGACAGCCGGTTTCAGCCGCCCTTCTTCATCGGGCAGGTGTTGATACCCATCAGCGAATACGCTGGACACACGCCGGCGATTCCGGTCAACAGCGGGATGATCCCGATGTAGCCCCAAACGCCAACCGTGCCGGTGGCCGCCAGCGCGATCAACACCAGACCGACCACAATGCGCACCGCTCGGTCCAGGCCGCCTTCGTTGATTTTCATGATTGGACTCCTCCTCGGAACAATTCCAGGGTGTGAAACATAACTCTATCGGGTATCCAAGAGCCTTGAGATGATCCCGATCATGCCCGATGCGAGATATCTGTTCCACGTGGAACATCGGCAACCAGGCGACGCTTCCTGAGCGCCCTCCGACTACGGCCGCCTACAATGCTGGACTCGTAGGCGATGAAATCCATGGAATACCCGAAGATTTTCGACGTGATCGTGGTCGGCGGCGGGCACGCCGGGACCGAGGCGGCGCTGGCCGCAGCGCGCATGGGCGCTTCGACCCTGCTGCTCACGCACAACATCGAAACCCTCGGCCAGATGTCGTGCAATCCCTCGATCGGCGGCATTGGCAAGGGGCACCTGGTGAAGGAAATCGACGCCCTCGGAGGCGCGATGGCCGCGGCCACCGACGAGGCCGGGATCCAGTTCCGCGTGCTCAACGGCAGCAAGGGCCCGGCGGTGCGTGCCACCCGCGCGCAGGCCGACCGCGTGCTGTACAAGGCCGCCATCCGCTCGCGCCTGGAAAACCAGCCCGGGCTGTGGCTGTTCCAGCAGGCGGTCGACGACCTGCTGCTCGAATCCGACGGGCAAGGCGAGCGCGTCTGCGGCGCCGTCACCCAGAGCGGCATCCGCTTTCGCGGCCGCAGCGTGGTACTGACCGCCGGCACCTTCCTCGACGGCAAGGTGCACATCGGGTTGCAGAACTACCCAGCCGGGCGCGCGGGCGACCCCCCGGCCGTCTCGCTGGCGCACCGCCTGCGCGAGTTCGGACTCCCGCAGGGGCGCCTGAAGACCGGCACCCCGCCGCGAATCGACGGCCGCAGCATCGACTTCTCGCGCATGGAGGAGCAACCCGGCGACCTGGATCCGATCCCGGTTTTCAGCTTCCTGGGCGAAGCCGCGCAGCATCCACGCCAGCTGCCCTGCTGGATCACGCATACCAACGCGCGAACCCACGAGATCATCCGATCCGGGCTCGATCGCAGCCCGATGTATACCGGGGTCATCGAGGGCGTCGGCCCGCGCTACTGCCCCAGCATCGAGGACAAGATCCATCGCTTCGCCGGCAAGGACTCGCACCAGGTGTTCCTGGAGCCCGAAGGACTGCACACCCATGAGTTCTACCCCAACGGCATCTCGACCAGCCTGCCCTTCGACGTGCAGATCGAGCTCGTGCGCAGCATCCCTGGCCTGGAGAGCGCGCACCTGCTGCGCCCCGGTTACGCCATCGAGTACGACTACTACGATCCGCGCTCGCTGAAGGCCTCACTGGAGACGCGTTCCATCGCCGGACTTTTCTTCGCCGGCCAGATCAACGGAACCACCGGGTACGAGGAGGCCGCCGCGCAGGGCCTGCTCGCCGGGGCCAACGCCGCGCTGCTGGTTCGTGGCGAGCCCGCGTGGACCCCGGGACGCGAACAGGCCTACCTCGGCGTGCTGGTCGACGACCTGATCACCAAGGGGGTCAGCGAGCCCTACCGCATGTTCACCAGCCGCGCCGAATTCCGCCTCAGCCTGCGCGAGGACAACGCCGACCTGCGCCTGACCGAGGCCGGCCGCCGGCTGGGGCTGGTCGACGACCTGCGCTGGGACGCCCTGTGCCGCAAGCGCGACGCCATCGAGCGCGAGCGCCAGCGCCTGCGCGACACCTGGGTGCAGCCGCAACACCTCGGGGCGAGCGACGCCACCGAACTGGTCGGCCAGCCTATCGAGCGCGAGTACCGCCTGGAGGACCTGCTGCGCCGCCCCGGCGTCGATTACACCCGGCTCACCACGCGCCTGGATGGACGGTTCGCGCCGCCGCAGGCGCTGCAGCCGGCCGAGGCCGAACAGGTGGAGATCGGCGTCAAGTACTCCGGCTACATCGAACGCCAGCAACTCGACGTGCAACGCGCCGCAGAGTACGAGAACATGCCCCTGCCGCAAGACCTGGACTACGCCGCCGTGCAGGGCCTTTCGATCGAGGTACGCCAGAAGCTCGGGCGCGCCCGGCCACACACCCTCGGGCAGGCCTCCCGGGTCTCCGGGGTCACTCCGGCTGCCATTTCGCTGTTGCTGGTGCACCTGCGCAAGCGCCGCCTGCGCTCCCCGGCAGCATCCGCCGGCCAGGCCACCGGATGAGTTCCGCGCCCCGCGGCCCCTCCGGCAGCCCGCAGGCGCGCGACCCGCGCCCGGACGCCGACACGGCCGCGCGCCTCGACGCCGTGCTGGAGGCGCTGGGTCTGCCCGCCGATGCCGCACAGCGCGCGCAGTTGCTGCAATATCTGCAGCTGCTGCAGCGCTGGAACCAGGTCTACAACCTGACCGCCGTGCGCGACCCGCAACGCATGCTCAGCCTGCACCTGGCCGACAGCCTGGCGCTGCTGCCGGCGCTGGACCGGGCGGCACCGCGCCGGCTGCTCGACGTCGGCTCCGGAGGCGGGCTGCCGGGCATGGTGCTGGCGATCATGCGCCCGCAATGGCAGATCGTGCTCGTCGAAGCGGTGCAAAAGAAGTGCGCCTTCCTGCGCCAGGTCGCCGCAACCCTGCGTCTGCGCAACGTCGAGGTCGAGCACGCCCGCGTCGAACAGCTCCGGCTCCCGGGTTTCGACTGCATCACCAGCCGCGCCGTCGGCGACCTTGCCGAACTCGTGCGCATCAGCGAGCATTTGCTGCTGGAGGGCGGAGCCTGGGCGGCGATGAAGGGCAGCGTCCCGCAATCCGAATTGCAGGCCCTGCCCGCGAGCCTGCGACACGAGGTCGAGACACTGCGGGTGCCCGGGCTGCAGGCGCAACGCTGCGTGATCTGGCTGCACCCGCGACAGCCCGGCCAGCCGAACCCGGCCCCGGTCACTTCCTAGGATTCTTGCGATGGCATCGGTTTTTTGTGTGGCCAACCAGAAGGGCGGCGTCGGCAAGACCACGACCAGCGTGAACCTGGCCGCCGGGCTCGCCCGCGTCGGCCAGCGTGTGCTGCTGGTCGACCTGGATCCGCAGGGAAACGCGACCATGGGCTCGGGG
>JAJYTY010000194.1 GCA_021792835.1 Pseudomonadota bacterium
AACGACGACGGCCGCGCAGGATCCCCTGCGCGGCCGTCGTCTGCTGAATTCCTGGTCGGGGTGAGAGGATTCGAACCTCCGGCCTCTACGTCCCGAACGTAGCGCTCTACCAGGCTAAGCTACACCCCGAAATACTCGAAATACCCTGTCGATCCATCCGGTGTTGCCGGCAAGCCGATCCCAAGGCAAGCCTGCTAGTGTAGCAAAGAGGTTTTCGCTGCACCAGCCCCGCGGCGGGGTTCAGGAGTTGCGCTGCAGGCTGTAGTCGCACAGGTCGATCAGCGCCCGGCGATACGTGCCCGCGGGCATGGTTTCGGCCAGCGCGCGCGCCTCGTGCAATTTCCCGCGCGCGGCTTCGTACACCTCGTCGAGCCCAGCGCACTCCCGCACGACCTCCAGGATGCGAGGCAGCTCCTCGGTGTTTCCGTCGCGGATGGCCTGCTCGATCATCTCGCGCCGCTCACCTTCGCTGCGCTGCATCGCGATGATCAGCGGCAGGGTCGGCTTGCCCTCGCGCAGGTCGTCGCCGACGTTCTTGCCCATCTGTTCGGCGTTGCCGTTGTAGTCCAGCGCATCGTCGATCAACTGGAAGGCCATGCCCACCGCACGCCCGTAGCCGGCCGCGCGCTGCTCGGCGTCGCTGTCGCAGCCGGCCAGCACGGCGCCGATGCGGGCCGCGGCCTCGAACAGGGTCGCCGTCTTGTCGTGGATCACCCGCATGTACTGCTCGACGGTGATCGCGGGGTCGTGCATGTTCATCAGCTGCAGCACCTCGCCCTCGGCGATGACGTTGGTCGCGTCGGCCAGGATGCGCAGGATGCCCAGGTTGCCGGCCGCCACCATCATCTGGAACGAGCGCGAGTACAGGAAATCGCCCGACAGCACGCTGGCCGCGTTGCCGTAGGCGGCATTGCTGGTCTGGCGCCCGCGCCGCAACTCGGACTCGTCGACCACGTCGTCGTGCAGCAGGGTCGCGGTGTGGATCATCTCGACCACCGCGGCCAGGTCGTGCAGGTGCTCGCCGTCATAGCCGTGGGCGCGCGCCACCAGCAGCAGCAAGGCCGGGCGCAGGCGCTTGCCGCCGGCACCGACGATGTAGCTGCCGATCGCGCTGATCAGCGGGACCTCGGACGACAGCGCGCGCCGGATCGAGGCGTCGACCAGCTGCATGTCCTTGGAGATGGGATCGAGGATGGACTGGATCGAGGCGGTGGAGGTCACGAACGGCGGCGGGTTGACGATACAAAGGGACGCAAAAGGCTTCGGAATTCTAATGAGCCGCGGCCCGGGAGGCTTCCCTGGCACAGGCGCCCGCGCGGCGCGGCCACACCCCCTTCAGGGCGTGGGAAGCTTCTGGTATGATGACTGGTTCGTCGCATGGTGATTTTCATTGCCGTGCCTGGCGGCTTGCCCGGACGGCACGCGAGTGCCGCGGGTTTTCATGGCTCGCGGATCCGCGAGCCTGCATTTTCAGGAGTAGTCCTATGTATGCGGTCATAAAAACCGGCGGCAAGCAGTACAAGGTCGCTGCCGGCGACAAGATCAAGGTAGAACAGATTGCCGCAGACGTTGGCCAGGACATCGTGCTCGACCAGGTGCTCGCCGTGTTCGACGGCGCCGACACCCGGCTCGGGGCCCCGCTGCTGGCGGGTGCTGCGGTGAAGGCCAAGGTCCTGGCGCACGGTCGTGGCGAGAAGATCCGCATCTTCAAGATGCGTCGCCGCAAGCATTACCAGAAGCACCAGGGCCACCGGCAGAACTTCACCGAACTGCAGATCGAAAGCATCGCTGCTTGAGGAGCGAACGACATGGCACAGAAAAAAGGCGGCGGCTCCACGCGTAACGGCCGCGATTCCGAGGCCAAGCGACTGGGCGTGAAGGTGTTCGGCGGCCAGGAGATCTCGGCCGGCTCGATCATCGTGCGCCAGCGCGGCACCCGTTTCCACCCCGGCGCCAACGTCGGCGTGGGCAAGGACCACACGTTGTTCGCGCTGGTCGACGGCACCGTGCAGTTCGCGCGCAAGGGCGCCTTCGACCGTCACTACGTGAACGTGGCCCCGACGGCCGCGCAGGCCTGACAGTCCCGCACGCCGGCACGCCCGCGGGTGTGCCGGCGCTTCGCGCCCCACCCCGCACCCGCGCTTTGCTGCCGTGAAATTCGTCGATGAAGCGCATGTCGAGGTGGTCGCCGGAAACGGCGGCAACGGCTGCATGTCGTTCCGGCGCGAGAAATTCATCCCCTTCGGCGGACCCGATGGGGGCGATGGAGGCCGCGGCGGCCATGTCTACGCCGAGGCCGACACCAATCTCAACACGCTGATCGATTTCCGCTACCAGCGCCTGTTCCGCGCCCGCAACGGCGAGCACGGGCGCGGCTCGGACCAGTTCGACGCGGCCGGGGACGACCTGCTGCTGCGTGTGCCGGGCGGCACGCTGGTGCGCGACGAGGAGACGGGCGAAGTCATCGCCGACCTGGCCACTGCGGGGCAGCGCGTGGTGCTGGCGCAAGGCGGCACCGGCGGGCTGGGCAACCTGCGCTTCAAATCCAGCACCAATCGCGCGCCGCGCCAGAGCACGCCGGGGCAGCCCGGCGAGCAGCGCAGGCTGCTGCTCGAACTCAAGGTGCTGGCCGACGTCGGCCTGCTGGGGCTGCCCAACGCCGGCAAGAGCACCTTCATCGCGGCGGTTTCCAACGCGCGCCCGAAGATCGCCGACTACCCGTTCACCACCCTGCACCCGCAACTGGGGGTGGTACGCGTCGGCGAGGGGCGCAGCTTCGTCGTCGCCGACATCCCGGGCCTGATCGAGGGCGCCGCGGAAGGGGCCGGGCTGGGACACCAGTTCCTGCGCCATCTGCAGCGCACGCGGCTGTTGCTCCATCTGGTGGACGTGGCGCCCTTCGACCCCGAGGCGGACCCGGTGCGCGACGCGCGCAGCGTGGTCGCCGAACTGAAGAAATACGACCCCGAGCTCGCCTCCCGGCCGCGCTGGCTGGTCCTCAACAAGCTCGACATGCTCGAGCCCGACGAGCGCGCCGCGCGCGTCGCCGAGATCCGCCGCAGGCTGCGCGCGAAGGGCCCCGTGTACGCGATCTCCGCGCTCGCCCGCGACGGCCTGGAGCCGCTGCTGCGCGACATCGACTCCTTCCTGCGCGGACCGCAGCGCCAGGAGCCGGCAGCGCTGGAGCCGCGGGACCCTCGATTCGCCGCCGATGAACCGTCCGACACCGCCTGAGGGCTCTTCGGTGATCGCGCAGGCGCGCCGCCTCGTGGTCAAGGTCGGTTCCAGCCTGGTCACCGACGAGGGCCGCGGAATCGACCACGCCGCGGTGGCACGCTGGGTGGAACAGATCGCCGGACTGCACGCGCTGGGCAAGGAGGTCATCCTCGTGTCCAGCGGAGCCATCGCCGAGGGCATGAAGCGCCTCGGCTTCAGCCGCCGGCCCAGCGAGGTACCGTTGTTGCAGGCGGCTGCCGCGGTGGGCCAGATGGGACTGGCGCAGGCCTACGAGACCGCCTTCAGCGCGCGCGCCAGGAACTGCGCGCAGATCCTGCTGACCCACGCCGACCTCGCCAACCGCAGGCGCTACCTGAACGCGCGCAGCGCGCTGCTGACCCTGCTGGCGCACCACGTGGTGCCGGTGATCAACGAGAACGACACCGTCGTCACCGACGACATCAAGGTGGGCGACAACGACACCCTCGGAGCACTGGTCACCAACCTGGTCGAGGCCGACGCGCTGATCATCCTCACCGACCAGAGCGGCCTGTACTCCGCCGACCCGCGCAAGGACCCGCGGGCCGCGCTGATCCGCGACGCCCGCGCCGACGACCCGGCGCTGGCCGCGATGGCCGGCGGCGCCGGCAGCGCGATCGGCAAGGGCGGCATGCTGACCAAGGTCCTGGCGGCGCGACGCGCCGCGCAAAGCGGCGCGCACACCGTGATCGCCAGCGGGCGCGAGCCCGACGTGCTGCTGCGACTGGCCGCCGGCGAGGCCATCGGCAGTTGCCTGCACGCCGGCAGCGGCAAGCTCGCGGCGCGCAAGCAGTGGATGACCGACCACCTGCAGGTGGCCGGCCGCGTCAGCGTCGACGACGGCGCCGCGCGGCGCCTGCGCGAGGGCGGCGCCAGCCTGCTTCCGGTGGGCGTCACCGAGGTCGCGGGAGAGTTCGAGCGCGGCGACGTGATCGCGGTGGTCGACCAGCAAGGACGCGAGGTGGCGCGCGGGCTGAGCAACTACGCGGCGGCCGAGGCGCGCCTGATCCGCCGCGCGCCGACCTCGCAGATCGAGTCGATCCTGGGCTTCATGGAGCAGCCCGAACTGATCCACCGCGACAACATGGTGCTGATGCAGGCGGCGCCCAAGGCCTGAGGGCCCTGAGCCCCTGAGCCCCTGTAGACCGCCTCGCGGCGGGCCCTGCCCCCGGGGGCGGCGAACGCAGTGAGCGGGGACCCGCTCCACCCTGCCTCAGGGCTGCACGAAACCCGGGTGGACTCCCTGGCGCAGGCGCTCGACCAGCCGCTTCGCGTCGCCCGCGGTGAAGGTGGCGGCGCACCAGTAGTTGCGGTCCAGCACGCCGTGCACGTCGAAGCTCGACTGCACGTTCACCGTCAGCCAGCTCGAATCGGTATTGGCTTCCCAGCGCTGCCGGTGGGCACGCCACGTGGCGTAGACGTGCCAGGTATCGTCGGCGCAGTTCAGGCCTTCATAGCTGACGTTGCGAAAACCCGAACGACTCACCGCGATCAACGTGTAGCGCACCAGCGAGTCGCCGACGCGACGCACGCTGGCCGGATCGACCATGAAATGCAGTTGCGGGTTGCCCGGCAACGGCACCGTCAGCAGGGTCGAGTCGCCCTTCGGCACCTTCGCCGGGAAATGCACGACGTCTGCGGGCTCGACCTTCGGCGCCTGCTGCGGCAACCCCTCGACGGCCTGCGCCAGCGCCAGCCGGGGCAGCGCCGCGACCGCGCAGGCCGCCAGCAGCGCACGCAAGCCGCGCGCCGCCGTCATTCGCCGGCCGCCTCGGCGGCCTGCAGCTCCAGCGGCGGTTGCTGGCGCTGGTGCCGCACATGCGCGCGCAGATAGCGCGTGCGCGGCTCCTGGCGCGGCAGCAGATGCTGCAGTTCGCTCAACGCCTGCTGGTACACGCCGCGCTTGAATTCGATCACGCTGTCCAGCGAGACCCAGTAGTCGTTCCATCGCCATGCATCGAATTCCGGGTGGTCGGTGGCACGCAGGCACACGTCGCTGTCGCGCCCGGTCAGGCGCAGCAGGAACCAGATCTGCTTCTGCCCCTTGTACACGCCGCGGTGATCGCGGCGCAGGTACTGTTCGGGGACCTCGTAGCGCAGCCAGTTGCGCGTACGACCCAGAACATGGACGTGACACGGACGAAGTCCCACTTCCTCGAACAATTCGCGGTACATCGCCTGCTCGGGGTTCTCGCCGGCGTGGATTCCGCCTTGCGGGAACTGCCAGGAATGGCCGCTGATCCGCTTGCCCCAGAACACCTGGTTCCGGGGATTGAGCAGGATGATGCCGACGTTGGGACGATAACCCTCTCGATCCAACATGGCCAGTGCCCCCGTTCTTTTAGAATGTGTCTCGATTATAGGCACCGCGTCGCATGCGCGACACGTGCGCGGGCCTGCACGACGCCGACCGCAAGCCTTGTCCACACAGAGCGGGCCGCGGCCCAGAACCTTCCGATCAACGCCCATTACATGCGCGCTTCCCGATTCTTCATCTCCACCCAGAAAGAAGCCCCTGCCGATGCCGACGTGGCGAGCCAGGCGCTGATGCTGCGCGCCGGCATGATCCGCAAGCTCGCCGCCGGCCTGTACACCTACATGCCGCTGGGGCTTCGCAGCCTGCGCAAGGTGGAGGCCATCGTGCGCGAGGAGATGAACCGGGCCGGTGCGATCGAGTTGCTGATGCCGATCGTGCAACCCGCCGAGCTCTGGCAGGAGACGGGACGCTGGGACAAGTTCGGCCCCGAGCTGCTGCGCATCAAGGACCGGCACGAGCGCGATTTCATCGTGCAGCCGACCTCCGAGGAGGTGGTCACCGACATCGCGCGCGGCGAGCTTCGCTCGTGGCGCCAGCTGCCGGTGAACTTCTACCACATCCAGACCAAGTTCCGCGACGAGCGCCGGCCGCGCTTCGGAGTCATGCGTGCGCGCGAGTTCACGATGAAGGACGCCTACTCCTTCGACCGCGACCGCGACGGCGCGCAGCGCAGCTACGAGGCGATGTACCAGGCCTACCAGCGCATCTTCGAACGCTTCGGCTTCGAGTTCCGCGCCGTGGCGGCCGATTCCGGGGCCATC
>JAJYTY010000013.1 GCA_021792835.1 Pseudomonadota bacterium
CCGGCAGTCCGTGCGCCTCGTTGTAGGCGATGGCGTGCTGCAGTCCGCCTTCGCCCCAGTTGTAGGCGGCCAGCGCGAGCTGCCAGCTGCCGAACATCGCGTGCAGCTTGCCCAGGTAATCGAGCGCGGCGCGGGTCGAGGCCATGACGTCGCGACGCCCGTCCTGGAACATGGTCTGGCGCAGCTTGTAGTGCTGGCCGGTGCTGGGCATGAACTGCCACATGCCCGAGGCCTTCGCGCTGGACAGCGCGTCCGGGTTGAAGGCGCTTTCGATGAAGGGCAGCAGCGCCAGTTCGGTGGGCATGCCGCGGCGCTGCACCTCCTGCACGATGTAGTAGAGGTACTTGCGCGAGCGTTCGGTCATGCGCGCGACGTAGTCCGGGCGCGTCGTGTACCAGTGCACGGCTTCGGCGACATAGGGCTTCATCTGCGGCCCGTTCATGTCGGGGATCCCGAAGCCGGCGCGGATGCGCTGCCAGATGTCGTCGTAATGCACCGGCACCGCCGCCGCGGGCGCCGATGCAGTGACCGGGGGCAGGGGGGTGCTGGCGGCCGCTTCCGGTGCCGACGGCGCCGCCGCCGAGGCCGGGGCCGACGCGGCGGCCGGCGCGGACGCCGCGGGGGTCGATGCCGCCGACGGCGGGGTCTGCGAGGGTGGGGTGGCGGCGCATCCGGCGGCCGTCAGCACGACGGCGGCCAGCGCCCACAGTCTCACTCCTCGCAAACGATGCATCGGTCTGTTCCTTGCTCCGCGGCAGCGCTGCGCTTGCGCCGATGCCGCTTCAGAAATCGTTCTTCCACTGGCGCAGCATCGTGAAGGCCTCGACCCGGTCGGCCGGGGCGCGCCCGAAATGCTGCGCCAGCTGCTCCCGGATCAGCGGCTGATCCGAGCGCAGGAAAGGATTCACCCGGAGTTCGCGTTGCACGCTGCTCGGAAGGGTGGGCAATTGCTGCGCGCGCCGTTGCAGGCACCAGCGCTCGTACTCCTCGGTATCGGCGTTGGCGGGCTCGACGTAGCGCGCGAATTGTAGATTGCTCACGGTGTACTCATGCGCGCAGAGCACCCGGGTGTCTCCGGGCAGCGCGCCGAGGCGGTCGAGGGAATGCAGCATCTGCTGCGCGGTTCCCTCGAACAGCCGGCCGCAGCCGGCCGAGAACAGCGTGTCCCCGCACAGCAGCAAGCCGGCGTCCGGGGCGTGATAGGCCACGTGGCCCAGCGTGTGTCCGGGCACCTCCAGCACCTCGAGCTCCAGGCGCGGCGCCTCGACGTGGACGTGGTCGCCGTCGGCCACGCCGTCGGTCACGCCGGCGATGTCCTCGGCGGCCGGCCCCCATACCGGCACGCGCCATCGCTGCAGCAAGGCGGCGATGCCGCCGGTGTGATCGGAATGGTGGTGGGTGACTAGAATGCCCGCGAGTTGCAGCCCTTGCGCCTGCGCGCCGCCCGGGGCCAGGGCCGCCATCACCGGGGCTGCGTCCCCGGGATCCACGACCACCGCGCTGCGCGTGTCGTGGATCATCCAGATGTAGTTGTCCCGAAAGGCTTGCAGCGCGACGATATGCATGAGTCCCCCGAAGTCCGCCCGAGTATAAATCTCGACCGTTGGATGCAAAGCCCGGGCGGGCGCTACGCGCTGGACTGGCAGCAGCAGCAGCTGGACCATATCGTCGCCGACATCTTCGGGTTCCACGCGCTGCAGTTGGGCTTGCGCGAACTGGCCGCGCTGCGCCACAACCGCATGCCGCACCGCTGGTTCGCGCGCGACGTGGTCGACGACCCCGAGCAACCGCCGGGGGCCGCCGGCCCCGTGGCGCTGGTGTGCGATTTCACCGACCTGCCGATCGCCAGCCAGAGCCTGGACCTGCTGGTGCTGCCGCACACGCTGGAGGTGGCCTCCGATCCCTACGCCTGCCTGCGCGAGGCCGATCGCGTGCTGGTGGCCGGCGGGCAGGTGGTGGTCACCGGGTTCAACGCGCTGAGCCTGTGGGGTGCGCGCCAGGCGCTGGCGCGCATAGGCGGCGAGCGCTACCTGCCGCAAAGCGGCGAACTGATCTCGCCGCGCCGCGTCCGCGACTGGCTGCGGCTGCTGAGTTTCGAAGTCACCGCCGGCGCCTACGGCTGCTGGCGCCCACCGTTGTACGGACAGGCCTGGCTGGAGCGCTGGCGCTTCATGGACCCGGCCGGCGAGCGCTGGTGGCCGATGCTGGGCGCCATGTACGTGCTGGTGGCGACCAAGCGCGTGCGCGCGATGCGCCTGGTCGGCAAGGCCTGGCAGCCCAGCGCCGCGAAGGCCGGGGTGGGGCGCCCGGTGGCCCATCGTCGTACGGCGCATTCGCGCCGCGAACCTGGAGGATCCGCATGACCCAAGTCGACGCCTACACCGATGGCGCGTGTCGAGGCAACCCCGGCCCGGGAGGCTGGGGCGTGGTGCTGCGCGCGGCTGGCGCCGAGAAGGAGATGTTCGGCGGCGAGCCGGCGACCACCAACAATCGCATGGAGATGTGGGCCGCGATCAGCGCCCTCGAGGCGCTGCGCCAGCCCTGTCAGGTGCGCCTGTTCACCGATTCCCAGTACGTGCTCAAGGGCATGACCGAGTGGCTGCCGGGCTGGAAGGCGCGCGACTGGAAGACGGCCGACCGCAAGCCGGTGAAGAACGTCGACCTCTGGCAGCGCCTGGAGCAGGCCGCCGCGCGGCACCGCGTGCAGTGGGTGTGGGTGCGCGGCCACAACGGCGACCCGGGCAACGAACTCGCCGACTCGCTGGCCAACCGCGGGGTCGACAGCGTGCTCGGCCTGGCCGGGACGGGAGCCGCGCGATGACCCGCCAGATCATCCTGGATACCGAGACCACAGGGCTGAACGCGGCAGGCGGCGACCGCATCATCGAGGTCGCCGCGGTGGAACTGCTCAAGCGCCGCCCGAGCGGGCGGCATTTCCAGCGCTACGTGAACCCGCTGCGGTCCAGCCACCCCGACGCGCTGCGGGTGCACGGCCTGACCGACGAGTTCCTGTCGGGCATGCCGCTGTTCGAGCACATCGTCGACGAACTGCTGGACTTCGTCCGCGACGCCGAGGTGATCATCCACAACGCCGCCTTCGACGTGGCCTTTCTCGACGCCGAACTCGAGCGCCTCGGGCGCGCGCCCTTCGAGTCGCACTGTGCGCTGATCACCGATTCGCTGACCATCGCGCGCGAGCAGTTCCCGGGCAAGTTCAACAGCCTGGACGCGCTGTGCAAGCGCTTCGGAGTCGACAACACGCGGCGCACGCTGCACGGCGCGCTGCTGGACGCCGAACTCCTGGCCGAGGTCTACGTCTGGCTCACGCGCGGCCAGGACAGCCTGGCCATGGAGCTCGACGAGACCTCGCACGAGGGAGGAGAGCCGCTGCAGGACCTGTCGGGCCTGCGCCTGCGCGTGCTGCGCGCCAGCGACGAGGAACTGCGCGAGCACGAGTCCATCCTGCAGGCGCTGGACAAGGGCGGCAACGCGGTGTGGAAGCCCGCGAACGCGAACGGATCTTGATGGAAACCGGTGTGTCTATGGCATAATGCTGGTTTTCGCCCCGGGTGGTTAGCTCAGCGGTAGAGCACTGCCTTCACACGGCAGGGGCCACAGGTTCGATCCCTGTACCACCCACCAAGACATGGTGCACGGAAGTGCACAGCAGTGCAAAAGGCCCTGGAGAATCAAAGCTCTAGGGCCTTTTTTTTGTGCGCCGTAGTGCACGGCAGTGCATCGGCAGCCGCATTTTGCTGCGGGTACAAAGCGGGGTACATTGGAAATCGATGCGGGTACATCGCCCGCGCCGCCGTTCCCGAGGTGCCACATGCCGCTGACCGATACCACGATCCGGAACACGAAGCCCGGCGAGAAGGCCGTCAAGCTGACCGACGAGAAGGGCCTGTACCTGCTGGTGCATCCCAACGGCTCGAGGTACTGGCGCTGGCGCTACCGCTTCGCCGGCAAGGAAAAGCTGCTGGCGCTTGGCGTGTACCCGGACGTGGCGCTCAAGCGCGCTCGCGAGAAGCGCGACGAGGCACGCGCGCTGCTTGCCGGCGGAACCGATCCAGGCGCGGCGCGGCAGACTGAGAAGCTGCGTCAGCACCAGCTCGCCGCCGAATCCTTCGAGGCAGTGGCGCGCGAGTGGTTCGAGCGCCACCTGGCCAGCAAGGCCGAAAGCCATCGCGACAAGGTCACGCGGCGCCTCGAGCGCGACGTTTTCCCGTTCCTCGGCCGGCGACCGATTGTCGAGATCAAGGCGCCCGACGTCCTGGCCGTCGCCCGCCGGGTCGAGAACCGCGGGGCGCTGGACACTGCGCACCGCGTCGTGCAGAACGTCGGCGAGGTCTTCCGGTACGCGGTCGCTACTGGCCGCGCCGAGGTCGACCCGACGCCGTCGCTGCGCGGCGCGCTGCCGCCGGTCAAACACACGCACTACGCGGCGCCTACCGACGACCCGGCCGCAGTCGGGGCCATCTTGCGCATGTTCGACGCGCTGACCGGCTATCCCCAGGTGATCGCCGCCGTGCGGCTGCTGCCGCTGGTCGTGTGCCGCCCCGGCGAGCTGCGCGTCATGCGCTGGGAGGACGTCGACCTGGATGGCGCCGAGTGGCGCTACCGCGTGACGAAGACAGGCATCGACCACATCATCCCGCTGTCGCGCCAGGCGCTCGAGATCCTGCGCGAGCTGCAGCCGCTCACCGGCCACCTGCGTGGCGGTTGGGTGTTTCCCGGCGGGCGCTCGCCGCTCAAGCCGATCTCCGAGGCCGCGATCAACGCGAGCATGCGACGCCTCGGCGTCGACACGCAGGACGAGCTCACCGGCCATGGGTGGCGCGCGCTGCTGCGCACGTTCGGCCACGAGCGGCTGGGCATGAAGCCCGAAGTGATCGAAACGCACATCGCGCACAAAGCGCCTGACGCTTCGGGCTTGGGCAACGCCTACGCGCGCATGCGCTTCCTCGACGAGCGCCGCGCGATGATGCAGCGGTGGAGCGACTACTTGGATCAGCTCAAGGCCGGCGCGCAGGTGATCCCGATCGGCGCACCGGCGGCAGCTTGAGCAAACGTTGTACGCCAGTGGTTTGCAATAGCCTACGGTGCACGCTATGCTGCTCGAACGACATCGATAGATTCGCGCCGGGCGCCAGCCGGCGCGCCAGCGCAGCTGGTCCCGGCCCGGGGATAGGGCAATCGCGGTCCACCAGGCGTGCCAGGGCAAGTCCCTGAGAACAAAACGCGGCGCGAGGACCAAGGGCTTGAAGGGTGCCCCCCGATCTTCAGCCCCCAATGATCCGACGTAGGCAGAGAGGGCGAGCCAATCACCGGCCGCCGTAGCCGTCATGCGCGTAGCAGGCGCACGTCGAAATGTACGCGGCCGATGGAGAACCCATCGTGTCTACCGCAGCAAAAGTGTTTCACGCCCCCGCGGAGCGAAAGCGCGCTCGCCCGCAGGCCCATCCCGCCATCACTGCCGGCATGACGCCGGACGCGCGCGTCAAGCTGCCGCAGATCATCGGCGACGCGACTACCGTGCCGCCGACCCCCGGGCTCTTCCCGATCAGCAAGTCGCAGTTCTACAACCTCGTTCGGCGAGGCGAGATGCCCGCGCCATCGAAGCCGTTCCCCGGTTGCAGAGAGAGCTACTGGCGTTTGGGTGACGTGCTCGAGGCAATCCAGCGGCTTGAACGCGCGGCCGACGGCGCGCCCTATGAGACGCCACTGGTACGCAAGCGCCGCGCTGCTGCCGGGGGCGCGTAATGGCCGCCAGAACCGAGGACGGGCAATCGGCCGCCCCCGCCGAGACGGCGGCGAGGCCGCCCAGACAGCTGCTCGAGCTGCCGCGCTGGCTGCTGTGGCGCCTCAAGCCCGACGAGGCCAAGCCTGGGCGCATGCGCAAGGTGCCGTACTACACCGACGGCGGCGTGCGCTGGGGCGGCCACGGCTCCAAGCGCGACCGCGCGAAGCTCGTCACCTTCGACATCGCACTCGGCGCCTGCGCGCGGCTGAAAGCCGACGGCGTCGGGTTCGCCACGCTCGACGGCGTGGTCACCGCATTGGACTTCGACCATTGCGTCGATGACGCTGGCCAAGTGCTGCCCGAGGTCCTGGACGCGGTGGCGGGGACCTACGCGGAGATCAGCCCCAGCGGCACGGGCGTGCGCGCCTTCGTGCTTGGGGACCTCGGCGACCGCAAGCGCCACGCCGGCGACGGCGCGGGCTTCGGCGTCGAGCTGTTCGCGCACAAGAACTTCGTTACCTTCACCGGCCAGGTGCTCGACGACTGCGTGCTCACCGGCAGCGACGGCCTGGTCGCGCAGCCCACACCCGCGCTGCTGCAGCTGGTGGATCAGCGCTTCGGTGCTCCGCGTAAAGGTGGCAGCAATGCCGACCCGTCGCTGAGCATCGACCAGGTGCGCCAGGCGCTGGACGCGATCACGCCGCCGGCAGGTTACGACGAGTGGCTGCGCCTGATGATGGCCGTGCACTTCGAGACCGGCGGCAGCGACGAGGGGCTGGAGCTGGTCGACCAGTGGAGTTCCACAGGGGTGGGCTATGCCGGGCGCGAGCTGATCGAATCGAAGTGGGAGGGGTTCGGCCGCACCAACGCCGCCACCGTCACCGGTGGCACGCTGCTGAAAGCCGCGCGCGAGGCTGGCGCGACGGTCGGGATGGTCGCCACCGACGACGACTTCGAAATCATCCCCAAGCCGGTGCGCCGCGACCCGGTACCGCTTGACCTGGCGCGTCTGCCGGCCGAGCCGCCCGAGCCCCGGTTCATCATCCCCGGCTGGCTGCCGGACAACGTGGTGACGCTGTTCTCGGCGCACGGCGGCACGGGCAAGAGCTACATGGCCTTGTACATCGCGATCTGCCTGGCGGTTGGCAGGCATCCGTTCCGGCCCGACGTCGAGCTCGATCGGGTGCGCGTGCTGGTCTACAGCGCGGAGGACGACGCGCTGGTGATGCAGGGTCGGCTGGTGCGGTATCTGCGCGCGCTGCAGATCAAGCCCGAGATCCTGGCCGGCTGGCTGGACGTGCTCGACGCCACCGGGTGCGAGAACGTCCTGTTCGCCGAGTCCGGCCACGGCGCGGGCCGCATCACCGAGCGCTTTCGCTGGCTGCAGAAACGTGTGCAGGACACCGGCGCGCGGCTCCTGATCTTCGACAACGCCAGCGACGCCATGGGCGCCAACGAGAACGACCGCGCCATGGTGCGGCAGTTCATGTCCAGCCTGAAGGCGCTGGCCCCCGCCGTCCTGCTCCTGTCGCACGTCGACGCCGGGAGCTCGATGGCCGATCCGCTCACCGCCAAGGGCTACAGCGGCAGCACCGCTTGGCACAACAGCGCCCGGTCGCGCTGGTTCATGGCCAGGCAGCCCGAGACGGACGATATCGTGCTGTCGCTGCCAAAGGTCAATTACGCGCGCGCAGGCTCGGCGGCAACGATCCGGTGGAGCGACGCTGACCGCGTGTTCCTGGTCGCTGATGCTCGAGACGGACGCGCCCGAGCGGAGGACCACCGCCCGGTGCTTCTGCGGCTGCTGGAGATCGCCATCAGCTCAGGGAAGCACGTCAGCGCCTCGCGCCAAGCGGTGACCAGCGTGTGGAATGTGCTCAAGGCCATGGACGGGTTCCCGTACGGGCTGACGTCCCAAATGGTGGGCGCGGAGGCCGCCCGCTGGCAGATCGATGGTCTGGTCGTGGAAGTCGCCTATACGCGTGAAAACCGCACGCACGGCACGCACCTGGCGCTGACCGAAAAGGGGCGGCAGATCGCCGCGGCGGGCAACGGTGAAGGCATCGGCGATGCGTGACGCGTGGGACCGTGTGCAGCCGACGATTGCATGCACACACACCCCCTATCCCCCTATGACACAGTGTGTGCAGGCAGCACACACACTGTGCAGGTGGTTGCACACGGTTTGCACATACCCAACCGTGTGCACCGTGTGCAGGCAAACGCGCAGATTTTGCGGGCATCGTGGCAACGCGCAGAAATTGCGGATTGCCGTGCAGTGGGCCCGCGACGCCGTGGCGCGGCGCCCCTGGTCAGCATCGAGAGATCAACCCGCGTGCCAATGCCAGAAATGGCGGCGCGCGCCGCGGCGTTGCTAGGTACGCGTCCATGACCTACCCCCCTCAAGAAGCATCGAAAGGAGCGACCCCGATGGAGAACTTCCCGAGCATCGTGCCCGGCTCCGAGGTCGCGCACCTGGCCGATGCGCTGCGCGCCGAAGATCAGCGCCAGGCCGCCGCGCGCGCCGCCGCCGGCAGATACACGCTGTGGGACGCGGCCGAGGAGATTGCGCGCGCGACATCGGCGCCGCGCGACATCGTCCTCAAGTCGCTGGTCGTGGCAGCCGAGGCGACCGAGCTCCGCGTGTGCCCACCTGGCGAAGCGTTTCCACGCACAGACCTGGCGCCGGGCCTCGTGACCTTCTCCGACGAGGCAACGGCGGTCGAGCTGAATGCATGGCTGGACCGCATTCGAGTCGCATCCTCGTGGCGCTTCCCGGAAACGCTGACAGCACCGCCGCCGCGCCCCAAGGGCGTCCTTCGCCAACAGGAGGAGCAAATCCTGCAGAAGCTACGCCAACTCGGGTACGACCCGAACGCGCTGCCCCCCGCAGGCGGCAAGCACGGCCGCGGCGCGAAGAGTGCCGTGCGCGATGCGCTCCGCTGGGAGGGCAGGATCTTCGATAAAGCCTGGGATCGGCTGCGGGGCAACAAGCACATCCGCGACGCCTGAGCGCACCTCCCCCAAACTGGCAGAAGGGGGATGCTTGCGGAGGAGGACACCCGACACGGTCGAATCCGTCCTGAAGCAGCCCTGCGATTACAGGGCGCATCGGAGAGGACGATGGCCGACCAGAAGTACCCGCCCGTGCTCGCGGCGATTGCCGAGCAGCGCGACCACCTGAAGACTGCCGAGTTCGCGCGCACGCTGGGCCGCAAGGGTCACACCGCGCGCAACCTGTACTACGCCCAGGGACACGCGTGGGGCGTGCGCCCGCGCCGCGTCGCCGGCCGGCTTCTGTGGCCGATAAGCGAAGTCGCACGCGTGTTGCAGGGTGAAGCGCGCCAGGCCGAGCAGGTGGCCGCATGAAGCGCGTCACGCCCTTGTTCGAACTGCCGGGCCTTGATCCGGTATTCCCCCGCATCGAGCGATGCGAAGTGCTTGGCCTTGCACCGGCCGAGCCGGGCTATTTCGTGTTGCTGCAGGATCCGAAGTCAGGGGGCGCGGCCGCCTGTGGCGCGCAGCGCCTGCCGATCGCGGCGTGGCTACTGTTGCGCACCGGAGAACTTCGCCCGGTCACTGCTGGCCAGTGCGAGTGGACCGAGATCCAGGCCATCCTTTGCCCGGATGGAACGGTGATCGCCGGCGAAGGGATGCGCCAGTGATCGCCGCCGATCGCGCGCTGTCGTCGTCCGCGCGCAATGCCAGCTTTCAGCTTCCCAACACCGTGGTGCCGCGCATGGTGCCCAAGCGCACCGTCGAGGACCTGGAGCGCGTGATGCTCGACATGGAGCAGGCCGAGTGCCCGGTCACGCATCACTTCGGCCCGGGCGTCTACGTGCGCGAAGTGCGCATGAAGGCCGGGACGTTCGCTGTCGGGCATCACCAGAACGGCGAGCACCTGAACGTGTTCATCTCCGGAAAGGTGCTGATGTTCCGCGAGGACGGCACGACGCAGGTGCTCACCGCGCCCATGACTTTCGTCGGCAAGCCCGGTCGCAAAGTCGGCCTGATCCTCGAAGACGTCATCTGGCAGAACGTGTACGCCACTGACGAGCGCGACGTCGAGAAACTCGAGGCGCGGTTCATCACCAAAAGCGACACCTGGACCGCCGATCAGGCACAACGCCTGGCGCTGGCGCGTGTGGAGATCCCCCGCGTCGACTACGCCGCAGTTCTGAGCGAGTTCGGAATCCCCCACGAGACGGCTCTGGCCGTGTCGCGCAACGAGGCCGACCTGGTCGAGATCCCGCTGACCACCGTGCAGGTAGCGCCATCGCCCATCGACGGGCGCGGCCTGTTCGCCACCAGCGCCTTCGCGCCCGGCGACGTCATCGCGCCGGCGCGCGTCGGCGGCAAGCGCACGCAGGCTGGCCGCTACACCAACCACTCCCCGGCGCCGAACGCGCGAATGGTCGCGCGCGGTGCGGGCGTCGACCTTGTTGCCATCGCGCCGATCGCGGGATGCCGCGGCGGACAGCTCGGGGATGAAATCACGATCGACTATCGCGAAGCCCTGCGGCTGAGCGGATTGGAGCCGAAATGTCAGCAGTAGCAACCGCCATCGTCGGGGGCTCGGTCCTCGGTGGCCTCATCACGTCTCAGGGCGCGCAAAGCGCGGCCAGCACCCAAGCCGGCGCGGCCACGCAGAACCAGCAGGCAGTCCTAGACGCCGGCAAACAGGCCTCCGGCCTGGACCTGGGCGCCATCGGGCAAGCCAACGCCTACCTGCAGCCCTACGCGAACCTCGGCAGCCAATCCGCCAGCCAGTTGCAGAACCTGCTGACGGGGGCCGGCAATGGCAACGCCATGCAGGCCCTGCAGAACATGCCCGGCTACCAGTTCCAGCTGCAGCAGGGTCTGGAATCGACCCAGAACGGCTTCGCAGCGAAGGGCCTCGGGTCCAGTGGGGCGGCGATGAAGGGCGCGGCGAACTACGTCAACGGTTTGACCGCGAGCAACCTGAGCAACTTCTACAACATGCTCATGGGCGGAACGCAGGTGGGCGCGAACGCGGCCTCGGTGCAGGCTCAGAACACCTCGAACCTGACGACCGCTGGGGCGAACGCGCTGATGGGCGGCTCGACCAATGCCGCGAGCCTGGGCATGGCTGGGGCTGCGGCGTCGGCAGCGGGCCAGGTCGGCGCGGCGAATGCCTTGGGAAGCGGGATCGCCAATGCCGCCAACGGGTATGGCCAGTACACCCTGATGAACAACATGCTCACGAACCCCGGCATGTACGCGGCCGGCATGTACGACTCGGCGCAGGCGGCGAACCAGGCGGCCACACTCATGGCGCCGGGTTACATCCTCCCGCTCGCGAACTGAGGCAACCGTCATGGCACAAGTCGAGATTCCAAACATGCTCGTGGCCGCCCAGGCTGGTCAGGGACTGCCCAAACCGCCGAACCTCTTGGCGCTCGGCAACCAGGCACTCCAAATGCGTGGCCAGCAGCTGCAGAACCAGAACATCGGCAACCAGCTCATCGGCTTTCAGGCCAAGGTGGCCGGCGCGCAGGACTATCTGCGTTCCATCGGCCCGAACGGCCAAGTCGACCCGCAGCTGCTCAACCGCAACCTGCAGGGGGATCCGAATGCCGCCCTGGCCGCGCCCGAGCTGATGCAGTCTGCGCAGGCCAACCTGGTGACGCAGCTGCAAGCCAAGGGCCTGACCCTCAACCAAGCGCACCAGCGCATGACCTACGCCGCGGACGGTCTTGCCGGGCTCCTGAACAGTGGCAGCCCGATCACGAGCGCGGGCGTGCGCGACATCCTCACGAACGGGGTCGCGACGGGGATGTGGTCGGCGCATGATGCGGCTTCGCTGCTGGCCACGGTGCCCAACGATCCGCAGGCACTGCGGCAGTGGGTGGTGTCGCACCTGGCGGCAGTGAACGGGGGCTTGAAAGTCACGACGCCCCTTGTTCAAGGCATCAATACCGGTGGCCGCACGGCGCTGATCAACACCAACCCTGCGGCCGGCAACGGCGTGGGCATCATCGGCAGTCTGCCGAACACACTGACCCCCGAAGGTGCAACGACCCCAGTCCAGTTCCCGGGTGCGAACGGGCAGACCGTCACCACGACGCGCGGCGCGATCGCAGCGGCGGGGAACCAGCTGCCGACGGGCGTGGGCGGCACTTCCCCGGTGGTCAGCGGGCTCTCCCCGGCCGAGCAAGCGGGGCAGACCGGCATCGGCACCGCCGACGCGCAGCAACTGGCGGAGTGGCAGAAGTACCAGACCGAGATCCCCCAGCAGATGAATTCGATCCGCCAAGGGATGTCCGAGGCCTCGAAGTTCCCGACCGGCCCCCTCGGCGGCACGATCGCTCAAGGGTCCGCGCTGCTCAACGAGCTGGGCCTCTCCAACAACGTCGCGAACGCCGGCGCGCTGCTGCAGAAGTCCACGGCCATGCAGGTCATGCAGACCCTGACCGGCGGGAACCTGGGGGCGGGCACGAACGACAAGATGGCCATGGCGCTCACCCAGACGCCCAACATCGAGCAGCCGGGCGTCGCCTACCAGACCCTCGGCGGCATCAAGCTCGGCGCGCTGGCCTACGACCAGGCGGCCAACAAGGTGGCGATGAAGTGGGGGCTGAACAACAACCCGGTGGCCTTCGCGCATTTCCGGCAGACCTGGGCCCAGATGTTCCCGGACCCCATGGTGTTCATGGCCCAGTACGTGCCGAAGGGCTTCCTGAAGAGCTACTTCGCCAGCGAGACCAAGGCGCAGCGCGAGGCCTTCGGCGAGCAGTACCAGCGTGCCGTGCAGCTGGGCTTGATCGGAGGCGGCAATGGCGGCCAGTAACTACGGCGCGCTGTACGCCCAGGCCGCGCAGCAGTACGACCTGCCGCCCGCGCTGCTGCCGGCCGTGGCCCAAGTCGAGAGCAGCGGCAACCCGAACGCGGTCAGCGACCAGGGGGCCATCGGCCTTATGCAGCTGGAGCCGGGCACCGCGAAAGGCCTGGGCGTCGCGAATCCGCGCGATCCGCGCCAGGCGATCTTCGGCGCGGCCAAGCTGCTGCGCCAGAACCTGGACGCCGCCGGCGGCAACCTGACCACGGCGCTCAAGATGTACCACGGCGGCACGGATCCGAAGAACTGGGGTCCCCTCACCAACGCCTACCCCGAGCAGGTGCAAGCCAAGATGACGACCCCGACCAACGCAAGCCCTGGCGCGGATGCCGGTGCGGCCGCGTGGCAGCAATTCGCCGCGCAGTACGGCATCGACAGCGCGCCACAAGCAGCCGCCCCTGCGGGGCCTGGAGCCGCGATCCCGACGAATCCCGGTGCGCCGAGCGCGAGTGCCGCATCGCGCCCTGCGGCCTCTGCCTGGGACCAATTCGCTCAAGCGCACGGGCTCGACGGCGCGCAGGCACCCGGCGGCGTGCAGTCCGCGCAGCAGATCGACGCGTCACCCGTGGACCGCTTCATGGTCGGCGTCGGCCACGGCGCCACGACGGTGCTGGAGAGCGCCAAGGAACTCGGCCTGGAGGGGCTGCAGAAGCTCGGCTGGGTGCCGCAATCCGTGGTGGACAACTACAGGCACCAGGTGGCCGACGAGAACGCGCTGTATCAGTCCACGAAGCCCACGACGGGCATGAAGGTGGGGGACTTCACCGGCCAGGTCGCAGCGCAGGTGCCGGTGTTCGAGCTGGGAGGCGGGGTCCTTGGCGCCGCTGGCGATGGCGCGGGGAATCTGCTCACGCGTGCGGGCCCGGTTGGCCGCGCGGCGGTTACCGGCCTGAAGCTGCTCACTGGCGCTGGCGTCGACGGCGCTCCAGGGGTCGCGTTGCGGGCTGCTGCCGGCGGTGTACGTGGCGCATTGGCTGGTGGCACCAGCGCGGCGCTCACGGCCGCGCAGAACCCGAGCGAATCGCTGGGCGAGCAGGTGCGCCAAGGCGCCGAGGTCGGGGGTGCCCTGGGCGGCGTGGTCGGCCCGGTCTTGGGCGCTGGCGGCCGCGCGCTGAAAAACGCCCTGGTGGGCCCTCCGCTCGACCCGGAGACTGCGCTACTGGCGCAAAAGGCCGGCCAGATGGGTGTTCCGCTCGGGGGCGCCGAAATCAGCGGCAGCACGCCAATGCACTACGCGAAGGCCACCCTGGACCAAATCCCCTTCACGGGAGCTGCGGCTCGCGACGCCGCGCAGCAGAGCGGCTTCAACCGGGCTGTTGCCTCGCAGATCGGCGTGGACGCGACCAAGCTGACGCCGGCCGTCATGTCCCAGGCTCGTGACCGCCTCGGCCAGCAGTTCGATGCGATCGCCGCGCGCAACCCGGTGAAGGTGGACAACCAGCTGCTGAACGACTTGGCCGACATCGACCACCAAGCGAGCGCGGAAATGCCGGAATCGGCCTTCCGACCCATCCAGAAGAACCTCGACGACGTGATTGCGGCCGGCCAGAGCGGCACGCTGACGGGTGCCCAGTACCAGGCCCTCACCCGCAAGGGAACGCCGCTCTGGCGGGCCATGAACAGCCCCGATCCGAACGTGGCGCACTTCGCGGGCCAGATCCGCGACGCGCTGGACAACGCCCTGGAGCGCAGCGCCAGCCCCGAGGACCTCCAACTGCTGCAGCAAGCGCGCGGCCAGTGGAAGGCGCTGAAAACCGTCGAGCCCCTGGTCGAGAAGTCGCCTTCGGGGAACGTCTCCCCGGCGGCGCTCATGTCGCAGGTGCGGCAGCACTACGGCGGCATGGCCTACAACGGCGCCGGCGACATGGGCGACCTGGCGCGCATCGGGCAGGCCTTCCTGAAGGAACCGCCGAACTCCGGCACCGCGCCACGCGCGATGTGGACCAACCTGCTCACGGGCGGCGCGCTCGGTGCCGGAGGCCTCGGCCTGGCCGACCCTGCGGCGCTGGGCAGCATCGCGGCGACCGGTGGCAAAGCGCTGCTCGCCCTGCCGGCGCTGCGCGCAACGTCCGCGGCCATCAACAGCGGCGCGTACCGCAACCTGCTCATCAACCGCGCGCTGGACACCTATCCGGCATGGCAGCGCGCCGTGGGTGCGGGCGCTACCGCACTGGACAACGCGCTGGTGCGGCCGGGCCTGGTGCCGGCGGCGCTTGCGGTGTCGCTTCCGCACACCACGCCCGAGCCGGTGGGGCCGCTACGGGCGATGAGCCACTGAGGAGCACACGCATGGCACAACTTGCGAAGCCCGCGATGCGCGAGGACGAGCTGCACGACAACCTCGAATCCCTGCGCCGCGCGGGCGCCGGCTCGCCGCCCATGATGCTGCAGGAGCTTCGGCGCCTGCGCTGGGTGATCAGCACGTATGGCCGACTCATCGCCGGGCCGTCCCCGCGGCGCGACGCACTCCTCAAGGAATGCAGGGCTGTCGGCACCAGTGGACTGTTCGAGCTCGAGCACGTCGCCGCGTTGGAACGCGAGGCGCCGCTCGACGAGGTCGAGCTCGAGATCTTCCTGCGCGTCGCGCGGATCCGCGCGGAGCGGGCCGTGGACCTCATCGGGCCGTGCCTGTTCGACCTCGCGGCGCGCGGCCTGCAAGCCGGCATTCCGCAGAATCGGCAAGTGGCATCCCAGGTGGGCGCCGACGAGACCAGTGGTCGGGGGCTCATTGTGTGACCAAGAAGGAGCTGGTCCCCGTCGAGTTCGTCGGTGCGCCGTCACGGGGTGGCCGGCCGCCGATCCGCCTGGATACCGCGCGCGGCTGCATTGAAGAGTTGGCATCGGTCTACCGGGAGGCGAAGCGCGGGCGCCTGGACATGAAGAAGGCGACCAGCCTTGCGTACCTCCTGCAAATCATGATCAAAGGCCACGAGCTCGTGGCGCTCGAGTCCCGCATTGCCGCACTGGAGATAGAGCATGGCCCGCAGTCTTGAAAGCCGAATCGGGCGCCTTGAGCAGCGCCAGCACCAGATCGCGAAGGCGCCCCCGTTCGTCGGGCGCGTTGTCGTGCACCAGGGCGTCGATGCACGCGACACCGAGCAGCGCATCGAGGCCGCGCGCCTCGCTGCCGGCTTCGCGTCCGGCGCCAACGTCATCGCGCGCGTCATCGTCACGCCGCAAGGGGCATGAACATGTCGCAGACCCTGCGCAAACGCCTGGACCGCCTCGAGGAAAAGCTCAACCCGCCGTTTCGCGGCGTCTTGTTCGTGCCGGAAGGTCGCAGCGCCGAGGAGACCGAAAGCCTTATCCGCAAGATGTGCGCGGAACGCCGCGCCGATCGCGCGACGGTGCCGGTGGTCACCTACAGCGAACTCGACCTCGCGATCTGAATCGATGCCGCCGCAATCCGCACCGCATGCGCATTCGAGCCGACCGCCGAAACTCGACCTCAACGTGCGCGAGCCCGATTCGCTCCGCTGGGTCGTCGACCTGATCGAGCGATTCGTCATTGCCCACCGCGGCGGGAAGCGCGCCGGCGTGGACACCAGTGGCCTGGGGCGCGTGTACCGCCAGCCGCGCGGCGTCGAGGTGCGGCGCACGCCGGCGCCGCAGACCATGCGCGACGCTGAAGTGCTGGCCGTGTCGCGGGCCTGGGGGAGCTTGCCGCATACGCCCTGGCCATGGGGCCAGATCCTGCGCTGCAGTTACTTGCCGGGCTACCCCCGGCCGGAAATCGCCTGTCGGCTGATGCACATCGCGCCGGCGAGCTGGGTGCGCGAGCGCAATGCCGCGCTGGCGCTGCTCGGCGACGCGCTGCGTCGCGATGCCGCGTGGCTGGTGCCGCACCAGGTCACGCAGCCCGATTGATCCACTTGGACCGCGCCGCTGCGCGGAGTACCCTTCGTGCATCGGCCGCGCAGGCGGCGAGCGAAGGGGGTGCGTCATGGACCTGAGCCAGGACCCCAGCCAGCAATTCGTGAACGAGGACGGCACGCCGGCCACGTGGCTGGAAGCCCGCACGCCCGAGCGTCGGCGCCGAAGCTTCCTGCTGTTCGCGGTGCCCGGCGGCCTGCTCGGGCTCGCCTTGTGGGGCTGGCAGATCCACGCGGGGGTGCTGACCTGGTCCAACTGGTGGGTTGGAGCGCTGTTCGCGGGCGGTGGCCTCCTGATCGGTGGCCTGGCGTATCTCCCGGCCCCGGTCAGGCAATTCAGCGGCATCCTCGTGCACTACACGCCGCGCGAGCGCCTGAAGCGCTCCTGGGGCTGGCTGCTGGCGTGGCTACTGCTCGAGCTCTTCTTTGCCGCTGAAGCGCTGGGCCTCAGCTTCGTGCCAGGTCCCTTGGACCCGTGGCTGTTCGGGCTGCTCACTGTGGCGGTCTGCCCGGTCCTGATCCACGGCCTGACGATCTACCTTCGGCGTGAAGAGCGCGTGCTGACGCCGGCGGCAGCCGCAGCGAAGACCTATTTCAGCCCTGAGGCCGACCGACAGCGCCAGGCGGCGGCGCCCAAGCCGGAGAGCCCAGCGCAGAAGCGGCTGCGCTACGTGGCGGCGCTGGTCCTGGCTGCGGTCGACGTGTACCTGTGGGCTGCCGCGCCGTTCGGCGCCAATCACTGGCCAGCGATCCTTTGCGGACTCGCGGCGCTGGTCTGCGCCGCTGAGCTGGCCGCGGCCCTGGTCGCCCTGGCACTCGGCGCGGTTGCGCTCTGGGCGCTCTTCGCGGGAGCCGCCGCGCTGCCGGTCAGCGCTGCAGTCATCATCGGCGCGATCATCATCGCGGCGGCGGTGCGTCGGTGAGCGGCGCCGAGCTGGCGCCGCAGTGTGAATTCCTGAACGCGGTCGAGCTGGTGGCGCTGACCGGCAAGGAACAGCCGGCCGCGCAATGCCGCGCGCTGAAAGCCCTAGGCATCCCGTTCCTGCAGCGCCGCAGTGTGCCGATCGTGTCGCGGGTGCTGGTCCAGCGCAAGATGCTCGGCGAGCCAGTGAGAGCACCACGCGGCATCGACTGGAGCACCGTGAAGTAGGCGCGTGCTGAGCCCCTTGCAACGCTGTATTATTGCTAGCATAATTCAGCAAAACAGCAGGAGGGCTTGATCATGATTCGCACCAACAAGCAGCAATGGACACCGGGGCAGCAAGTCCGCGTCGGGTTCCTCACGCTCACCGTGCGCGCCGTGGTGGCCACGCCAGGCGACGGCCGCCCCGACGCGTACCTGCTGAGCAATGCGGCCGGCACGCAGCTCTACCGTTTTGTCCCGCACTATGGCGTCGAGAAGATCGACCTCGAGGAGGCCCGCGCGGTGCTGGACGCCGCGAAAGCGGCTGCAGTACGACAAGCGGCTGCGGTGCTGGCCAGGGCACAAGCCGAGGCGCGTGCCGGCGCAGCGATCGATGCGCTGCTGGGGGCCTGCTGACCATGGCGGCCGACGATCAGCCGAAGAAGCCGGGCCGCGGCGGCGCGCGGCCGAACGCGGGCGGTGCACGACCTGGTGCTGGCCGGCCGCCGGCGGAGGTCAAGAGCGAGCGCATCCTGGTGTCGATTCCGCCCTGGGCGGCCGCCATGCTGCGCGCGCTCGGCGGCGGCAGTGTCTCGCGCGGCATTGTGGCCGCGCTGGAGAAGCTGCGGGCACACGAATGATTCACCGCGGCCGGGGCGGCTCCCCGGCAATCGAGGCGGGCGACGCAGTGCTCCAACACCGCGCCGCCCTAACCACAAACTGCACATCGGAGGTGCAACTCATGGCTGACAAGAATCGTACCGCTGCCCGGGCCGCAAAGGCCGCCACCACGCCCACCGCCGCGCCGAGCGCGCGCACGTTCCGCGTCGGAGGCCACGCCATCGCCATCGCGCCAGGCGCCGGCACCTGGTGCTGGCGAGTGACGTGCGAGGCGGACAACAGCGAAGTGGGGGCGGGCGAAGCGCCATTCGAGGCAGATGCGCACGCCGCGGCGCTTGCGGCGCTCGGCATCCGCGTCGACCAGCTCGCCAAGCACGTCGACGAGGGCCAGCAGCAACCCGGCAACGAGGCGACGCCCTGGGACCTGGGATTCGTGTACGGGCCGGCGCCGGAACCCTGGATGGTCGGCAACGTGCACGCGCAGTTGTGCGGCATAGCACGCGCCGCCTACGGGCTGCGCGCAGTGGCCCGGGTGCTGCACGAAGGCCATGCCCGCGAGGACTTCGACGGCCACGGGCTGACGCGCTACACGGTCGGCGGCCTGCTGGCGGCGGTGGATGCCCTGGCCGGCGCCATCGAGGGCGCGGTCGACGACATTGACCTGGCGGCCGTCGCGGCTTGAGCGTTGCCAGTCGTCACGGGCAGGGGGTGGCGTTGCGAGGCGAGAATGCATGTTTCGCTACGATCTCACGCACCGCCGCCCCGGAGAAGCCATCATGGCCGACCTTCTGCTGCTGCAAATGCTGGACCTGGATCGCTGCCCGCATTGCGGTGTCGATAAGCCGTCACTGCCAGCGCACGGCACGTTTCAGACAATGGCTCAAGGAGCCAGCGGCCCCAGGGTTTGGTCCGCGTATGGGTGCAATCGATGCGGTGGAGTAGTGGTCGCATCGGCTGCTGCCTTCGGGCTAATCGTGCAGGAGGTCTTCCCAGAATCCCGCAACGTGCCGGACGATATCCCGGAGCGCGCGGGCGCGTACCTTAAGCAAGCAATCGCCAGTATTTCCGCACCAGCGGGCGCGGTCATGCTCTCGGCGAGTGCCGTCGACGCCATGCTCAAGACGCGCGGGTACACGGACGGCAGCCTCTACGCTCGCATCGACCAGGCAGCAAAAGACAACGAGATTACGAAGGACATGGCCGCGTGGGCGCACGCGGTGCGTTTGGACGCCAACAATGAGCGCCATGCAGACGAAAGCCAGCCAATGCCAACAACCACTGACGCGGAGCGCTGTGTTGACTTCGTTGTGGCGCTCGCAGAGATCATGTTCACCCTGCCGGCGCGCGCCAAGAGAGCTTTGGCGCCCCACTGAGCAAAAAACGTCGTTACCCTGAACGGATGGTCACCGAAGTGTCCGTGACCTGCTCCCCACGTTACTGTTGAACTGGGGCGCCAAGGTAACAACGAAAAAGCATCAAAAAAACGCTGATACCCCCTTCGGCGTCGCGCCGCGAAAACGCTGTTACCTGTCGCTGGAAATGGCCCCGAAGAATGGCCCATTTCGGGTGCAATCGGGCAAAGGATTGGCCTGTTCTATGAACGGGCCAAAGCGCCGGCCCTGCTGAACGGACTTTTCGCGCGGGGCAACCGGCAGGGCGTATGAGTTGGCCTGTTCCGCGATGCGGCTCGATCAATGGCCTGTTCCTCGGCGAGTCGGCGCCCCTCACCCGCAGCAGTCGCCGCCGTGGCCCTGCTGTTGGATCGGCGTGCAGGACGGAACTGCTACGATGTCGCCAGTTGCTGGGGTGCAACGCGAAGAGCAGGGCTACCGCCATGAGGGTACAAATGAGGGTAGAAAACTGGATCGCAACGCGCGAACCCTAGTGGAATCAGGACCTTAGAGAAATCGGTCGGTTGCTGTACCACCACCAATTCGACGTTCCGGGAGATCCCCGGATGTCCCGAAAGCCCCAGAGAAATCAACGCTCCGGGGCTTTTTTCATGCCTGCCGGGCGGCGCCTGTCTCAACATTTCGCAATGCGCCGAGACAAGCACGCAATGCGACGGGCGCAACATGGACCTCCACATCATGACGCGGCAAGCCCGCACGGACTGGAGGATGATCATGCAAGGCACCCGACGTAGCATCGCCACGGCGCTGTGGCCGGCGCTCGCATGCAGCGGCTTGTTGCTGCTGCAGACGCAGGCTGGCGCGCAGACGCCCCCGGCTCCGCCCGCGGCGCCGGGGCCGGCACCGGCCATCGGCGCGCAGCTGCCGGCCGGCCACGCATGCCTGCCCGGGCGGCAACGCGGCGCCGCATGGATGTACCGCTTCGGGATCACCCCGCAGCAGCGCGAGCGCATCCAGGGCATCGTGCGGCAGTCGCGGCAGCGGCAGGCCCCGTTGCGCCACAGGCTGTTCACGCTGCGGCGCCGCGAGCATGCGCTGTTCACCGCGCGGCAGCTCGATGCCACGGCGCTGCTGAACCTGCAGCAGGAAAGCAACCAGATCGTCGCCAGCATGGCCACGCAGGCCATGCAGACGCGCGTCGAAATCGCCGAAGTGCTGACCCCGCGGCAGCGCCGCGAGATCGCCGACGCATGGCAGCGCCGCGCGCATCGCATGCGGCGCTGGGGCCACTTCGATCGCGGTTGACGATCCGGGCCTGATCCAGCGTCAGCCGGCGCCGGCCGAGCAGGCCCGCACGGCGTGCCGGTCGTCGACGGTCCGGGGCTCTTTTTCGTCCCGGGCGGTGCCTGGAGCTGTGGTACCGCCTTGTGGCGCGAGCGTTGGCCAACGCCAAGGGCGCCAAGATGTTCACGGGGTGCGACCTGCGCGCGAAAGTGGTCGGCGATGTGGTCGGGACGTCACGGAGATCGACGGCGATCGGGAGCAATCAGCACTCCGTGTTGCCGTCCCGTTGCATCACGCATGATTGCGCGGCGCATGCCCCCGGGGCCGTGCGAGCCCTGATCGGGCGCGCCGCGCGCAACCCGGGGCGATGCCCTGCGCGAAGGCCCTGCGAGGCCGGTGAGCGCGTCGTGTGAATGCCCCGTGAAGGCGCGCCGGCGCGTGGTTTTCGGCCCCCTGCGGTGCCTACGATGCCCTGACCACGGCTGCGAACGGGGGCACGCATGGCGAAGCAGGCAGAAGGATCCCGGCGTTCGCCGATCAGGCCGACGTCAAGCCGCCTGCGGCTGGCGTTGGCCGCCGCATGCAGCCTGCTCGGCCTGTGTGCATGCGGGGGCTCCCAGGGCAGCTCGACGGCGGCCGCGGTATGCCAGCCGGCGGCCACGAGTGCCGGGAGCATCGGGCTGACGGTGAACGTCCCGGGCCCGGTCGGCGTGATCGAGCAGCCCACGGCCATCGAGGTTCCGCCGCCGCCGCTGCGCCTGAACGTCGGCAGCCCCGGTGCTGCGGTGGCATACACCCCGGCGCAGATTCGCGCGGCCTATGACCTGCCCGGCCTGCTCGGATCGTGGGGCGGCCTGACCGCCGTGCAGGGCTCGCTGTACGGGGCGGGGCAGACCGTGTACATCATCGATGCCTACGACTTGCCGAACATCGCGCAGGACCTGACGTATTTCAGCCAGCAGTACGGGTTGCCGGTCTGCAAGACGGTGTCCATCGCGCCCACGGCAGCGCTTCCGCTGGCGCCGGCCGATCCGGCTGGGGGGTGCACGTTCTCCGTCGTGTACGCGAGCAACTCCGGCACGATGACGGCCGCGGCTCCCGCCTACAGCGGCTCCTGGCACGCCGAGCATGTGGAGGATGTCGAGGCGGTGCATGAAATCGCTCCGCTGGCGCGCATCGTGCTGATCGAGACGCCATCTGCGAATACGTCCGTACTGGGTTCCGGAGTGATCCTGGCCGACACCATGGGGCCGGGGATCGTGTCCATGAGCTACAGCGCGAAGGAGTTCGGGGGCGAAGACGCCGAGCCGCTCCTGAACGCCGACGACAGCTACACCGCCTCCACCGGGGATGGCGGAGCGCCGTTTCCTCCCTGGCCGGCGGGGGACCCGAACGTGCTGGCCTGCGGCGGCACCTCGCTGCTTTCCTATGGCAACGGCTCGCGCGTCGAGAAGGCATGGTCGGGCACAGGGGGCGGGATCAGTTCCCTGATCCCGGAGCCGTCGTACCAGGACGTGATCGGCGGCCTCACCATGCGTTCGACGGCCGACGTGTCCTTCGACGCGGATCCGAATACGGGTCCGTACATGTACGCCTACCCCGTGGGGACCGACACGCCGCTGCTCGAAGTCTACGGGGGCACCAGCCTGGCCGCCCCGGCGTGGGCGGGCATCCTGGCCCTTGCCGATGCCGAGCGCGCGGCGCAAGCCAAAGGCGTCGTGGCACATGTGCAGGGCATGCTGTACCGGCTCTTGAACAACCCGGTGGCCTATGCGCAGGTGTTCAACGACATCACCAGCGGCAGCGATGGGACCTGTGGCGCCGCGTGCACGGCGCAAGTCGGTTACGACCAGCCTACCGGGCTGGGCACGCCCAACGTGAGCCCCCTGGTGAGCTACCTGACCCAGGCTCCGACGACCACGCCGCCCTTCGTGAGCCCGCTGTCGGTCACCGGGTCCGCCGGTGCGGCGTTGAGCGCGAGCATGCCGTACACGGCGCCGGACGCGGTGCGGTGGGAACTCGGCAATGCCCCCGCCGGCATGAGCATCGACTCCACCACCGGGCTGATCGGCTGGGCGAGTCCGACGGCCGGGACTTATTCGGTCACGGTCACGGCCACCGATACGGTCTCGGGGTTGTCGGACAGCGCCGTGCTGAGCGTGACCATCGTGACCCAGGCGACGTCTCCGTCGGTGAGTGCGGCGACCGTGGCGGCCACCGCGGGACAGCCGCTGTCGTACCAGGTGCAGGCAAGCGCCGGGACCAGCGGCGGAACAGTCCCCGGGGCAGGCGCCGGGGGCCCGGCGCCGACGGCGGGCGAGGCCGTGCAGTTGCAGTATGCGATCCAGGGGGCTCCGTCCGGGATGCGCATCGACGCGTCCACCGGGGTGCTGTCGTGGGCATCGCCGGTGCCCGGCACCTACCCCGTGACGGTGAGCGCCACCAATTCGAACACGGGCCTGTCGGCCGATGCCGTGATCACGGTGCAGGTGAACAGCGCGGCGTCGGGCACCGGGTTGACGGTGCAGTCGCTGCAAGGCTCGGCCGGTACCGCGTTGACGGGAGTCGTGGCCACGGTGTCCGAAGCGGCCGCCGCGCAGGACCAGGTCACGATCCGCGGCGCTGCGGTGGGCATGAACTTCTCGGCCAATGGTGGCAGCGTGATCCTGACGTGGCCGACTCCGGTGTGCGGCGCCTATACGCTGACCATCACCGCCACCGATGCGGCCGGGGTGAGCGTGCAAAGGCAGGTGACCGTCACGATCGCCACGACCTGAACGCAGGCTGGATTGCGGTGCAACAGTGGCCACTGTTTCGTCCCGGACTGTCGCGGACACTGCGCGGGGATCCGTGGACGGCCCGGCGCGGGCACTGGCGCTACAGCATGCGCAGGCCGATGCCCAGCAGCAGGGTCGCCAGCAGCGCGCGCGTGATGCGTTCGGGCAGCCAGTCGCTGGCTCGCGCGCCCAGCCAGATGCCGGGCAGCGAACCCAGCAGCAGCGCGGCGAGCACCTGCCAGTCCACATGACCCAGCCAGGCATGCCCGACGCTGGCCACCAGGCTCAGCGGCAGCGCATGCGCGATGTCCGTGCCGACCAGGCGCCGCGCCCGCAAGCGGGGGTACAGCAACACGATCAGCGTGGAGCCGATGGCGCCGGCGCCCACGGAACTCAGGGTCACGAGCATGCCGAGCAGCGCTCCCAGCACGACGGTCAGCGCGTCGCGGGCCCAGCTCGGGACCCGGCGCCCCGCGCGAAGCGCGAAGCGGCTCCAGCGGCCTCGCCCGGCGATCATTGCCGCGGTCAGCAGCAAGGCCACGCCCAGCGCCGTGCCGAGCACGCCGCGGCCGGCGCGCGCCCAGCCCAGCGCATGCATGGCCAGCAGGGTTCCCAGGCACGCGGGCAGGCTGCCCAGCAGCATGTGCGCGACGATCGCACGGTCCACGTGGCCGCGCCGCCAATGCGCCACCGCCCCGCCGAGCTTGGTGATCGCCGCGAAGCACAGGTCGGTGCCGATGGCCAGCGGCAGTGGCAGCCGGAACCCCCACACCAGCATCGGGGTCATGAGCGCGCCAGCGCCGACGCCGGTGGCGCCGATCAGGGCGCCCGTCAGCAATCCCAGCAGGACCAAGGTGGGGAAGAGCATCGCGGTGGGTCGACGAGGAGCAGGCAGCCGATGCTAGGCGGCCTCGGCATGGACCCCAAGGACCGATTCTTCATGTGCTTATGTCCTCGGCGTGCCCGGGGGCTCCGCAGAGGCTCCGATCGCGCCCACACCACAGCGTTGCGCAATGTTGCATTCGCGCTGACCGAGGCCGTCGGCGCGGACTCCGAAGGGGGTGCGCATCCTCGGAAGCGACGCATCCGCTGTTCGTCAAAACCGGACACACTTCGGAAATCTCGAAGGGTCATCGGGAAAAAATCAATGTACAACTCCGCGGCAGGCTCGTAAAAAGACTCAAAATATTGATCGGGGACAATGTCAGGCCCGATGCCCGCCAGCGCAACACGCCGCTGCGGCAGGGGCGAGATCCCCGATCCCGAGGAGACTCCATGCAGCAACCTGGGGCGTGGCCGCACGCTTTGTTCCCCTGTCGGAGAACGGGACCGGTTCGACTCGGCCCCGCGGGCACCCCCGCCCCATTCGACGTCGCGCCGCGTGCCGCGGCGGGCTGCCTTTGCATCCTTTCCCTTTCCTGAGACCCGTCATGCCACGTCGCTTCGCCCTCCGTTCGTCCCGTGTTCTCCTGTGCCGCGCGCTGCTGGGCGTGGCCTGCGCGCTGGCCCTGCCGGCGGCCGCCAGCGCCGCCGCCTGTGCCACCGGGCAGGGCGACTACACGGTGGCGCAGGCCGGCGCGGGCAAGACGCTGTTCATGACCCACTGCGCGGCCTGCCACAAGGCCGACCTGCGCGGCAATTCGGGCCCGGCTCTGGCCGGGCCGGATTTCGACTCGTACCTGCACTTCAGCAAGATCTCGGCGCAGCAGATCCTGGACTTCATGAAGACCCAGATGCCTTACCAGGCGCCGGGAAGCCTGCCGGCCGACGACTACACCAAGATCTTCGCTTTCGTCCTGCAGAGCAACGGCTACAAGTCGGGCAGCCAGCAACTCACTCCCGCCAACGTGAAGTGCGTCGCCATGCTGCCGTATCCGGGAGACAAGCACTGAGCGCGTACGCCGCCCGGCGCGGGCGGCGCGCGCAGACCCACCCGTTCACATTCCAACAACAAGACCCAGAAGAGAGCGCAGGCGAATCCCCGCCAAGGCTCCGTTCGTTTGAGACCAGGAGACGACAACCATGAGTACACGCAGCGAAAGGGCGACACGGGTCCGCAGGGCCTGTGAGCGCGCGGTGTTGGCCGCCGCGGTGGTCTTGGGCAGCACGCTTTCACTCGCCGCTCACGCGGCGGGCATGAAGGCCGAGGGCTCGGAGACCGGGGGCAAGAAGGCCGAAATGCAGAACAGCGTGATGCGCGACGTCGACGTCACGCAGCACATGCTGGACAACGCCGCCAACGAGAACAGCAACTGGGTGGTCAACGGGCGCAACTACGACAACACGCGCTTCTCGCCGCTCGACCAGATCAACACCGGCAACGTGAAGGAACTCAAGCCGGTGGCCATCGCGCAGACCGGCTACACGGCCAGTTTCGAGACCACCCCGCTGGTGGTCAACGGGGTGATGTACGCCACCACCCCGATGGTCAACAAGAAGCAGGCGCTGATCGCGCTCGACGCCACCACCGGGCAGACGCTGTGGAAGTACGTCTACACCAACGGCTTCACGCAGATCTGCTGCGGTCCGGTCAACCGCGGCGCGGCGGCCGGCGACGGCAGGGTGTTCCTGCTGACCATCGACGACCATCTGGTCGCGGTCAACGCGCGCACCGGCAAGCAGGAGTGGTCCACCGAGGTGGCCAACTCGCAGGCCGGCTACTCGGAGACCATGGCGCCGACCTACTACCACCACATGGTGATCATCGGCAGCGCCGGCGGCGAATGGCCGATCGAGGGCTTCATCGCGGCCTACAACGCCGACACCGGCAAGCAGATCTGGCGCTTCCACACCACCTCGGACCACTCGACCTGGTCGGGTGACTCGTGGAAATACGGCGGCGGCACGGTGTGGACCACGCCGTCCATCGATACGAAGCGCGGACTGCTGATCTTCTCCACCGGCAACCCGAACCCCGACCTCAACGGCTCGGTGCGCCTGGGCGACAACAAGTACACCGACTCGATCATCGCGCTGGATGTCAAGACCGGCAAGCTCAAGTGGTACTACCAGGAAGTCCCGCATGACGTGTGGGACCTGGACGCCGTCAGCCCGGTGATCCTGTTCGATGCGATGGACCACGGCAAGATGGTCCCTGCGGCCGGCGAGGCCGGCAAGACCGCGTTCTACTACGTGGTCAACCGCGAGACCGGCAAGCTGATCCGCATGTCGGAGCCCTTCGACGAGCAGAAGTACCTGTTCACCCAGCCGACCACCAAGGGCATCCAGATGCTGCCGGGCGCCAACGGCGGTTCGGAATGGTCGCCGCCGGCGTACTCGCCGCTGACCAAGTACGTCTACGTGCTGGGGATGAACCAGCTGATGACCTACACGAAGGAGGACAATTCGCCGCCGATCCCCGGGCAGATCCGCCTGGGCAGCACCTTCAAGAACGTGAAGGGCGGCATCCAGAACGGCACCTTCACGGCGATCGACGTGAACACCGGGGTGATCGCGTGGAACCGCACGCTGCCGCAGCCGATGATGGGCGGCGCGCTGGTGACGGCCGGCAACCTGGCCTTCACCGGCGAGGGCGACGGCTGGTTCGATGCCTTCGACGCGAAGACCGGCCAGAAGCTGTGGCGCTACAACCTCGGCGCCGGCGTCAACGCGCCGCCGATCACCTACTCGGTGGACGGCACGCAGTACGTGGCGGTGGCCGCCGGCGGGAACTTCCAGATGCACTACCCGTACGGGGACGCGATCGCGATCTTCAAGCTGGAGAAGTGATCGCCTTCGCGCGATGCGCCTGACGGCGCAGCTCGGTCGAGTACCGACCGCAAGAACGCCCCGCCCGCAGCGGGGCGTTTTTGATGGGCGCGTGCACGAGTCGGCAAGGCCGCCGGTCCTAGAATCCGCGGCCAGCCGGCCTGGGCTGGAAAGTTGCCCATGTGGAATGCATGGTGATGCTCGAATGGCACATCAAGAGCAAGTTGCAAATTTTTGATCTTGCCGCAGTTTTTTCGATTTGCTACGCTTCGAGCCAATCTCCAAGAGCGACCATGCGCCCCATCCGCCCCAGCACCCGGCCCGGCATCGGCAACCTCCTTCCCGTTCGCGTGCTGCTGGGGGCGCTGGGCCTGCTGCTCGGGCTGCTGAGTCCGGCCGCGGTGGCCGCCGAGGCCGCCGCCAGCGCCCCGGCAGCGGCCCACGAAGCGGTTGCGCACAAGGCCGTGGCGCGGCATCGCGTCGTGCACAGGCGGGTCGAGCACAAGGTCGTGCGCCGGGTCGAGCACCGGGTGGAGCATCGGGTGGAGCACAAGCCGGTGCGCCGGGTCGTGCACAAGCGCATCGTGCACAAGCGGGTCGTGCCACGCCGTGTCGCACGCAGGACGCCGGTTCGTCGGCCGCAGCCGCGCAGGGTGGTCGAGCATGTCGCGCAGCACGCGGCGGCACGTCCGGCGATGCTGCGTCGGCCGCTGACCGACCTCGGCAGCGATCCGGTCTCGCTGGCCTCGGGCTCGGCGCTGGTGGTGGACGCTCGCACCCATCAGGTGCTGCTGAGCAAGGACGCCGGCGACGTGCGCCCGATCGCGTCGCTGACCAAGCTGATGACCGCCGCCGTGGTGCTCGACGCGCACCAGCCGATGGACCAGCGCATCACCATCACCGATGCCGACATCGACACCCTGAAGTGGAGCAGTTCGCGCCTGAGCCCGGGCATGGTGTTCACGCGCGAGGAACTGCTCAAGCTGGCGCTGATGTCGTCGGAGAACCGCGCCGCGCACGCGCTGGCGCGCGCCTATCCGGGGGGCGTGGACGCCTGCGTGCAGGCGATGAACCGCAAGGCCGCGTCGCTGGGCATGAGCCACACCCATTACGTGGAACCCACCGGCCTGTCGCCGCAGAACGAGTCGACCGCCAGCGATCTGGCCAGGCTCGCGTCGGCGGTGTACGCCTACCCGCTGATCCGCGAGTTCACGACCCATCCCAAGAGCACGGTGCAGGCCGGACGTCGCGAACTGCAGTACCGCAACACCGACCATCTGATCTTCAACCGCGGCTGGGACATCCTGCTGCAGAAGACCGGCTACATCAACGAGGCCGGGCATTGCCTGGTGCTCAACACCGTCGTGCAGGGGCGCAACGTGATCGTCGTGCTGCTCGACGCCTGGGGCGGGCGCTATGCGCACTTCGTGGATGCCGAGCGTATCCGCAACTGGATGCAGACCTCCGGGCGCACGCTGCTGACCCGCGTCGACCCGATCCCGGCGCCGGACGGCGGACTGCGCGCCTCGGTGGACGAGTGAGGCCGCGCCCCGGCGCGGCCGCCTGGGCTGGCGCCGATCAGGCGCGGCGCGCCACCGTCTGCGAAGGCTTCGGGCGGTAGCCCAGCGCCGCGGAGATGCGCGCCGCGGTGTCGATGACCTTGGCCAGCCAGTCCTCCTGCAGGCGGTCGGCCGGCGCCGACAGCGACAGCCCGGCCACCAGCCGCCCGGAGTCGTCGAGGATGCCGGCGGCCATGCAGCGAACGCCGAGCTCGAGCTCCTCGTTGTCGCGCGCGAAGCCGAGCTGGCGCACGCGCGCCAGTTCGGCCTCCAGGCGCGCCAGGTCGGTGATGCTGTTGCGCGTGTGCCCGGCCAGTCCGGTGCGCATCGCGTAGGCCTTGACCTTCTGCGCTTCCTCGCTGGCCAGGAACAGCTTGCCCACCGAGGTCAGGTGCAGCGGGGCGTGCCCGCCCACCGTGCGCACCACCTGCATGCCCGAGCGTTCGCTGTAGGCGCGCTCGATGTAGATGATCTCGTCGCCCTGGCGCAGGCTCAGGTTGACCGGCTGGTGCGTCAGGCGGTGCAGCTCGCGCATCGGGCCGAGCGCGACGTCGCGCACGTTCAGCCGGGCCTTCACCAGGTTGCCCAGTTCGAGCAGGCGCATGCCCAGCTGGTAGACGCCTGGCTCGCAGCGGTCGACCAGATGCCCGGTGGCCAGGTCGTTGAGAATGCGGTGGGCGGTGGACGGGTGCAGGCCGCAACGCTCGGCGACGGCCTTCAGGGGCATCGGCTCGGCCTGCCCGGCCAGGGCATCGAGCACCGAGAACATGCGTTCGATGACCTGGATCGCCGGCTGCTCGCGCTTGCCGGCCGCGGAGGAGGGTGGGTTCGTCACGCGTCCATTTTAGATGACGAAATGCGGGCGTGTCATGCGCGAGGCGCGCAAGCGCCCGGCGCGCCTCGCGCATGGCATGGCGTAGGCCTTTGATGTCTGCGGACTTCATGCACCCGGCAGGAGCCCTACGCTGCGTTCCAGGGCCCACCTGAGCTGCCGCGCGGCGCGGTTGCTCACGGTGTGCTCGCCGATGGAGGCCACGCATGGCCAGCCTGATCTTCACCGACACGAGCATCGACGCGCGCTCCCTGTGCCGCGCCATGGAGCTGCCCGAGGAACTGCTGCAAAGCCGCGAACGCGGCGGCGGCGGCGTGGTGATGTCGCATACGCCGTACCTGGTGGGGACGGACGCGGGCGCGATGGACCACGCGATCCGTGCGCGCCTGGCGCCGTATCCCGTGGCCAGGCCGCTGACCGACATCTGCGTGGCTCCGGGCAGCGACACCACGCTGGCGCTGGCGGAACTGACCGACGAACTGCGGGACCTGGACGTCTACGCGCTGGCCGGCGCGGGCTCCGCGCTCGGGACCTTCAGCGCGCGCATGCAGCGCTTCGCGGCCGCGGTGGGCGACTACGAGGGCAGCATGGGCCAGTACTGGAAGGCCGCGCGCTGGCGCACCGCGGGCGGCGCGCAGGACATGGCCCTGGCGAGGCGGCGCATGCAGGCGTCCGGGACCCGGCTGGCCGAAGGCTTCAGGAACGAGCTGGCGCGCGCCGGCAGCGACCTGTCGCTGCGGCAGCGCGGCTTGCTGGTCCAGGATGGGCGCACGGCGATCCGTGTGCGCGAGGCGCGCGGCGTGGCCCACCTCGAGGTCCGCTCGGTGCTGGAGGCCTCGAGGCTGAGTCGGATGGCCAGGCACGCAGCGGTGCTGGGCAGAGGCCTGGTGGCCTTTGACTTCGTTCGACGGGGCGCGCAAGTGCACGCTGAATACGAAGCGGGCGGAGACTGGCAGCGAACCATGGTCGGCGAAGCGGCCGGGTTCGGGGCAGGGCTCGGCGCCTCGGCGCTTGCTGTTTCGCTCGGCACGCGCGCCTTGGGCATGATGGTCCTCGCGGTGCCTGGAGGGTGGGTCTTGGTTCTTGGCGGCCTGGCGGTCGTCGCGGCGTCGGCGACGGCTGGGATGGTCTTCGATCATTACCTGAAGCGCTTCGCGGAGCAGTCATATTCCGTCCGAGTGCGTTTTCCGGGGCATCCGGCATGAGCTACTCGGACTTCGAGACTTTCGGGTTCTACACATTCTTCGCGTTGCAGCTGTTGTCGTGGGCCTTGTATTTCCTGCTCGGGCAGACCACCGTGCGCAAGCTGCGCCGCAATCCGGCGACCCGCGATGCGCTGGGCATTCCGATCTTCATCACCGGAGGGGAGACCGGCAATGTGGCGCAGGCCTGCGGGTGCCCGGAGATTCTGCTGCGCATTTCCGCGCGCGGACCGCTTCGCGCGCTGGACGCGGACCGGGAACTGGTGTTTCGGCACACCACCCGGCTGGATCGTGCGCTGGGGTTCTGGTGCTTCTGGTCCTGGGTTGCTTCGGGCGTGGTGACGGTGACCGTCGGCACGGTTTTTGCCATTCACGAATGAGGGAGCGCGGGAAGCCCCGCGCCGCTCAGGAAAGCGCCGCGTCCAGCGCCAGTGGCGCGCCCGAGGCGGGCTGTTGCGTGCCGGGGCCGTCGACCCAGCCGCCGGGGCCGAGGACCTGGTAGGGGCGGAAACGGCTCTTGTAGGCCATTTTCGGGCTCTGGGCGATCCAGTAGCCGAGGTAGGTGTGGGCCAGGCCCAGCGCGCGCGTCTGCATGATCTGCCACAGCACCGCATAGGTGCCGAACGCGGCGCCGGGCGGGTCCGGGTCGTAGAAGGTGTAGACGGCCGACAGTCCGTCGCCCAGCAGGTCGATCACCGAGACGATCCTCAGCGCACCGGAAGGTCCCGGTTCGCGGAATTCGACCAGGCGCGTGTCGACCCGGCTTTGCAGCAGGAACTGGGTGTACTGGTCGATGCTGTCCTGGTCCATGCCGCCGCCGGCATGCCGGCGCGCCTGGTAGCGCAGGTACAGCTCGTAGTGCTCGAGCACGAATTCAGGGGCCATCACGCGCGCCTGCAGGCCGTTGTGGCGCTTCCAGGCGCGGCGCTGGCTGCGATCGGCGCGGAAGGATTGCGCGAGCACGCGCAGCGCCAGGCAGGCGCGGCAGCCGTCGCATTGGGGACGATAGGTGAACAGGCCGCTGCGCCGGAACCCCGCCTGCACCAGTTCGGTATACACGTCGGCGCGCACGCGATGCGCAGGGGTCACCACCTGCGATCGCGCCAGCCGTTCCGGCAGGTAGCTGCAGGGGTACGCCGCAGTCGAATAGAACTGCAGCGCGCTGAACGGCAACTCGTTCGGGTGGGTCACAGCCAGGCTGCGCAATGCTGATGAAACTGCGTCCAATCATACTGCCAGCGTGCCGGGCCTTCGAGGGCGCGGGCTTGTCGCAGCTCGCGCAGGAAGCGCTCGCGCGGCCACGGGCCGGCCCCGAGGCTGGCCAGGTGCGCGGTCTGCTGCTGGCAGTCGATGAAGCGAATCCCGTGATGCTGGGCGAAGCCGCACAGCGCCATCAGCGCCACCTTGGAGCCGTCGTCGACCCGCGTGAACATGGATTCGCCGAAGGCCGCCGCTCCCAGCGCCACCAGGTACAGGCCGGCGACCAGCTCGCCGTCGCGCCACAGTTCGAAGCTGTGCGCCAGCCCCTGCGCATGCAGCTCGACGTAGGCGCGCAGGATCGACGGCCCGATCCAGGTCCCCGGCGCGCCCGCGCGCGGCGCCGCGCAGGCCCGCATGACCTGCTCGAAGGCGTTGTCGACGCGCAACTCGAAGCGCGGGTCGGCGGCGTAGCGCCGCGCCGACTGGCGCAGCGAGCGCCGCACCTTCAGGTCTCGCGGCAGCAGCACCATGCGCGGGTCGGGGCTCCACCACAGCGGCGGTTCATCCTCGCCGAACCACGGGAAGATGCCCTGCGCGTAGGCGTTGCGCAAGGTGGCCGAGTCGACCGCGCCGCCGATCGCCAGCAGCCCAGGGTAGGGCGACTGCGCGGGCCAGGCCTGCTCGGGCGGGGGAAAGGCCGCGCCGGGGCGCAGGCGTGCGAGCTGCCAGTGTGTCATGGGGTTGCCTAGGGTAGCGCCAAGCCTGCCCGGGAAGCGCACGGCGGCCGCGCCGGGCATGGGTTATTCTCGTCGCGACGGCGAGGGCGGCCGCGCAACGCGTGTCGACCGCCGATTCGTTTCATTTGCGCATTCGCGCAGGAGCGCAGCATGAGCATGTTCCAACTCGGCGACGTCCGTCCCGAAGTCGCCTCCGGGGTTTTCATCGCCGACACCGCGCGGGTGATCGGGCGCGTGCGCATCGCGCGCCACGCCAGCGTGTGGTTCGGCGCCGTGCTGCGCGGCGACAACGAGCCCATCGTGCTGGGCGAGCGCAGCAATGTGCAGGAGGGCGCCGTGCTGCACACCGACCCGGGCTTCCCGCTGAGCGTGGGCGACGGCGTGACCATCGGCCACCAGGCCATGCTGCATGGCTGCAGCGTCGGCGACGGCAGCCTGATCGGCATCCAGGCGGTGGTGCTCAACGGCGCGCGCATCGGTCGCGACTGCCTGGTGGGCGCCGGCGCGCTGGTTACCGAGGGCAAGAGTTTTCCGGACGGCAGCCTGATCCTGGGCAGCCCGGCGCGCGTCGTGCGCGAGCTGCGCGCCGAGGAGATCGAGGGCCTGCGGCGCAACGCCGACGTGTACGTGCGCAAGGGCGAGCAGTATCTGGACCAGTTGCAGGAACTGCCGGCGCAGCCGCGACCGTGATGAGCGACAGCCTGCTGAAATTCATGCTGGGCGACGGCAACGTGCGCGGGGTCGCGGTGCGCCTTCGCGACAGCTGGCAGGAGATGCGGCGCCGGCGTCGTCACGATGCCGGCGTGCAGGAATTGCTGGGCGAGATGAGCGCCGCCTCGGTGCTGCTCGCGGGCAGCCTGAAGTTCGACGGGACCCTGATCCTGCAGATCCACGGCGACGGTCCGCTGCGTCTGGCGGTGGCCGAGTGCCAGCCGGATTTCGGGTTGCGCGCCACGGCGAAGGCCAGCGAGGAACTGCAGCCGGCGCAAACGGTCGATTTCGCGCAGCTGGCGAACCTGCACGGTGCCGGGCGCTGCGTGATCACGCTGGATCCGCGCCAGCCGGGGCAGCAGCCCTACCAGGGCATCGTCGGGCTCAGCGATGCCGATGGGAACGCGCTGCACGACCTGGCCTCGGTGCTGCGCCAGTACCTCGACCAGTCCGAGCAGATTCCGTCGTGGCTGATGCTGGCGGCCGACGAGCACAGCGCCTGCGGGCTGCTGGTGCAACGCATGCCGGGTGACGGTGGCAGCGCGGGCGCGGCGGCCGGACGCGCCGACGAGGATTTCTCGCGCGCCGTGCACCTGGCGTCGACGCTGCAGCGCTCCGAGCTGTTGAGCCTGGATCCGCAGGAGTTGCTGCGACGCCTGTTCTGGGAGGAGCAGGCACGCGTGTTCACGCCGCCGCAGCCGCGCTTTCACTGCACCTGCTCGAAGCAACGCGTGGCGCAGATGCTGCGCATGCTGGGGCGAGACGAGGTGGAGTCGGTGCTGGCCGAACGGGGAGAGGTCGACGTCACCTGCGAATTCTGCGGAGCCGGCTATGCCTTCGACCTGGTCGACGCGGCGCAGCTGTTCCACGCCGGAGTCGACCAGCCGCCGGCGTCCAGCAGCCCGCAATAGCGGCGAGGGCCGGCGGCAGGGGCAGGGCCGCGCCGGATTCTCAGCGAGCGCCGGCGGATGGCCCCGATGGCGCCGCCACCGGAGGCAGCGGGCTGGAGGCCGGCAACACCTGCACGAACACCTCGTCGGGGGCGATCATGCCCATCTCGCTGCGCGCCAGGTCCTGTACCGCCTGCGTGCCGGTCTTCAGGTCGTGCGCCTGCGCAGACAGGGCTTCGTTGTCCTGGCGCAGCTGCTGGTTGGCCAGATGCTGCGCGCTCAACTGCTGGCGCAGCCGCTGCACCGCGGGCCAGCCGCGCTCGCCGAACCACAGCGGCCACTGCAGCAGCACCACCACGCCCAGCAGCACCACGGTGACCCAGCGCAGCGACCGCATCGTCGTGCTCCAGCGACTGCGCCCGTACGGCCGGACCGCCGCGCTCAGCGCAGGTTGTAGAAGGTGGAGCGCCCGCTGAAGCGCGCGACGTCGCCGAGGTTTTCCTCGATGCGCAGCAGCTGGTTGTACTTCGCGATGCGGTCCGAGCGCGACAGCGAGCCGGTCTTGATCTGGCCGGCATTGGTGGCCACCGCGATGTCGGCGATGGTCGTGTCCTCGGTCTCGCCGGAGCGGTGCGAGATCACCGCGGTGTAGCCGGCGCGCTTGGCCATCTCGATGGCCGCGAAGGTCTCGGTCAGCGTACCGATCTGGTTGACCTTGATGAGGATCGAGTTGCCCACGCCCTCGTCGATGCCACGGCGCAGGATCTCGGTG